>NZ_JBSHAQ010000004.1:0-23944 GCF_053611585.1 Streptomyces sp. NPDC054794 | reverse complement strand
CGGGCTGGCCTCCCCGCACCCCGCCCCGGGGGGGCGGGACAACGGTCGGGTGTTTTCGGGGACCTCCGCGGGGCCGGCCCGGCGCCCGCGGCGGGGGGGCGCCGGCCGCGGCCGTCTCGTGCCGGGTCAGCCGTCGATACGGTGCTGGGTCCAGAACGAGGTCAGATCCGTGGTGGTGGCGGCCTGGGCGGCCGCCTTGAACTCTGCCGTGGTGGAGACGCCGTACCAGTGTGAAGTGGCGTAGTCCTTCATCAGCTTGGCCATGGTGCTGTCACCGAGGAGGCGCCGCAGATCGTGCAGCGCGCACTTGCCGTAGCCGTAGACCACGGTGGAGTACCGGGAGGAGTGGGCGTCCCAGTAGGCCATGGAGTTGGTGATCTTCTCCGCCGAGGAGGCCCAGGAGACGCTGTTCCAGCAGTTGGTGCCGGTCTTGTTCAGGGCCAGGTCGGTGGCGTAGTCGGTGAACGCCTCGTCGAGCCAGGGGCTGGTGTACTCGTCGTCGCCAACGATCCCGTACCACCACTGGTGGCCGATCTCGTGGGTGAGCGCCGTGGTGCTGACCAGGTCGAGGACGAAGCCGGGGTACTCCATGCCGCCGAACCAGTAGTTGTTGTCGATGACCGCGTCCAGTTCGCCGTACGGGTAGGCGCCGAACCGTGCCGCGTGGGCGTCCACCGCGGTCTTCGCGGTGGAGAGCATCGACTGCGCGCTCGACGAGCTGATGCCCGAGACGGAGTAGATGTTGACCGGGACACCGCCGGACGAGGTGCCGGAGATCTTGCTGAAGGGCCCGGCGGCCCAGGCGAAGTCACGGACCTTGGAGGCGGTGGCGGTGGTGACCGTACGGCCGCTGGAGCCGGGGGTGTCGCTCGACGTGCCGGTGGCCGGCACCAGCAGGGTGCTGGGGTGGTCGAGGGTCACCTTGAAGTCGGCGGCCAGCGAGTAGAACGACTCGCCGTTGTTGGTGTACGGGTCCAGGTGCCAGCCCGCGGCATCCCTGATCCCGAGGACGGGCAGGGCGTTGCCGATGAAGCTGAAGGCACCGTCGTAGCCGAACCGGTCGGCACCGCTGGGGACGGTGATGCCCAGGTCGAAGCCGACGGTGGCGGACTGCCCCTGGTTCAGCGGTGTCGGCAGGGCGATCTTGAGTGCCGTGCAGCCGACCGAGAGGGCGCCGGCCGTGCCGCCGGTGACGTTGCTGACCGTGATCGGCATGGCCGAGCAGGTGCCGTGGTAGTTGTCCCACAGCCGGAGGTACACCTCGCTCAGCGCGGTGGCGGAGGCGTTGGTGAAGGTCGCGCTCTCGTGACCGGTCCAGACGGTGCCGCTGGAGTCGCTGCTCAGGTCGACGGTGTACGACGGCGCGGACGGGGTCCGTGTGGAGTCCGCCGGCGGGGTCGTGCCGCCGGAGGTGTCGAGCGCGATGTCGTCGAGGACGAAGCTCGTCTGGAGGCTGGAATCCTCCGACCCGGTGAAGGCGACGCTCACGGTCTGGCCGGCGAACGACGAGACGTCGAACGACTTCTGCACGTAGCCGGTGTTCTTGTTCAGGTTCGAGTACGTCGCGAGCGTCGTACTGCCGATCTTCGCCGTCAGCTTGTCGTACGCGATGGACGATGTCGTCTCGGTGGTGTCGATGTGGAGCCAGAAGGTCAGGGTCGCGGTGCTGCACCCCGACGGGATCGTGACGCTCTGCGAGAGCGTGTCGGTGTGCGTGCTGCCGACACCGTTCAGCCAGGCATAACTGCTGCCGCCGTGGGCGGTCTGACCGCTGCGGCTGGTGATCACGGTGGAGGACGACTGGCTCCAGGGCGAAGTGCCGCTCTCGAAGCCGCCGTTGGTCACCACCTGGGCCGGCGTGCAGGCGGCCGCCACGGGAGCCGTGGCCGGCTGGGCGGCGGAGGCCGGGGCACCGGGCAGGAAGACGACGGCCAGCGCGGCGGCGGCGAGAGCGCTCACGACGCGGGCTCTGTGGGGGGTCGATCTCACACGAAACTCCTTTGCGGCGGCCGGGATTCCGGCCTGCTCGATGGCCGCCCGGCCGGCCTGGGTGCGCCGGTGGGCGGCCGCGGGTTACGCGTTACCGGTTTCGAAGATCACTGGGGAGTTGCCCGCCGTGTCCTCCTGGGGACGGAGTCACGACCATCGGGAAGACTGACAGATTTGACCAGAACATGCCATAGGGCAAATGGGCGGGAGTCCACGAGGTGAAGGGGAGTCGGCCGATGACCGAACCGGGATGCTCCGTGCCGGAGTTGCCGCCTACGGTCGCACGGTGCTTTGCCGCCTACGGTCGCGCGCTCCCCGGCGTGACGGTGTCCCTGCCCCCGGCCGTCGGCTCGGTCCTCGCCGCGCTCGGGGTCGTCGACGGTGCGGGGGTGGGGACCGCACGACGGGTCGGGTAGCGGGACGTGGGGGTGTCGGGAGCGTGGGTGGAGGTCTCGGGGGCGTGGGTGGGGCGGGACCGAGGCGACTCGGGCGCCGCCGAGCGGGTGGGCGACACCGACGGGGAGGGCGTCACCTGGCGCGTCGGGGGTGGCGGCGCCAGCGGGATCGCCGGCCGCGCCGGTGCGTCGTCGGCCGACAGGCGCAGGGGCAGTACGACGAGGGCGGCCACGGCGCAGGTCGCGCCCAGCCCGGCCGCGGCGCGCAGCACACGGCGGCGGGCGGCCGCGCGGCGGATCGCCTCGTAGCGGCCGGGGGGCGGGCCGAGGGGTTCGGAGGCGGGCCGCAGGATCACCGCGAGCGGGTCGTCGGGCGCGAACTCCGGGTCGTCGTCAAAGCGTGTGGTCAAGGCTTCTCCTCAAGTGGACGCGGAGCAGTTCTCTGGCCGCGTGGAGGTCGGCCTTGACGGTTCCTTCCTTGCGCCCGGTCAGCACGGACACCTCCCGGATCGGCATGTCAGCGTAGTAGTGCAGGAGGATCGGGACGCGCAGTCGTTCCGGCAGCGACTGCACGAGCAGGCGTACGGACGGGTCCGCCTGTTCGTTGTGGGGGCGGACCGCGGCTTCCGTGGTGGCCCGGCGCACGGCCTTGCGCTCGCGCTCCAGCTTGCGCCAGTGGTCGCGGACGAGGTTGGCGGCGGTGACGTACAGGAAGCCGCGGGGCTCCTCGACGGACGTCCAGCGGGCCCACAGCCGGGTGAACGCCTCGGAGGCGATCTCATGGGCCGTCTCGTCGTCGTCGACGAGCCGGCGGCACCAACCGGCGAGGCGCGGGTAGAGGGCGGCGAACAGCTCGGACGCTGCTTTGTCGCGGGACCGTTTCAACGCTCTCCATGGTCGTGAGGGCACTCGTCAAGCATGCGTGCGGCGTTCGTGCGGGGTGGATGCCGGGCCGTCGGCGTACGGCGCCGCGGCCCGGGATCCGACGGAGGGTCAGGGCGTGCCGGGGCCGAGCGCGGCGAAGACGATCACGTTGTCGAGGTAGCCGTTGCCGCTCCGGGGCCCGCCGCAGGTGATCAGCCGCAGCTCCGGGCGGTTGACGTCGCCGTAGACGTCGTCCGCCGGGAAGTCCTCCTTGGCGACCGTCCGTACGGCGGTGACGGCGAACCCGGCCTCCGTGCCGTTCTCCAGGCGCACCACGATCCGGTCGCCCCGGCGCAGTCGGGCGAGGTGCCGGAAGACGCCGTCGCCGTAGCTGCCGACCGTGACATGGCCGAGGAGGACCGACGGGCCGACCTGACCGGGTGTCGGCGAGTGCCGGTACCAGCCCGCCCGGTCGTGGGCCGTGACCGGCGGCACCTGCATCGTGCCGTCCGGTTCCAGACCCAGTCGCATGACCGGGGTGTCGACACCGATCGCCGGGATCCGCAGCCCGACCGGGACCGAACGGCCCAGGGCGTGCGCCGGCTTCGCGCCGGCCGGGGCCGGGGAAGGCGGCGGCGTCCCCTGGGCGCGTCCGGTCGTGGTCCGGTGGGAGCCCGGGCCGCCGCAGCCCACGAGGAGCGCGGCCGTCGCCGCGGCGGCGAAGGTGCGCCTGGAGAGCGGGCTCATGCTCCGGTCGCCCGCCGGCGACGCACGACGAACACCGCGGCGCCGCCCGCGACGAGTGCCACGGCGGCGCCGCCGCCGATCAGACCGCCCTCGTCCCCGGACCCCGAAGAGGCCTCCGTCACACCGGTGTTGGGCGCGGCGCTCGGCCGGACGGAGACCTGGCCGCGTCCGGGCACCCGGGTGGGCACGGCGCTCGGCCGGGCGGACGCGGGCGCCCTGGTCGGTTCGGCGCTGGGCGCCGGGGCGGTGGTGGGAGTGGCGCGCGTCGGGCTGGCCGACGGGACCGGCGTCGCCCCGTCGGCGAACGCGGGCACGGTGCCGGCCAGCACGGCGGTGCAGGCGAGTGCCGTGGCACTGAGGACAGTTCGGCGCATCGAATCGCTCTCTCTCATCGGCTCGCCCGGCAGAAGGGGCGGGCTCGGTTACGGATCGAGCGGAGAGACGAGGCGGCGACCGAGCGGGTTGTAAAGAACGAGCAAAGGCGTCCGAGGGGTGACCGCCTGACAGGTGGCCGGGCGCGGTTACCTGACGGGTAATCGTCCCCGGCGCGGCACCGTGCCACGATCTAGACGTACGGAGCCCGACCGACCGGAAGGACACCATGCCTGCCTACGTGATAGGCCACCTGCGGGAAGCCACGCCCCACCCGGAGATCGCCGAATACATCGAGCGCGTCGGCGCCACCTTCGAGCCCTACGGCGGCCGCTTCCTCGTCCACGCCGCGCAGCACGAGGTCACGGAGGGCAGTTGGCCCGGACACGTGGTGGTGATCGGCTTCCCGGGGATGGCCGAGGCGCGGGCCTGGTGGGACTCGCCCGCCTATCGGGAGATCGCGCCGCTGCGCTCCCGGCACATCGAGGGCGACATCATCCTGGTCCCCGGCGTCCCCGACGACTACGACCCGACGACCACCGCGAAGGCCATGCGGGAGGCGCTGCCGGCCGAATAGCCCCACCCGACGGGGGGTGAGCCGTCCGCGAGGGACGGCTCACCCGCGCTCAGGCCCGCACCAGAGGCGTGTCCACCAGATGCTCCGCCAGGAACCACGCCTGGAGTTCGCCGGTCCGGATCACCTGCGAGACCAGCGCGTCGTTGGTGCCGTCGTCGCCCAACTCCCCCGTGCGGGCCGCCGCGTCGTGGGCGTCGGTCAGGATCGTCTCGTGCGCCTGCAGCAACCGCGACAACATGGCCGGCACCTCCTCCACGCCGTCCGGCGGCCGCGGGATCGAGGTGATCTCGGCGACGTGCCGGGGGTCTCCCACCGCGACCCCGCCCAGGGTCTGCACCCGCTCGGCGAGGGTATCGACGAGCTCCAGCTGCTCCCCCGCGTGCTTGTCCAGCACCAGGTGCAGTTGGTAGAAGGTCGCCCCGCGCATCAGCCAGTGGTGCTTCTTGTAGAGGCCGTACAGGATCTGCGTGTTGGCCAGGACCTTGTTGAGCCGCTGACACGAGTACATGCGCGTCTCGTGGGACAGGCCCAGCGGGAACCGCTTGACGGTTCCGAACTCCTGGATGATCTCGCCCTTCTGATGCAGCCACGGCTGGCTGCTCACGTGCGGGGAGCTGGTGGTCATGTCCGCCTCCTGCGGTCCGTGCCTTCGGTGCCCGAGTGACGCTAGGTGCCGATACGGCACTCACCTTGCCCAGGAGCGCATGCCGTGGTGCCCGCGAGCGCACTGGACGAGGGCGGCGCGGCCGCTGTTCGCTCCGGGACAAGTGCCGGTGCGCCGGCGGACACGTCCTCGTCGCGGGCCTGTTGACGGCGGCCCTGGTCGCCTGGGTCACGGTGGCCGACCGGAGGGCGACCGCGCTCTCGCGGAGCGGATCGGCAAGCTGCGGCGCCCCAGCCTGTCCGCCTGGGCGAGCAATCTCCTCGTCCGGCAGCGGCCCGAGGAAGTGGAGACGCTGCGGCTCGGCGAGGGGGTGCGGCGGGCGGCGGCGCGGGCGGGTCACCCGGTCGGTGACGGTGTCGAGCGGGAGGTGGCGGCCACGCTGCATGCCGTCCTCGCCGATCCGGACGCCGCCCGGGAGTGGGCCACCGGCCGGTTGGTGGAGCCGTACCCGCCGACGGCCGGCTTGTCCGACGTACCGGACACCGTGCCGCGACGCTCCCCCGCATCACCCGCCCCCCTCGCCCGGCAAGGCCGTGCCGTCGAGAAGGAGCGGCGGCAGGCGCGGGACGCCAAGACGCGGGCTCGGGAGACGGCGCGGGACGCCGACCGCCGCGCGTGGGAGGCCGGGCGCCGGGGTGAGGCCGCCGCCGAGCGGCCGGCGGCGGCCGAGCGGGCGGCGCCCTGAGCAGCCTTCGGCACAGGCCCTTCAGCGGTTGGGGTCCGCCCGCCTGATCTCGCCCAGCGCGGAGTGCGGGTCGTCGGCGGCGGCCAGGTCGCCGAGGCTGACCACCCCGACGGGGCAGCCGCCGCGTTCGACTACCGGCAGTCGGCGTACGTGATGGTGGCGCATCAGTTCGGCCGCATGATCGGTGGTGTCGTCGGGGTCGACGGTCACCACCGGGGGCGGGCTGCACACCGATCCCGCCGTGGTGGTGTGCGGATCGCGGCCGTCGGCCAGGACGCGTACCACGATGTCTCGATCGGTGAGGACACCGAACAGGTCGCAGTCGTACGACACGAGGACGTCGCCGACGTTCTGGTCCCGCATCAGGCGCGCGGCCTGCTCGGCCGTGGTCATCGGTTCGACGGCCACGGCGCCGGGCGACATCACGTCACGGATCAGACTGGTCATGGGGACCTCCCGGTTCGGAAAACACTGCTCGACCGCCACGCGGTCCGCGCCGGTGTGGCCCGCGGGGCCGGACGGCGGCCCTCACGAGCGGCCCTTGCGGAGGAAGCGCAGCAGCCGCGTCGGCGTCCAGGTGTTGATCACGTCGTCCTTGGTGAGCCAGCCGCGCTGGGCCGTGCCGACGCCGTAGCGCATGTTGGCCAGGTGCGGGGTCGCGTGGGCGTCGCTGTCCACGGCGAACTTCGCCCCGTGCCGCCTCGCCCGCAGGATGTCCTCGTCGCGCAGGTCGAGCCGGTCGGGGTGGGCGTTGATCTCCAGGGCGGTGCCGGTGCGCGCGCAGGCGGCGAAGACCTCGTCGAGGTCGGCGTCCACGGCGGGACGGCGGCCGATGAGGCGTGTGGTGGGGTGACCGATGATGTTCACGTACGGGTTCTCGCAGGCCCGGACGATCCGCCGGGTCATCTCGTCCCGTCCCTGGTTGAAGTGCGAGTGCACCGAGGCGACGCACAGGTCGAAGCCGGCCAGGAACTCCCCCGGCCAGTCCACCGAGCCGTCGGGGCCGATGTTCAGCTCCACCCCGTGCAGCAGCCGCATGCCGCCGCGCCGGCCCCGTGCGCGGAACGTGCCGTCGAGTTCCCGGACGCGCTCGCGCTGGGCCAGCATCCGCTCGTCGGTCATCCGCTGCATGGCCATGTCCGGCCCGTGATCGGTGATCGCGTAGTAGGCGTAGCCGCGCTCGGCGGCCGCCGCGGCCATCTCCTCCAGCGGGGCGAGGCCGTCGGTCAGGTCGGTGTGCGTGTGCAGGTCGCCCCGGATGTCGGCCTCGGTGACCAGCTCGGGCAGCTCGCCGCGCAGCCCGGCATCGATCTCGCCGCGGTCCTCGCGCAGGGTCGGCGGGATCCAGGGCAGGCCGAGCCGGGCGTAGACCTCCTCCTCGGTCTCGGAGACGATCTTCTCGCCGCTCTCGACGTCGAAGAGCCCGTACTCGGACAGTTTGAGCCCCTGGTGCACGGCGCGTTCGCGGGTGCGGATGTTGTGGGCCTTGGAGCCGGTGAAGTACTGCAGTGCCGCTCCCCAGGAGTCCGGCGGGACGACGCGCAGGTCCACGGCGAGACCCTTGGTGGTGCGCACCGACGTCTTGGTCCCGCCGTGTGCGATGACCTCGGTGACGTACGGCAGTTCGGTGAACGCGTCCATGAGCGGGGCGGAGTCCTCGGCCGCGGCGAGGATGTCGATGTCGCCGATCGTCTCGCGGACCCGGCGCAGCGATCCGGCGTAGGCGCAGCGCCGGCAGCCGGTCACCGGGGACAGCGCGGCGACGATGCCGTCGGCGAGGTCCGTGGCGACGTCGAGCAGGACGCGGTCCCCGGCGGACCGCAGGAGTTCGATGCCGTGCAGGATCTTCTCCTCCGTGCGCGGCCCGAAGCCCTTGAGGTCGCGCAGCCGTTCGCCGTGGATGGCGTCGGTGAGTTCGTCGACGGAGGAGATGCCCAGCTCCTCGTAGAGCGCGAGGGCCTTCTTCGGGCCGAGGGCGGGGATCGCGGTCAGTTCGCGTACCCCGGCCGGGATTCTCGCCCGCACTTCGTCGACGGCGGACACGCTGCCGGTGCCGAAGTACTCGGTGACCTTCTCGGCGATCGACTTGCCGACGCCGGGGATCTGCTGGAGGCCCTTGAGGTCGAGGGTGGCGACATCGGCGTGGTGGCCGCCGATCGCCCGGGCGGCCTTCTCGTAGACACGTGCCCTGAACGCGTCTCCTCCGGTGATCGAGATCAGGTCCGCGTATTCCTGGAACAGCGCGGCGACCTCGTCATTGGACCGAGCCACGTCTCCAGGGTAGGCGCCGGGCCGGGCGGACGCCGCTCACCGCGACACGGCGCCCGCGGGCAGGCGCTGCTCCGCCCAGATGATCTTCCCGTCGGGGGTGTAACGGGTGCCCCAGCGCTCGGTGAGCTGGGAGACCAGGAACAGGCCGCGGCCGCCCTCGTCCTCGCTGCGGGCGCGGCGCAGCCGGGGCGAGGTGTTGCTGCCGTCGAAGACCTCGCAGATCAGGGCGCGGTCGCGCAGGAGACGCAGCCGGACCGGGCCGGTGGCGTGCCGGATGGCGTTGGTGACCAGTTCGCTGGCGACGAGTTCGGTGGTGAACGCCTCCTCGTGCAGCCCCCAGGCGACGAGCTGCTCGACGACCGCCGCGCGGGAGCGGGAGACGATCGCGGGGTCGCCGGGCAGGTCCCACTGGGCGACCCGGTCGGGGCCGAGGGCGTGCGTGCGGGCGACCAGCAGGGCCACGTCGTCACCGGGCCCTTCCGGGAGCAGCGCGTCGAGGACCGCCTCGCAGGTCTCCTCCGGTCCGCGGCCCGCGCTGGCCAGGACGGTGCGCAGCCGGTCCAGGCCGGTGTCGACGTCGCGCAGCCGATCCTCGATCAGGCCGTCGGTGTACAGCACCAGTTGGCTGCCCTCGGCCAGCTCCAGCTCGACGGTCTCGTACGGCATCCCGCCGAGTCCGAGCGGCGGCCCCGACGGCAGGTCGACGAGGCGCACGGTGCCGTCCGGTCCGACCACCGCGGGCAGCGGGTGGCCGGCGCGGGTGAGGGTGCAGTGCCGGGTCACCGGGTCGTACACGGCGAACAGGCAGGTGGCGCCGACGATGCCGGAGTCCGGGGTGTCCTCGGCACCCCAGCCTTCGCCCCGGTCGAGCCGTGCAACCAGGTCGTCGAGGTGGGTGAGCAGGTCGTCGGGCGGCAGGTCCAGGGAGCAGAAGTTGTGCACGGCGGTGCGCAGCCGGCCCATGGTGGCGGCCGCGTGCAGGCCGTGCCCGACGACGTCGCCGACCACCAGTGCCACCCGGGCGCCGGAGAGCGGGATGACGTCGAACCAGTCGCCGCCGACACCGGCCTGCGCGGGCAGGTAGCGGTAGGCGACCTCGACGGCGCTCTGCTCGGGCCGGCCGCGGGGCAGCAGGCTGTGCTGCAGGGCGAGGGCGGTGTTGTGCTCGCGGGTGTAGCGGCGGGCGTTGTCGATGCAGATCGCCTCGCGGGCGGCGAGTTCCTGGGCCAGGGACAGGTCGTCGTCCCCGAAGGGCGTGGGCTGCTCGGAGCGGTAGAAGCTGACCACGCCGAGGGTGGCGCCGCGGGCCCGCAGCGGCACCGTGATCAGGGAGTGGACGCCGGCCGCGACCATGCGCTCGCCGAGCCGCGGATCCTGGACGGCCGATCCGTTCGCGCGCACCGGGACCGGTTCGAGCACGCCCTGCCGGGATTCCAGGCTGCGGGCCTGCGGTGCGGCGGGCGGGTACCGGACCGTGTCGCCGACGCCGTACAGCTGACGCTGGTCGTGTACGGCGCCGAGGGCCACCCGGCGCAGCGTGGTGGCGGCGTCGAACGGGGCGGGCTCCTCACCGCGCAGCACCGCGTCGGGCAGGTCGACGGCGACGAAGTCGGCGAACCGGGGGACGGTCACCTCGGTCAGTTCCTCGGCGGTGCGGGTGACGTCGAGGGTGCTGCCGACGCGGAGGCCGGCGTCGTGCAGCAACTCCAGGCGCCTGCGGGCCAGTACCGCGAGCCGCCCGACACCGGGCTCACCGACGAGCAGCGGCCAGCTGTCCGTGTCCGTCCCGCTCCTGCGCGGAGCGTCGGGCACGGCGGGTGGTACGACGGTGGGCGGTGACGGGGCGGCCGTGAGGGGCGGCGCGGGGGCCGTGGGCTGTGGTGCGTGGGCCGTGGGTTCCGTCGGCGGGGTGGTGAGGGCGGTGTGGGTCAGGCGGGGGCCGCCGGGGACGCGGACCTCGACGACGACGCCGGTCTCCCCGGCCGCTCCGGTGACGGGGTGACGCAGCAGGGTGGCGGTCCGGCCGCCGCTGAGGGTCACCTCGTCGAGGGTGCGGTGCGGGGAGGCGATGAGCTCCTCGGCCCGTTCGCGCAGCACGGCCAGGTCGATCCGGCCGAGACCGCCGAGCTCGGCCGCGCCGGCCCGGCCCTGGGGTGTCCGCGCGGGGTCCTGCCAGGGGTCGCCGCCGTTCTGCGCCGGGCGGCCGGCCCGCCGGTAGGCGGCGAGCAGCGCGCGCTCGCGGGCGGTGGCCTGGTCCAGCAGCCGCGTCTCGATGTCGTGGGCGGCCTCCCGCACCAGCCGCAGCATGGCGGGGTCGCCGTCGCAGCGCAGGCAGGTGAGGTCGAGGACGGCCTGGATCTGGCCGCTGAGGGGGTCGCGGACGGGCGCCCCCGCGCAGGCGAACGGCTGCAGGCAGTCGGCGAAGTGCTCGCGCCCGCTGACGTAGACGGGGCCGCGCTCGGCCAGCGCCGTGCCGACGCCGTTGGTGCCGACGACCGGCTCGGAGGCGTCGAAGCCGGGGGCGAAGCTCACCTCGTCGAGGCGTCCGCGCAGGTCGGGATCCCCGCCGAGCCGATGCACGATACGGCCCTGCGCGTCGCACAGTACGACCGTCATACCCACCTCGGTGAGCGACGCGATCACGTCGTGCAGCACCGGGTCGGCGGCCCGCAGGAAGCGGTCGTCGAGGGTCAGGCCGGGTGTGTAGGCGACCATCGGCCGGTCCGGGTCGAGCCCCGCGGCCCGGCAGCGCTTCCAGGATTCCAGGATCGGCGTACGGACATCGGAGTCCACCCGCGCGCCGGACAGAAACTGTTCATGGGCATGGACCAGCCCGCCGATGTCGTCCCAGGCGACCGACAACGGGATCACTTCCTCGCCTGAAGGGCGTCCCCGTCGCGCACCGCCGTTCGGCTCGTCCCGCGAGGGGCCCTCCAAGCGGTTTTTACCCTGAAGCCATTGCCCCGAACACCACAATCTTGGACAGATGCCGGAATTAGGAACGATCCGCCGAGACCGTGGCCACGGCGGGCGGCGGCGCGTACTCGTCGGGCCGCGGCGCGCTGGAATTCCAGGCAGGGGTGGTTGTCGCCGGCCACCAGGGCCTCGCGCAGGCGGAGGTACCCCGCGACGCCGGGATGGTCCAAACGACACCCCCTGGGTCCCGGCGGCGCCGGGCGGCCGCCTCCGTCGCCGGTCCCGTGCCGGGTGGCAGGGCGGCCGCGGTGGCGTACCTCTCCGGGTCGGCGACCGCCTCGGGCGGGAAGGCGAGCACGGCGTCCCCGGCCTCGGGCAGCCCGCTGTTCTGCATCAGGACGGTGGTCGCGCGGGCGTCCGGACCGCTGCCGGGCGCTCGTACGCCGTTGTCGTACGCGTCGAGGACGGCGGCGAGCTGGGCACGTCGTGCGCGGGGGTGCGCCAGGCGGCGGCGCGCTCGGCGACGACGTGTACGACGAGCGGACGGCGCCGAGCATCACGGGCGATGCAGAAGGCGCTTGCTCGACGAGATGACCGTAGGGGCGGAACGAATGTCGGGCCAACCCTTCTGCATCGAGAACTAGAAGGTCGTCGCCGAAGGGAATCACCGTCCGGCGGCTCGGATCGGCCGGAAAGCGTCCTACCGTGGAGACATGGACGGCGACACGGTGACGCTGTTCCTGTGCGGCGACATAATGCTCGGGCGCGGCATCGACCAGATCCTTCCGCACCCCGGCGACCCCGCCCTGCGGGAGGACTACCTGCGGGACGCCCGCGACTACGTCCTGGGCGCGGAGGCCGTGAACGGCCCGATCCCCGCGCCCGTCTCCCCCTCCTGGCCCTGGGGCGAGGCGCTGCGGGTGCTGGACGAGGCCGCCCCGGACGTCCGGATCATCAATCTGGAGACCTCCGTCACCCGCAGCGAGGCGTTCGCGCCGGGCAAGGGGGTGCACTACCGCATGCACCCGGACAACGTGCCCGCGCTCCTGATGGTCCGGCCCGACGTCTGCGTGCTGGCCAACAACCACGTCCTGGACTTCGGCCGGGCGGGCCTCGCGGAGACGCTCGACGCCCTGGCCCGGGCGGGGCTGCACACGGCGGGCGCGGGGCAGGACGCCGAGGAGGCGTACGCCCCCGCGGTGGTCCCGACGGACGGCCGGCGGGTGCTGGTGTTCGCGCTCGGGGCGCCCTGCAGCGGCATCCCGGCCGACTGGGCGGCGGGAGGGAACCTGTCCGGCGTGGCCCGCGTGCCCGCCCTGACACCGGCCGCGGCGGACGCGGTCGTCGAGCGCGTGCGGCGGGTCAAGCGCCCGGGAGACATCGCGGTCCTCTCCGTGCACTGGGGCTCGAACTGGGGCTACCGGGTCTCCGAGCGGCAGATCCGCTTCGCGCACGCGCTGGTCGACGGCGGCGTGGACGTGATCCACGGTCACTCCTCGCACCATCCCCGCCCCGTCGAGGTGTACCGGGAGCGGCTCGTCCTGTACGGCTGCGGTGACTTCGTCGACGACTACGAGGGCATCTCGGGGTACGAGGAGTACCGCGACGACCTGCGGCTCGCCTTCCTGGTCTCGGTCGAGGCGGGCACGGGACGCCTCACCGGTCTGCGCATGGTGCCGCTGCGGGCCCGGCGGATGCGGCTGGAGCCGGCGTCGGCCGCGGACACCGCCTGGCTGGGCGCGACGCTGGAGCGGATCAGCGAGGGCGTGTCCGTCGAGGCGGCGCGCGACGGAACGCTCGCGCTGACCCGCTGACCCGCTGACGCCGCGACAGACACCCCCCTCCGCCCCGGGCGGCAGGCACTTCGGCACGATCCACTCCTGTGCGCCATCTGCTGCCCGCACAGGTGTTACCTAGGAGTAATCAGTGCTGGTTTGATGTGCGGCGCCACTCAACCCCCTTCCCCCACAGGGAGATCCAGTGACGTTCCCCGCACCGCGCCGCGCCCTGGGCGCGGCCGTGCTCGCCCTCGCCCTTCCCGCCGCCGCACTCGTCGCAGCGGCGCCCGCGGCAGCCGCCGACCCGGCACCGCCGGTGAGGGTTCTGACGTACAACGTCTTCCTCATGAGCAAGAACCTGTACCCGAACTGGGGTCAGGACCACCGTGCCGCGGAGATACCGAAGGCGTCCTTCTTCCGCGGGAACGACGTCGTCGTCCTCCAGGAGGCGTTCGACAACTCCGCGTCGGACGCGCTGAAGAGCTCCGCCGCGGCCGAATACCCGTACCAGACGCCGGTGGTGGGCCGGAGCAGGAGCGGCTGGGACGCGACCGGCGGGGCGTATTCGTCCACCACGCCCGAGGACGGCGGGGTCACGGTGCTCAGCAAGTGGCCGATCCTGCGCAAGGAACAGTACGTCTACAAGGACGCCTGCGGCGCGGACTGGTGGTCCAACAAGGGCTTCGCGTACGTCGTCCTGAACGTCAACGGCACCAAGGTGCACATCGTCGGCACCCACGCCCAGTCGACGGACCCGGGGTGCGGCGCGGGCGAGGCGGCACAGATGCGCAGCCGTCAGTTCAAGGCCATCGACGCGTTCCTGGACGCCAAGAACATCCCGGCGAACGAGGAGGTGCTGGTCGCCGGCGACCTCAACGTCGACTCGCACAGCGCCGAGTACGGCTCCCTGCTCGCCGACGCGGACCTGGCCGGCGCCGACGCGCGCACCGGGCACCCGTACTCCTTCGACACGCAGGACAATTCCATCGCGCGCTACCGCTACCCCGACGACCCGCGCGAGGACCTCGACTACGTTCTGCACCGTGTCGGTCACGCCCGGCCCACGGCGTGGCGGAACGAGGTCGTCAAGGAGCAGTCGGCGCCGTGGACGGTGTCCAGTTGGGGCACCTCGTACACGTACACCAACCTGTCGGACCACTATCCGGTGCGGGGCTACGCCGGCTGAGGCCCGTTCGGACCGGGCCTGCCGCGCGCGGAGCGCCGCGTGCGGCCTGCCGAACCCACCCGAACAGGCCGAAGGCATCGCTTAGCGATAGGTTGATCCCCATGAGCAACAACGTTTACTTCGACATCACCATCAACGACGAGCCGGCCGGCCGGATCGTCTTCCAGCTGTTCGACGACGTGGTGCCCGACACCGCGAAGAACTTCCGTGAGCTGGCCACCGGCCAGCACGGCTTCGGTTACGCCGGTTCGACGTTCCACCGGGTCATCCCCCAGTTCATGCTCCAGGGCGGCGACTTCACCAGGGGCAACGGCACGGGCGGCAAGAGCATCTACGGCGAGAAGTTCGCGGACGAGAACTTCAAGCTCAAGCACGACCGCCCCTACCTGCTGAGCATGGCGAACGCGGGCCCGAACACCAACGGCTCGCAGTTCTTCGTCACCACGATCGTGACGAACTGGCTGGACGGCAAGCACGTGGTGTTCGGCGAGGTCGTCGAGGGCAAGGACATCGTCGACAAGATCGAGGGCTACGGCAGCCAGAGCGGCAAGACCAGCGCCACGATCAAGATCGCCCAGAGCGGCACCGTCTGACATCACCCGAAGCCGCTCGGCTTTCCCACCCGCCCTCGCGCCCGCACTCCCGGGCCGGGGGCGGCTCCGGTTTCCGGGCGGCCGCCCGGCCGTGGACGGCGCGGTCGTCAGGCGGGCCGGGGTACGCGCTTGAAGGCCCAGGTCGGGCTCGGTTCGACGACGCAGTGGAACACGCGCCGTACCGGCGGTGTGCACAGCGCGGTCACGACCGCGGCGGCGACGAGTGTGACGGTGATCTCGCCGAGCGGGCCGTGCACCCAGGCCGGGTCGTACCAGCCCCAGGCCTTGGCTCCCTGGGCGACGAAGCCGTGCAGCAGATAGCCGTAGAGCGTGCCCGCGCCCAGTGGGGTGCACCACATCCGGCGTCCGGGCACCCACGACAGGAAGCAGGCCACCAGCACCAGCGAGCAGCCGAACAGGGCGAGCGTCATCACAGGCCCGTACCAGGCGGACTGGCCCAACTCCTGGGCGCTGTCCCGGCGCAGGAACCAGCCGGCCGACATGCGCGGCGCCGCCCAGTAGGCCACGGCGAGCGCACCGGCGAACACCGGTACGGCCGCGACGCGCACCGCCCGGCGGCGCACCAGGCGAATGTGCTCGGGCCGCAGGCCCAGGCCCAGCACGAAGTACGGCAGGAACTGCAGCACACGCTGCAGGTCGAGGTCGTTGCCGATGGACGGCGAGACGGTCGCGAGCATCGCCACGAGCAGGGCGAGCGGCAACGGCCGGCGCAGCCGCAGCCACAGGGGGGTGGTCAGCCGCCAGACGAACAGCGCCGCGAGGAACCAGGTCAGATACAGCGGGTCCAGCAGGCTGACGGGGCGGTCCGGGACGTGGTCCGTCCAGCGGGTGTAGAGGGTGTACGCCACCTCGAAGACGACGTAGGGGACGACGACACCGGTCAGAAGCCTGGTGATCCGTGCGGGGCTCGCGTCGAAACCGCGCGAGAAGTAGCCGGAGACGACGATGAACGCCGGCATGTGGAAGGCGTAGACGAGCAGGTACAGGGCGGTCGCCGCCCGGCTGCCCTCGCGCAGCGGCTCCCACGCGTGGCCCACCGCCACCAGCACGATGGCCAGGTACTTGGCGTTGTCGAAGAACGCGTCCCGCGGCTGCGCCGGCCGCGGGACGGGCTGCTGTGCGGCGCCGCCGGACGGCGGCGTGCGGTGGGCGGTTCCTTGCTCCTGGGCAGCGGACAGACCAGAACACCTCTGACTCGACGTACGACCCGCGCGGCGGCGGCACCTTGCTCTCCGCACGCTGCTCACCGGATCCGCGCGGGGTAAACCTCCCGGTCGCCGCCGCGTGGATCCCTCAGCCGCCGAGTGCCGCCAGGACCACCGCCTTGGCCTCCTCCTGCACCTGGGCGAGGTGGTCCGGGCCGAGGAAGGACTCGGCGTAGACCTTGTAGACGTCCTCGGTGCCCGAGGGGCGGGCCGCGAACCAGGCGTTGGCGGTGGTCACCTTGATGCCGCCGATGGCGGCGCCGTTGCCCGGGGCCTCGGTGAGCACGGCGGTGACCGGTTCCCCGGCCAGGGTCTCGGCGGTGACCTGTGCCGGGGAGAGCTTCGCCAGCAGGGCCTTCTCCTCGCGGGACGCGGGGGCGTCGATGCGCGCGTAGGCGGGTTCGCCGAAGCGGGCGGTCAGTTCGGCGTAGTGCTCCGACGGCGTCCGGTCGGTGACGGCCGTGATCTCGGACGCCAGCAGTGCCAGGAGGATGCCGTCCTTGTCCGTCGTCCACACGGAGCCGTCCCGGCGCAGGAACGACGCACCGGCCGACTCCTCGCCGCCGAAGCCGAGCGTCCCGCCGAGCAGTCCGTCCACGAACCACTTGAAACCGACCGGCACTTCGACGAGTTCCCGGCCCAGGTCGGCGGCGACCCGGTCGATCATCGAGGACGAGACCAGCGTCTTGCCGATCCCCGTGCCGGCGGGCCACTGCTCGCGGTGCCGGTAGAGGTAGGAGATGGCGACGGCCAGGTAGTGGTTGGGGTTCATCAGACCCGCGTCCGGGGTGACGATGCCGTGCCGGTCGGCGTCGGCGTCGTTGCCCGTGGCGATGCGGTAGCGGTCGCGCTGTTCGATGAGGGAGGCCATCGCGTACGGCGACGAGCAGTCCATGCGGATCTGCCCGTCCCAGTCCAGCGTCATGAACCGCCAGGTGGGGTCGGTGTGCGGGTTGACCACCGTCAGGTCGATCCCGTGCCGTTCGGCGATCCGGCCCCAGTAGGCGACGGACGCCCCGCCCAGCGGGTCGGCGCCGATGCGCACCCCGGCCGCCCGGACCGCGTCGAGGTCCAGCACGCTCGGCAGGTCGGCGACGTAGGTGTCCAGGAAGTCGTACCGGCCGGTCGTGGCGGCGGCCAGCGCACGGGCGTAGGGGATCCGCCGTACGTCCTTCAGGCCCCCGGCGATGATCTGGTTGGCCCGGTCCTGGATCCAGGAGGTCGCGTCGGAGGCGGCGGGGCCGCCGCTCGGCGGGTTGTACTTGAAGCCGCCGTCGGCGGGCGGGTTGTGCGAGGGGGTGACCACGACGCCGTCCGCGAGGCCGGTGGTGCGGCCGCGGTTGTGGGTGAGGATGGCGTGCGAGACCGCCGGGGTGGGGGTGTAGCCGTCCGCGCTGTCGATCAGCACGGTCACGTCGTTGGCCGCGAACACCTCCAGCGCCGTGACCCGCGCGGGCTCCGACAGCGCATGGGTGTCGGCGCCCAGGAACAGGGGGCCGTCGGTGCCCTGGCCGTCGCGGTACTCGCAGATGGCCTGGCTGGTGGCGGCGATGTGGTCCTCGTTGAACGCGGTCGCAAACGACGAACCGCGGTGTCCGGACGTGCCGAAGGCCACGCGCTGGCCCGGTTCGGCGGGGTCGGGGTGCAGTGCGTAGTACGCCGTGACCAGCCGGGCCACGTCGACAAGGTCCTCGGGACCGGCCGGCTTGCCCGCTCGCTCGTGCGGCATGGGTCCGCTCCTCCGCATCGGTTGATCCATCGCTCGACGTCTCATCTTTCCCCTACCGGACCCCGGTGCGCGAGTGAGCCACGGGGTCGGCCGGGAAGCCGGCCGGCCGCGGGCGGCAGACCGGGCGGCATCCGGCGGCGAGGTCATGGGCCTCGGTCGGCGCCGCCGCCCGTGCGCTCACGTGCCTCGCCCGTGCGGGTCCTGGCAGGCCGCCTCCCGCGCCGCGAGGTGACCGTGGCCGTCCACCGGACCGTGTGGGGCGGGGCCGACGGAGGCGCCGCGGACCGCGAGGAGGGCGGCGCCGAGTTCCGCCGCCGTCCTCGGGTCGGCGAGGGCACGGCCGGTCAGTTCCTCGACGCGGCGCAGGCGGTAGCGGACGGTGTTGGGGTGGACGAAGAGGCTGCGGGCCGCGTCGGCGGCGGAGCCGGCCGCGGCGAACCAGTGCTCCAGCGTTTCCAGGAGGCGGGCGCGTTCCGGCGCCGGGAGGTCGATGACGGGCTTGAGGGTGACCGTCACCAGGTGGGCGGCCTCCGCGGGGGCGGCGGCGACCAGCATCGCGAGGGGGTTGTCGTCGAACCGCGCCACTCCCGGCCCCGTACCCGGGAGGCTGGCGAGGGCGAGCCGGGCGAAGCGCAGCGCCTGGGGGGTGTCGCGCAGCGAGTCGAAGCCCGGGCTGATGCCCACGCGGGCGTTCGCGCGGCGCAGGACGCGTAGGCCGGTGCTCTCCGCGGTCGGTGTGGTCAGGGCCACCAGTCCGATCTGCTGGTCGGGCAACAGCCGCCAGGCGGATGGGAGTTGAGCCTGACGCAGAGCGCTCTCGATGCCGGCCAGCGGTTCCGTGCCGGGGGCCGTGGACTCGGCGGCGACGACCGCGTACGGGCCCCGCTCGGGCAGGCCCAGCTCGCGGGCGGCCTCCCACAGGGTGGTGCGGTCGGCGATGACTCCGGTGAAGAGCGCCTCCACCAACGCGGAGCGGCGGGCCTCGCGTTGCAGGGTCAGTTCCGCGCTGGTCTCCCGATGGGCCTCCGCGACCGCCTCGGCGTACAGGCCGAACAGTGACCATATCTCGGCGGACCGGGCCACCAACTCGGCGTCCGAGACCTCCGGATGGGTGTGCGCCTCCTTGAGGATCTCCGACCACAGGAACTCGAAGCCGATCCGGTAGGCGTGCAGGGTGTCGGCGAGCGGCATCCCGTGCTGGGCCCGCAGCCGCCCGGTGTCGCGGGCCGGGCCGGGGTCCGGGTCGCCGGCCCGGTGGAAGTGCCTGAGGACGAGGTCGGCGTTGGCCGTGCAGGAGCGGCGCAGGGAGTCGCTCGGGATGAGCGACTCGTCCCGGTAGGCGTCGACGTCCGCACGAATGCGCTCGGCCAGGCGTTCGCCCAGTTCCGGAAGCCGTTCGTGGATCGCCGCGGCGACGCCCGAGAAGTCCATTGCCGCAGTGTAACGACCGGATTTTGTTCCCAGGGACAAGCCGGGGAGGAGGACGCTGTCGTCCCTCCCATAGGTCGCCGCGCGTTACGGCAGCACCATGTCGTCCACGTGAACAGCGGATTTCGACGGTGACGTTCGTGGAGGCGGGTCATGGCCAATCTGGCGGAGTTCTTGGTGCGGACGGCGGCACGGCAGCCCGAGCGTCCCGCGCTGCGGCTGGGCACGCACATCACGACGTACGGCGAGTTGGACGAGCGCACCGCGCGCGCCGCCGCGTTCCTGCGCGCCGAGGGCGTACGGCCGGGCGACCGGGTGGCCCTGATGCTGCCGAACGTCCCCGAGTTCGTCGTCCTGTACTACGGCGCGCTGCGCGCCGGCGCGATCGTCGTGCCGATGAACCCGCTGCTGAAGGCGCGGGAGACCGAGTACCACCTGAGCGACTCCGGGGCGGTGCTGCTGTTCGAGTGGCACGCGGCGCCCGGTGAGGGCGCCCAGGGAGCGGCGGCCGCCGACGTGCGCCATGTCGCCGTCGAGTCCGCGTCCTTCGCCGCGCTGCTGTCCGGTCACGAGCCGGAGTCCGACGTGGCGGCGACGGCCGACGAGGACGTGGCCGTACTGCTCTACACGTCGGGCACCACCGGGCGGCCGAAGGGTGCCTCGCTCACCCACGCCGGGCTGCGGCACAACACCGAGGTCAGCACGGTGCACGTGCAGCGCATGACCTCCGAGGACGTGATCGTCGGCTGTCTGCCGCTGTTCCACATCTTCGGCCAGATCTGCACCATGAGCGTGGCCCTGCACAGCGGTGCCTCGCTCACCCTGATCCCGCGTTTCGACGCGCAGGCCGTGCTGGAGGCCATCGCCCGGGACGGCGCCACGGTGTTCGAGGGGGTGCCGACGATGTACGCGGCGCTGCTGCAGCATCCGGCACAGGCCGATGTCTCGACGCTGCGGATGTGCGTCTCCGGCGGCGCCTCGCTGCCGGTGGAGGTGCTGCACGGTTTCGAGCGGCGTTTCGGCTGCATGGTGCTGGAGGGCTTCGGCATGTCCGAGACCAGCCCGGTGGTCTCCTTCAACCACCCCGACCGGCCGCGCAAGCCGGGCTCCGTCGGCACGCCGATCCAGGACGTGGAGGTCCGGCTGCTGGACGAGAAGGGCCAGGACGTGGCCCCCGGCGAGGTCGGCGAACTGGCCGTGCGCGGCCCGAACGTGATGAAGGGCTACTGGAACCGGCCCGAGGAGACCGCGGCCGTCCTCCCCGACGGCTGGCTGCGCTCCGGCGACCTGGCCCGGCGGGACGAGGACGGCTACCTCTACATCGTCGACCGCAAGAAGGACATGATCATCCGCGGTGGCTACAACGTCTACCCGCGCGAGATCGAGGAGGTGCTGCACGAGCACCCGGCCGTCGCCCTCGCGGCCGTGCTCGGCGTGCCCCACGAGCGGCTCGGTGAGGAGGTCGGGGCCGCGGTGGTGCTCCGCAAGGACGCGCGGGCCACGCCTGAGGACCTGCGACAGTTCGTCAAGGAGCGGGTCGCGGCGTACAAGTACCCGCGCACGGTGTGGGTCGTCGACGCCCTCCCGACGGGTCCCAGCGGCAAGATCCTCAAGCGGGAGATCGTCGTGCCGGCGGTGTGAGGGGCGGCGGCAGCGCTCTCTCACTTTCCCGCGCGCCGCAACGGTTCACTGCGCGCCGCGCCGCTCCCCCTTCTCGGCCTTCTCGGCCTTCTCGGCCTTCTCGGTGTCCGCCGGGGCCCGCGGGGGCGGCGCGTCGGCCGCGGTGAGGTGTTCGAGGACCTCGGCCAACTCCTGGCAGGCCTCTTCCACGGACGTCCTGGTGTTGCGCTGCTCGGTGATCACGGACGACAGGAGCAGCGCGGTCAGCGCCATCGTCCCGTTGAAGGCCTGGAGCTTCATCATCACTTCCACGGGCACCAGCCTCGCGAACGCTCCGACGCCGTCCGTCGCCGCGAAGGTGGCCACCACGGACGTGAGCAGGGCGCACAGCATGCTTCCGGCGAGCTGGAAGCGCAGGGCCGCCCAGATGATGAGCGGGTAGACGAGGAACAGCAGGCTGACGGGGTCGAACACGGCCACCGGTACGACGACGGCGGCGACGACCGCCAGAGCCGTGGCCTCCTTCCACCGTGACAGCCGGGGAGGCCAGCGGGCCCCGTACACCAGCAGCAGGACGGGGGTCACGATGAGGACGCCCATCGCGTCGCCCACCCACCACGCCGGCCAGACGAGCCAGAAGCCGTCCATGGCGAGCTTGCCGGCGACGACGAGGGTGCCGACCCCGATGCTCGCGCTGATGAGCATGGCGGTCAGCGCGCCGAGGAACACGAGCGCGAGGCCGTCGCGCAAACGGCTGAGGTCGGTGCGGAAGCCGACCCGGCTCAGCAGGAGATACGCGCACAGCGGCGCGAGGGTGTTCCCGAGGACGAGTACGGGGGTGTCGGGGCCCGGTGTGCTGATGGACGCGATGATGAAGAAGGCGCCGAGCGCGATGCCCGGCCAGGCGCGCGGGCCGAGGATCAGGAGGGCGGCCACCGCGACGCCGGTCGGCGGCCAGATGGGGGTGACCACGGCGCCCTCGACGACGAGCCGACGCAGCAGGCCGAGCCGCCCCGCCCCGAAGTAGCAGGCGGTGACCACCGCCGTCTCCAGGGCGAAGACGACCAGTCGTCGCGCGTCCCGGGTGGCCTCCACAACAGTCATCACACACCTACGGCGTCGCCTCGGCGAGGCCAGACAGCCGCGGTCCGGCCCTCTGGCTGAAGCCCCCGGAGCTACGGTTCACGGCCGGGCGGGCGCGGATGCGGGGCGGTGGGATCGTCGCTCTCGGAGTACGGGTCGTCGTGGCCCACGACCAGCACGGCCGCGTCGTCCTCGTGCCCCACGCGCTCGGCGCCCTTGATCACGGCGGCGGCGAGCGAGTGTGCCTCCAGGCCGGCGACGACCGCGATGCCGGCCAGGCGTACGACCGCGTCGAGGCCCTCCTCGATGTTCATGGACGGCCCCTCCACGACACCGTCCGTGAGGAGGACGACGACTCCGCCCGCGGTGAGGCGGAAGCGGGTCACGGGGTACTCCATTCCCTGCCGGACGCCGAGCGGCGGTCCCCCCTCGTCCTGGGCGATCCCCGACTTGCCGTCCGCCGTGGCCCACACGAAGGGGATGTGGCCGGCCCGCGCGCTCTCCAGGACCCCCGTGGACGGGTCGAGCCGCATGAAGGTGCAGGTGGCGAAGAGGTCGCTGCCCAGGGAGAGCAGCAGGTCGTTCGTGCGGGCGAGGAGCTCGCCCGGCTCGCTCGTGACCGTGGCGAGGGCCCGCAGCCCCACCCTGACCTGGCCCATGAAGGCCGCGGCCTCGATGTTGTGCCCCTGTACGTCGCCGATGGACAGCCCGATGCGTCCGTCCGGCATCGTGAAGGCGTCGTACCAGTCCCCTCCCACGTTGAGCCCGTAGCAGGCGGGCGCGTACCGCACCGCCAGGTGGAGGCGGGGGGAGGAGGGAAGGTCCCGGGGGAGCATGCCGCGCTGCAGGGCGATGGCCAGCTCGACCTGGGAGCGCTGGAGCTCCGCACGCTGGCGCGCCTGTGCGGTCAGCGACCGGAGTCTGACCAGCAGCTCGTCGCCGTCCTCCGTTGAGCGCTTGCGGGGCATCGATCACTCCGGCAAGGAACAGCCCTTTTCGGACAAACCCCTACTTTTACCTTGGGAGGATCATAGCCACTCTCAGGTCTGTGGCGCGGTGCGTCGTTCCAGGATCTTCAGGACCGTCTCACCCCAGCGCACGTTGGCCCGCTCCAGGGCCAGTCCGCCCTGCAGGGTGAGGTAGGGGCCGACGCGTTCGGCGGCGGCGAGGTACTCCTCCTCCGTGCGCCCGGCCAGCAGGCGTTCCCGCATGCGCTCGAAGCGGGCCAGCTTCGCGGCGGACCGTTCCACGCGTTCGGTCACCCCGGCGCGTACGGCCGCCAGGTCGCCGACGTCCACGCACTGGACCTTGACCATCAGCTCGTCCCGGATAGCCATCGGCCTGCTGGTGGCCTCCCCGGTGTAGGCGCGCACGGCCTCGCGGCCGGCCTCGGTGAGGGAGAAGAGCCGCTTGTTGGGCCGGCGCTCCTGCTGCACGACCCGCGCGGAGACGAGGCCCTCGCCCGCCATGCGGTCCAGCTCGCGGTAGATCTGCTGCGGGGTGGCCATCCAGAAGTTGGCGACCGAGGCCTCGAAGCCCTTCGCGAGGTCGTAGCCGGACGCCTCACCCTCCAAAAGCGCGGCCATCACCGCGTTGCGCAGAGCCATGACCTCAACCTAACACCCCGTTGATTACTCAAAGAGGCGACTATGGCCCGCCGCCGTACGCGAGGGAGCGCATGGCAAACGGCGCGGCCGGACCGCTCCTGCCGGTCCGGCCGCGCCGACGGGCGCCCGACGCGGATCGGGCGTCCCGAGTCCGCAGGCGATCTCGACCACCAGGTCGCCGCCTTCCCCCTGCTGGATGCGGGTGCTCGCCCGC
>NZ_JBSHAQ010000003.1:300702-302825 GCF_053611585.1 Streptomyces sp. NPDC054794 | reverse complement strand
TCCATCGCCGCCTGCAGCGCGCAGATCGGGTCGATCTCCGTGATGATCACCCGGGCACCCTGGCCGCGCAGCGACTCCGCACAGCCCTTGCCCACATCGCCGTACCCGCACACGACGGCGGTCTTGCCGCCGATCAGGGTGTCGGTGGCACGGTTGATGCCGTCGATCAGCGAGTGGCGGCAGCCGTACTTGTTGTCGAACTTCGACTTCGTCACGGCGTCGTTCACATTGATCGCCGGGAAGAGGAGCACGCCGTCGCGCTGCATCTCGTACAGACGGTGCACGCCCGTCGTGGTCTCCTCGGTGACACCACGGATCTCCGACGCCAGCTGGGTCCACTTCTGGGGGTTCTCGCCCAGGGTGCGGTGCAGGAGCTGGAGGATGACGCGGTGCTCGTCGGACTCGGCGGTCTCCAGGCCGGGGACCTTGCCGTCCTTCTCGTACTCGACGCCCTTGTGGACGAGGAGGGTGGCGTCACCGCCGTCGTCCAGGATCATGTTCGGGCCGCCGGTAGGGCTGTCCGCCCAGGTCAGGGCCTGCTCGGTGCACCACCAGTACTCCTGAAGGGTCTCGCCCTTCCAGGCGAAGACCGGGATGCCCTGGGGGTTGTCGGGCGTGCCGTTCGGGCCGACGGCGATGGCGGCGGCCGCGTGGTCCTGGGTGGAGAAGATGTTGCAGGAGGCCCAGCGGACCTGGGCGCCCAGGGCGACCAGGGTCTCGATGAGGACGGCGGTCTGCACGGTCATGTGCAGGGAGCCGGTGACACGGGCGCCGGCGAGGGGCTGAGCCTCGGCGTATTCCTTGCGGATCGCCATGAGGCCCGGCATCTCGTGCTCGGCGAGGGTGATCTCCTTGCGGCCGAACGCGGCCAGGGAGAGGTCGGCGACCTTGAAGTCCTGTCGGTTGTCGACAGTCGTCATTGCGAGCTGCTCCTCGGGATGGGGTCGAGGTGGGTACGGCTGGTCTGCGCGGCGGCGGACAGGGGTGCCCGAAAAGAGGGCACAGGCATGCCCACATACGCGCAGCGCAGTCCGTCGGAGGCCCTCTCTCCCTCGGACGGTCCGCTGTGGGACCGCCCGACCGCCATCAGCAGCGACGTCTGGCTCCGTCCCAAGCTACACCGCGGGCCCCCGCGGTCCCCAGTCCGGCGGCGAACACATCACGCCGATCACGGGGTGTGACCGGGAGCCGGGACGGGCCACCTGGGGTCGCTTCTGAGGTTGGAGTGACGGGTGTGCACAGGTAGTTCACGGTGGCCCGATATCCTCGCGCGCCGCGGATGGGCCGCATGGGGAGGATCGGATGGCGGGCAAGGGACGGGGACTCGGAGTCTCGGCACTCGTGGTGGGGCTGCTGGGGTTGGTGCTGGCGATCGGCACCTTCGCTCTCCTGCGGTCGGCGTACGGGGCTTCCACCATGTCGGGCAGCAGCATGCGGCCGACGTACGACACGGGTGACCGGATCATCTGGGAGCACGTCGACGGGAGCGAGGTGCGGCGCGGCGACGTCGTGATGTTCACGCCGCCGGAGTCCTACGGGTTCGACGGGATCCTGATGAAGCGGGTCATCGGTGTGGGCGGGGACCGCGTCGCGTGCTGTACGACGGTGGGCACGCAACAGCGGGTGACGGTGAACGGGAAGCCGATCGAGGAGCCGTACGTGTACGGCGGTGACGCCGACGGCGCGCACCAGTCGTACGACGTGAAGGTCCCGGAAGGGCGGCTGTTCCTGCTGGGCGATTACCGCGCGAACTCCAATGACTCGCGTTTCCACGCGACCGACCACGGCGGCACGGTGTCCGTGGACGCGGTGCGGGGCCGGGTGACGGACGACCGCAGGACGCCCGCGCTGCTCGGTGCGGCGCTGGTTCTCGGGGGCGTGCTGGTCCTGGTCGGTATCGGGCTGGGGATCGGGGCGTGGGCCGTGCGGCGGCGGAAGGCCGTGCAGGCGCCGCCCTGGCCGTGGCCGGTTCACTAGGACGACGAGAACGGCCGTGGGGGCGGGGCGCGGGGGGGCGGGGGGCCGCCGGCGCCGGTGCCGCGGGGGTGACGGAGCGTGGCGAGCGGCCCGGGGTCGGCGTCCCCCGCCGCGGGGCGGCGCCCCGCGGGCGCCGCGGGCGGGGC
>NZ_JBSHAQ010000003.1:0-300692 GCF_053611585.1 Streptomyces sp. NPDC054794 | reverse complement strand
TGCTGGTGCTGGTCGGTTTCGGGGTGGGGTTCGGGGCGTGGGCGGTGCGGCGGGGGATGGCCGTGCCGGCGCCGCCCTGGCGGTGGCCGGTTCAGTTGGTCGTCGAGAACGGCCGTGGGGCCCGCCGATTCGCTCGGCGGGCCCCACGGGCGTGACAGGGGTCGGGGACGGACTCAGTGTCCGGCCGGGTGCGGCGTCGGGCCGCCCGGGGTGGCCGCCGGGTCCGGGCCCTTGGCGGCTTCGGCCTCGCTGTAGATGTCCGGTTCGAGGTAGATCACGCGGGCGATCGGGACGGCGGCACGGATGCGGGCCTCGGCGGCGTTGATGGCCTTGGCGACCTGGGCGGCCGTGTCGTCGTGCCGGACGGCGATCTTGGCGGCGATCAGCAGCTCCTCCGGGCCGAGGTGGAGCGTGCGCATGTGGATGAGGCGGGTGACGGTCTCGCCGTCGACCATGGCGGCCTCGATCTGCTGGACGACGTCGAGGCCGGCGGCCTCGCCGAGCAGCAGCGACTTGGTCTCGGCGGCGAGGACGAGGGCGATCGCGACGAGCAGGACACCGATGCAGACGGTGCCGATGCCGTCCCAGACGCCGTCGCCGGTGAGCAGGGACAGGCCGACGCCGCCGAGGGCGAGGACCAGACCGATCAGCGCGCCGAAGTCCTCCAGGAGGACGACCGGCAGCTCGGGGGCCTTGGCGCGGCGGATGAACTGTGCCCAGGAGAGCTTGCCGCGCAGCTCGTTGGATTCCTTTATGGCGGTGCGGAAGGAGAAGCCCTCGGCGATGATCGCGAAGACGAGGACGCCCACGGGCCAGTACCAGTGCTCGATGTCGTGCGGGTGGTTGATCTTCTCGTAGCCCTCGTAGATGGCGAACATGCCACCGACCGAGAAGAGGACGATCGAGACGAGGAAGGCGTAGATGTAGCGCTCGCGGCCGTAGCCGAAGGGGTGCTGCGGGGTCGCCTCTCGTTCGGCCTTCTTGCCGCCGACGAGCAGCAGGAACTGGTTGCCGGAGTCGGCGACCGAGTGGACGCCCTCGGCGAGCATCGACGACGAACCGCTGAACGCGAACGCCACGAACTTCGATGCCGCGATCGCGAGGTTGGCGCCGAGTGCCGCCACGATCGCCCTGGTGCCGCCTGACGCGCTCATGTGTCCGCGTTGTCCCTTCGCCTACATCCGTCTACGCCGCCGACCGGGCCCGTGCCTTCGGCTTTGCCCGCCCTTTGCCGGTGGGCCATTGTTGCAGCCCTTCCCGGCGACGCCGCTTCAGGTATCCACAAGCCCGGTCAGACAATCACGGTGGCCCGGAAGACCGTGCCCGCTCCGGTCACCTCGGCCTCCTCGCCCGCCGGGACGAAGACCGACTGGCCGGGGGTCAGCCGGTGCTCGCCCGCCCGCACGGAACCCGTCGTGCAGAGCAGGATCTGCGGGGTCGCGAGGGTGAGGTCGTGGGCGGCGGCGCCCTCGGGCAGGGTGTAGCGGGACAGCCGGAACTCGTCGATGGGGGTCTCGTAGACCTCCTCGCCCTCGAAGGACGCCTCGGGGCGCAGGACGCCGGGGTCGCCGGCCTCGAAGCGGACGATGCGCAGGAGTTCCGGGACGTCGACGTGCTTGGGGGTCAGGCCGCAGCGCAGGACGTTGTCGGAGTTGGCCATGATCTCGACGCCGAGGCCGTTCAGGTAGGCGTGCGGGATGCCGGCGCCGAGGAACAGGGCCTCGCCGGGCTGCAGGCGGACGTGGTTGAGGAGCATCGCGGCGATGACGCCCGGGTCGCCCGGGTAGTGGTGGGCTATCTCGGCGTAGGGGGCGTAGTCGCCGCCGAGGCGGGTGCAGGCGGCCGTGACCTCGGCGACCGTGTGAGCCATCTCCTCGGGGTCGGCGCTGAGGATCGCGGTGAGGACCTCGCGCAGAGCCGCGTCCTCGGGACGCGCGTGCAGCAGATCGACGTACGGCTTGAGGGAGTCGACACCGAGGCCGTCGAGCAGGTCGGCGATCTGCCGCGGATCGCGGAAGCCGCACAGACCGTCGAACTCCGTGAGCGCGCAGATCAGTTCGGGCTTGTGGTTGGCGTCCTTGTAGTTGCGGTGCGGGGCGTCGACGGGGATGCCGCGCCGCTCCTCGTCCGCGTACCCCTCCCTGGCCTGCTCCAGGTTGGGGTGCACCTGGAGGGAGAGCGGGGCGCCCGCGGCGAGGATCTTGAGCAGGAAGGGCAGCCGGGGACCGAACTTCGCCACGGTCTTCTCGCCCAGCTCGCGCTCCGGGTCCGCGTCGATCACCTCGGCGAGCGTCCCGCGCGCGGTGCGCGAAGGAGCGCCCGGGTGCGCGCCCATCCACATCTCCGCCTGCGGCTCGCCGGTCGGCTCTGCGCCGAGGAGCTGCGGGATGGCGGTGGGAGAACCCCAGGCGTAGGGGCGGACGGTGTTCTCAAGGCGGTCCATGTACTTCTCTCTGCCGGTTTTCTCTGCGTACGACACCGGTTCGCCGGGAGTTCGGCCGGCGCGCCGCGCCACACGGAACGGTCGGGGCGTCGTGGTACAGATCACGCCCTCGAAGCGAGCGCCAGGTAAACGGCGGCGAAATCCGTGACGGCGATCAGCTCGGCGAGGGTGTCGAGTTCGTCGCCGGGCTCCGGCTCCAGCTCGCTGATCGGCGTGTCGTGGCTGAGGGCCAGATCGCGGGCGGCCGGGGCGGCGGTGAGGCCACCGATGGGGCGGTCGCGGAGCAGCACCACGCGCGCGTGCAGCGCCGGGGCCTCCTCGACGCGGTCACGGAAGAAGTCGTCGGGGTCGGCGCTGGCGGCGAGCGAGCCCGCCAGCAGGGCGCTGTGCGCGGCGAGTGCCAGCGGGAGTTCCTCGACCAGGGCGGGGCGGCCGCCCAGTTCGGCGAGGGCGGCGGCGAAACGGCGGCCCGCGGCACCGGCCGAGGTGCCCTCCGTCCAGATCACCGGGAGCGTGTCGGCGAGTTCGGCGGCGAGTGTCTTGGCGGGGTTGCTGTAGGTCGCGATGGCCGGGCCGCAGCGCTCGGCGATGTGGTCGAGGCGGTCGGCGACCTGCTCCAGGGCCTCGGGCGGGGCGGCGAGCAGACCGACCCGGTCCAGGAGCGCGAGGAGCGGCGTGAGCAGCGCCCACAGAACGCCCGGGGAGGACGCGGCGAGGGGCTCGTCGTGGTCGTAGGGAGCCGTCGCCATCGGGACGAACAGGCCGTGGGCACCCGAGACCGCCTCGGCCAGCGGGGTGCCGGCCGGGGCCACGGCGGCGACCGAACAGCCTCGCCGGTAGGCCTGGTCGGCGAGCAGGGCGAGGCTGGGCTCGGTGCCGTCCGGGGTGGCGATCAGCAGCAGGTCCACGGAGCCGGCCCAGCCGGGGAGTTCCCAGCGCAGGGCGCCGGCGGCCGGGGCGACGCCGGTGGGGGCCAGACGGGTGACGGGGCTGCCGGCGCCGGCCAGTGTGCCGAGGAGGTCGGCGGCGTGCGTGGCGGCGGCGCCGGGGCCGGCGATCAGGACCGCCCGGGGGCGGCCGTCCGGCTTGAGGTCCTGGACGCCGGCCTCGACGGCGTGCCGGGCCGCGGTGCGGACCCGGGCGCCCGCCTCCGCGGCGCCGCGGAGCAGGCCTCGTTGGTCGGCCTCGGCGAGGCCCTCCGGAGTGTCGAGCAGCGCTTCGTCGAGCATGGGCGGCAGCCTCCGATCGCCGGGGTCCTTGAGGGGCGGCTCGTCTGTGTGGGGCGGGTGCCTGCGTGGGGCCCTGTGGCCCCGTCGTCGCGCCGGGCGCGGTGCGGCCTCGTGGTCGTACGAGGCGCCGGCGGGCTTACACGGGGCGGCGGGCCTCGTCCACCAGGAGGACGGGGATGCCGTCGCGGACGGGGTAGGCCAGGCCGCAGTCCTGACCGGTGCAGATCAGCTCGGCCTCCTGCTCCGAGAGGGGAGCGTGGCAGGCCGGGCAGGCGAGGATCTCCAGGAGGCCGGCTTCGAGCGGCATGGGGTGTCCCTTCGGGCGGGTGTCGGCGTGCACTGATGTGCCTGGTCAGCGTACCGCCGCGGGGAGCTGGGCGGAGGGCTTGGGCGAACCGGGGCGGGGCGCCGGGCCGTCTCGGGCGGCCCGGCGCCGGCGTCAGCCGCGGATGATCGCGAGCGCCTCGTCCCTGATCTTGTTCATCGTCGCCTCGTCGCGGGCCTCGGCGTTCAGGCGCAGGAGGGGCTCGGTGTTCGAGGGGCGGACGTTGAACCACCAGTCGGCGGCGGAGACGGTGAGGCCGTCCAGGTCGTCGAGGGTGACGTCGCCGCGGCCCTCGTAGGCGGAGCGGATCGCGGCGAGGCGGCCCGCCTGGTCGGCGACCGTGGAGTTGATCTCGCCGGACCCGGCGTAGCGGTCGTACTGGGCGACGAGGGCGGACAGCGGGCCGTCCTGGCCGCCCAGGGCCGCGAGGACGTGCAGGGCGGCGAGCATGCCCGTGTCGGCGTTCCAGAAGTCCTTGAAGTAGTAGTGCGCCGAGTGCTCACCGCCGAAGATCGCGCCCGCCCCGGCCATCTCCGCCTTGATGAAGGAGTGGCCGACGCGGGTGCGCACCGGCGTGCCGCCGTTCTCCCGGACGACCTCGGCGACCGACCGCGAGGTGATCAGGTTGTGGATGACCGTGCCCGCGCCGCCGTTCCTGGCGAGTTCGCGCGCGGCGACCAGGGCGGTGATCGCCGACGGGGACACGGGAGCGCCCCGCTCGTCGACGACGAAGCAGCGGTCGGCGTCGCCGTCGAAGGCGATGCCGAGGTCGGCGCCCTCCTCGCGGACCCGCTTCTGCAGGTCCACGATGTTGGCGGGGTCGAGGGGGTTCGCCTCGTGGTTCGGGAACGTGCCGTCCAGTTCGAAGTACATCGGGACGAGGTTGAGGGGCAGGCCGGCGAAGACCGTGGGGACCGTGTGGCCGCCCATGCCGTTGCCCGCGTCGACGACGACCTTCAGGGGGCGGATGGAGGTCAGGTCGACGAGCGAGCGGAGGTGCGCCGCGTAATCCTCCAACGTGTCGCGCCGGCTGAGCGTTCCCGGCTCGGCGGCCGGCTCCGGGGCGCCCGACTCCAGCCACCGCTCGGCCAGTTCACGGATCTCGGCGAGGCCGGTGTCCTGCCCGACCGGGGCCGCGCCCGCACGGCACAGCTTGATGCCGTTGTACTGCGCGGGGTTGTGCGAGGCCGTGAACATGGCGCCCGGCAGGCCCAGGGCGCCCGAGGCGTAGTACAGCTGGTCCGTCGAGCACAGGCCGATCTCCGTGACGTCGACGCCGCGTGCGGCCGCGCCGCGCGCGAAGGCCCGGGACAGGCCGGGCGAGGAGGGTCGCATGTCGTGGCCGATCACGATCGCGGTCGCGCCGGTCACCTGGACGAAGGCCGCGCCGAAGAGTTCGGCCAGCGGCTCGTCCCACTGGTCCGGGACCACTCCGCGTACGTCGTACGCCTTCACGATCTGCGACAGATCAGCAGCCACGGCCAGCCCTCCTGAAAGTCCTATCGGTCGCCACAAACTACCCGCCCCGGCCGGCCCCCCGCTGGGCGGACACCCTGTGGACTCCGAGCCGTAACGTCAGGTCTGGCGCGGCACCCGGGACCCGGGCCCGGCGGCCGGCTTCGTACAGCGGGACACGCGCGCGTGAAGGGCACGTCGCCAGCGGGAGGGAGGACGTCCCGCCCGCGGGAACGCGGAAGGAGCGTGTCACACGCGAGAGGGAGGGGTCGCTCAGTTGTCCGGTGAGCGCAGCACCCGCAGGTGGCCGCGGCGGGCGACCTCCATGGGGTCCGCACCGCGTCCCCCGCCGCCGGCCTCGGCCGCGCGCTCCTGGGGGCGGGCCGCCTCGCGCACGGCGTTGGCGAGCGCTTCCAGGTCGTCCCCGGTGGGCCGGGCCGGCGCGGAGCCGTCGAGGAGGCGGACGACCTCCCAGCCGCGCGGGGCGGTGAGGCGCTCGGAGTGTTCGGCGCACAGGTCGTAGCAGTGGGGTTCGGCGTAGGTGGCGAGCGGGCCGAGGACCGCGGTCGAGTCGGCGTAGACGTACGTCAGCGTCGCGACGGCGGGTCGGCCGCAAGCGGTGCGCGAACAGCGACGTACAGGGCTCACGACGATGGACGGTACCGCACTCTTGAGCGGGCCGCGACGACTCTCCACCAGGTCACTCCACCGTGTCGTGTGGTGAGACGCCGCACACACCCTTCGGAACGCACCTCTCTGACCTGCATGGACGACCCTCCGCCGGACCTGGGGCGGGTCCGCTTCCGGTCAGCACTCGGTACAAACAGCGTCAAATGCCTTGAGCTCGACGGTCTTGGAGAGATACGGAAACGAGCCCAACGTTGGCTGGAATGGTCATCCCGCGACATGCCTGGTTGCCGCATGGAGGTCGGGCGGCCGAGCCGTGCGAGGACTACGCTTCACCGGTGATGGACAACCGTGTACCGCCCCGTGCCGCCGGCCCCGGGCCTCGTCGTCGTGATCGCCACGGGCGGGGCATGCGCGGACCGATCGCGCCGCCCCAGGTGCCACTCGCGGCGAGCCGTGCCGAGGCGTTCGCGGACCTGGTGCAGGACTCCGTGGAACGTCTGGAGCGGCGGTGGCCGCAGCTGGCCGACATCGACTTCCTGGTGCTGGAGGTACCGCGCCTGGAGGGGCGGCCGGAAGACGTGTGGAGCGACGAGGCCGTACCGCTCGGGGGGACGATTTCCGCGCGCGACGGACACCGGGCCCGGGTCGTGGTGTACCGGCGGCCCGTCGAGATCCGCACGAAGGGGCGGGACGAGCGCGCGGCGCTGGTGCACGAGGTGGTCGTCGAGCAGGTGGCCGAGCTGCTGGGGCTCACCCCCGAGACGGTGGATCCCCGGTACGGGGAGGACTGAGCGCGGGCCGCGCGGCCGCCCCCGGAAGCCCCCGGAAGCCCGTGGACGGCCGCGCCGAGCGCTATCGCTGCAGGATCGACAGGTCCTGGTCCGCCTGCGGTACGGCCACCGTGCCGCGGTCGTCCGGGAGCGTCTGGATGGTGAAGCCGGGGACGCCGTTCTCGGTGGCGGAGAGGGTGCGGGCAGCGTAGACCGGGGCGCCGTCGAGCGGTTCCACCGTCAGGGCGTACGTGCCCTTCAGGCCGGACGGCACCGGGGCGTCGATGTTCTGGGTGGTGCCGGACTTGATCGTGTAGGTCTTCGAGACCGGCTGGCCGCCCTCGCTGCCCGCCGACGCCGTGACCTTGACCTTCGCGGCGCCGGTGGGGGCCGTGAGGGAGAGGGTCGTGCCCTTGGCGCTGTTGTCGGCGGAGGTCGCGCGCGTGCCGACGGGGGCGGTGGCGGGAATGAAGGCCGTCTCCTGGTTCGCGCCCTTGCCACGGACGACCCGCAGCGCCGCCACGACGGGGACGGATCGGCCGCTGGGGCTCAGGATCAGGGAGCCCGCCTCGCCCCGGGTGACGTCGCCCAGGTCCGCCGCCGTGGTCATGCCCGACTTCACGTGCAGCGTCTCGTTCCCGGCGGGGGTGATCTGGCCGCCCGGGGAGGCCAGGCGGACCTTCAGGTCCGCGTCGGCGTCCCCGGGGGTGAAGGCGATCAGACGGACGGACGTGGCGTCCTTCGGGATACCGGGCAGGACCAGGTCGCCGGCTGGATCGGCGGAAGCCGCGAGCCAGTCACCGCCGAGCTTGTCGTCCAGGGCCTGCACGGCCGCGCCGACCCGCCCGCTGCGGACGCTGACGTGCACGGTCAGGTTGGTCTCCCGCGCGGCGGCGAGCGTGGACAGCAGGACCGGCTCGCTGGAGTGCGGCTGGACCGTGATGCCCTCCCCCACCGTGGACTTGATCGCGCCGTCCTTGCCGTAGAGCTCGATGTCCACCACGGCGGGGCCGTCGTCCGGGTTGGTGAGGTGCACGTAGTCGGTGCGGGCGGCGTCCGTGCTGGCGCCCGGGAACCAGAACTCCGTGTCCGGGGCGGTGCAGTTGACGCCCTGCAGGCCGCGGCCGGTGCCGGCGGCGATCTCCGTGGTCTCCTGGACCGTCCAGCCGGGCGCGAACTTCCCCTCGGCGGTGCCGACCAGCGCGGGTGTGTCGGAGCCGGAGCTGTCGCCGGTGGCCGGCGTACCGGGCGTCTTGGGGGTCACCAGGGACTTGGGCGCCGTCTTCTTGCCGCTCTTGCCACCCTTGGAGCCGCCCGGTGCCTGCGTCGACTCCTCCGTGGCGGACCGGAGTTCGGCCTTGCCGCCGCCGTCCGCGCCCCTCGTGACGGGCGTGAACGACGTGTACGAGGTCTCGGCGATGTCGGAGAGGCTCGGCGCCGGGCACAGCAGGCTGGTGCGCTCCACGGGCAGTTGGGCCGCCGCCTCGGCGCTGTGTGTGCCGGACGTGTCCGGCTTGCTCACCGCGGCGAAGCCGGTGACGGCCGCGAGCGCGGCCGTGCCGGCGATCAGGGACAGGGTGGTGCGCTTCACTGCTGGCTCCCGTCGGGGCGCTCACTGCCGGTGCCGTGGGGGTGGGACTGCGCCGGGTCGTACGCGGGGTCGTAGCCCTGCTGGTACGTCGGGTCGTACGACGCCTGCTGCGACTGCCCGCCGTAGGCGTACGGGTCGTACTGCCCGTTCTGGCCGTTCTGGTACGGGTCCTGGTACGCCTGCTGGTCGTAGCCGCCCGACTGGTACTGCCCGGCGTCCTGGTACTGGTCGGCGCCGTAGCCGCCGTACGCGTCGCCCGCGTAGCCGGTCGTGTCCCACTCGCCGTACGACGCCTGGTGCGGCACCGCGGCGGGTGCCTCCTGCGGAGGAGGAGGCATGGCGTCGAGCCCGGACTCGTCCGTCTCGGCGGCCCCCTCGGCCTCGGCCTCGGCCTGGGCGCGCAGGCGGCGGGCCCGGCGGCCCTCGCCGACGGCGGCCTCGGCGGGCACCGGCAGCTCCTCCTCCGGGAGGTCGTCGTCGATGTCGCGGCGCCTGCCGGGCAGGGCGAGCACGACCAGGACGACGGCGAGCGAGCCCTGCGCCCACAGCCAGCCGGTGTGGCTCATCGGGTCGTCGTAGGCGACGTCCAGCCTGCCGCCGGTCGCGGGGAGTTCGAAGCCCTGGGCCCAGCCGTCGACCGTGGTGCGGGTGAGCGGCTTGCCGTCCAGGGTGGCGGTCCAGCCCGGGGCGGCGGAGTCGGCCAGGCGCAGGATCCGGCCGTCGGAGCCGGTCGGGATCGTGGTGTGGATCTCGACGGGTCCGGCGGCGACGGCCTGCGGGGTGCCCGAGCCGGCGGCGGACACGATGGCGGCGCGGGAGACCTGTTGGTCGATGCGCCACAGCGCGCTGCCGTCCTGCTGGCTGAGCCGGGACAGGCCGGGCGTGGCGTCCAGGACGCGGCTGACCTCACGGGGCGCGCCCTTGTGGACGAGGACGTAGCGCACGGCGAAACCGCCGAGCTGGTTCACCTGGTCGGCGCCGGAGCCGGCGACGAGGTTGGCGACGACCTTGTCGAGCTTGCTGTTCTCACCGTCGGCGGCGGCGAGTTCGGCGTCGCCCATGCGGGCGCCGGAGCCGCGGACGAGGGTGTAGCGCACGTGCGCCTCGGAGTCGCTGTCGAGGACGAGGGTGCGGGCCTGGTCGCGGGTGTTGCTCTCCTCGGCGACGAAGGCGGGCACCTGCACCGGGTCGCGCCGCTCCACCGGGCCGTCGGCGCCGCGGATCATCCAGCCGGCGGCGAGGAGCAGCGGGCCGGCTGCGGAGGCGAACGCGATCAGGGCAGCGACCGGCTGGCGCCAGCCGAAGCTCTGCTCGGCCACGCGCGCGCGTGCCCCGTCGGCACCGAGCGCGGCGGCGGCCAGGAGGGCGAGGGCGTAGACGAGGGTGGCGGGTCCGGCCCAGGTGGACTTGTTGGACAGGACGGCGAAGACGAGGCCCACCAGGGCGACCGCCCATGCCGTCCGGACGGCCCACTGCCGCTCCGTGCGCATCAGCGCGGCCAGCGCGGCCAGGACGACGCCGATGAGCATCAGGCCGTCCATGGTGCCGGGGCCGCCCGGGCTGGCGCCGAGCAGGTCGAGGGCGGAGGCGGCCGAGGAGCCGTACTCCAGACCGGCCTCCTTGAAGAAGCCGAACGGGAGCAGCGTCAGCGACCAGGGGGCGAGGACCAGGAGCGGGATGCCCAGCTGGACCAGGAAGCGCAGACCGTGGGCGACGAGGTCGGCGCGGCGCACGGCCAGCACGCCGATCCCGAGGACCAGGGCGATGGGCCACACGATCGGCGTGAACGCGGTCGTGAGGGTCAGCAGCAGCGCGTACGCCCAGGTGGCGCGCCAGCTGCCGCGCGCGCGCGAGGCGTGGGCGAGGCCGGCGGCGGCGATGCCCGCGCGGGCCAGCAGCGGCAGCAGCACGGCGAGGACGGCGGTGCCGATGCGACCGGCCGCGAGGGCGCCGGTGGCGGCGGGCAGGAAGGCGTAGGCGACGGCCACCCACGCGCGCAGAAGGCGGGAGGTGACGAGCGGCCGGGAGGCGAAGTACGCGGTGAATCCGGCGAGCGGCACCGAGCCGATCAGCAGGACCGTGACCGCGAGGCCGGTCGAGCCGAACAGCATGGAGGCGAGCATCGCCACGATCGCGAGGTAGGGCGGAGCGGACGGGGTGCCGCCGGCGCCCACGGGATGCCAGGAGTCCAGGTAGCGGGACCACAGCTCGCCGGAGTCGCCGGGGGCGGGCAGTAGGGCGCCGCCGGTGAGCGCGCCGCTGCCGAGGAGTGCGCGGCAGGCACCGAGCGAGACGAGCAGCAGCACCAGGAAGAGCACCGGGCCGGGCTTGCGGGCGATGCGCTTGAGGCGGGCGAACTGCTCGATCTCCAGGAAGTCGGCGTCGTCGCCGCCGGGGCCGGACTCGACGGAGCCGCCGTGCCGACCGGCCGAGGAGACCTCCGGGTCGGAGCCGCCGAAGAGGTTTCCGGCGACCTGTTCCACGGTGGCCCGCACGGTCGCGCCGGGCGGCGGGAACAGGGGCCGCAGCTCGTCCTTGTCGATCTGCGGACGGCCGCGCCTGCGTCGTCCGGCGAAGATCCGTCCGGGCCGCAGCAGGGTGCCCAGCAGGCCGCGGATCTCGTCGACGGCCTGTCCGGGGACCTTGCCGACGAGGTAGGCGACGGTCCTCAGGAGCGTGCCGAGCACGAGGCGCAGCAGCACCCAGGGCAGCGTCGCCGCACGCGTGTTGACGAGGAGGGTGTAGACGGCGCCCGCCTTGTCGACCTTGTGCGGGGAGGCCACGGTGCGGCTCACGCAGTCGACGGTGCGCCGCTCACGGGAGGCGGCCTCGGCGTGTCGTACGACCGCTTCCGGGGCGACGAGGACACGGTGGCCGGCCGCGTGCGCGCGCCAGCACAGGTCGACGTCGTCGCGCATCAGGGGCAGCCGGCGGTCGAAGCCGCCTAGCTCCTCGAAGACGTCGCGCCGGATGAGCATGCCGGCGGTGGAGACGGACAGCACGGGCCGTACGTGGTCGTGCTGGCCCTGGTCCTGTTCGCGGCGGTCGAGGCCGGTCCAGCGGCGGCCGGAGTTGGCGATGGTGACGCCGACCTCCAGGAGCTGCCGGCGGTCGTACCAGCCGCGGAGCTTGGGGCCGACGACGGCCACGTCGTCGCGGCCGAGTTCCCTCTCGTTCTCGACGACCCGCAGCAGCTGGGCGAGGGCGTCGGGTTCGGGGGCGCAGTCGTCGTGCAGCAGCCACAGCCACTGGACGGGCTCCCCGTGCGGGAGCTCGGGCATGTCGTAGGCGTCGTCGCGCCACGTGCGCGTGACGGGGTCCCAGCCACTGGGGCGCTTGAGGTACGACAGCTCGTCCGGGGTCAGGACGGGTGCCGTGCGGATGGCCTCCTCGACGGCCTGGCCGAAGCCGGTGCGCCGGGCGAGGTGCAGCACGCGGTCGGCGCCGAGCGCGTCGGTGACCAGCTGGGCGGAGGCGTCCGCGCTGCCGGTGTCGGCGGCCACGGCGTACTGAACGGGGCGCTCCTGGCCGAGCAGCCCGCCCAGCGCATCGGGCAGCCAGCGGGCGCCGTCGTGGGCGACGAGGACCGCCGTCACCACGTGACGCGGGAACTCAGGGGCGGCAGCGGGGTCTTGATGGGCTGCCGTATGGCTGTGCACGGACATCGAGGTACGGGCCCCGGTTCGATGGACTGCGGTGGACACCTGTGCCCCGAGGGGGCAGCGGGACGTCTCGGACGAGCGACCACACTATCGGCTGGGCATGACGACGGCCCGCCGCCTGTGGATAACCCACCGACTACGGGCCGTTCGTTACGTATGTACGGAAAGGTCCGGCGCGCCCCGTCAGACGGCGGCCTTCTTCAGCCGGCGCCGTTCGCGCTCCGACAGGCCGCCCCAGATGCCGAAGCGCTCGTCGTTGGCGAGGGCGTACTCAAGGCACTCGGAGCGGACCTCGCAGGCGAGACAGACCTTCTTGGCCTCTCTGGTCGAGCCGCCCTTCTCGGGGAAGAAGGACTCGGGGTCGGTCTGGGCGCACAGCGCGCGCTCCTGCCAGCCGAGTTCCTCGTCCGCGTCGTCGACCAGCAGTTGCTGCACCAGCTCGGTCATGTGCGCCCCTCGTCTGTCTTTCGCGTCCCCGTGCCGCAGCCGATACCGATTTGGGCTGAACGACACGAGTGAAATTACAAGTGTGCTGCTCCGGGCGAGTCAAGCCGGGATCTGCTATTGGGCCCGTTATTCACTCTGCGGAACCAAGGCCGTGCGGAAAGTGTTCAAATCGGCATAAACCTTGACACGCAGAACGAGCCCTGTGGGGGGCACCCACTCCGCACAGACCTGTACGGAGAAGGACGCCCTGGCGTTCGATCGCGTTCCAACGAGGCCCGCGCGCCCGGATGTGCGCGATGTGTCCCGGCGGACGAATGAACAAACCTTTCATCAGGGAGATGAACCGGATGAGGTGAAACATGTCCCACATTCCGGGCGTCGAGTTGACAGTGCGGGTGTGAACCGCTCTCCTTGTGGGCATGCTCGCGAACTTGGCGCTCACCTCGACCCGCACCGCCGGGTCCCACGGTGCTGCCCACGCTCGCTGTAGCTGTTGTTGCTGTTCCAGCTGTTGAGCCAAGCGCGCTCCGGCTGCCTCTGAGTCCATCCCGACTCGGCTGCTGTCCCCTTCCCGCCCTCATCCCGGGCGCCCCTCCTGCCCGTGATCCGGGCGGACGGTACGCGACACCCCCGCCAGCCCCCCACTCTTCACCGAGGAACCTCACACCCCGATGAACAGCGACAACGACCTGCAGATCGCCGGCGACATCCTCGAAGTGCCGCACCTTCTCCAGCCCCCGCGCGAGCACCCGGCCACCGTCGCCGAGTTCGTGGGCCTGGCCCGTGCCATCGCCGCCGACCGCTCCCAGTGGGAGCACCTCGTCCGCTACGACGCGACCACCCGCTGGTACCACCGCCTGCGCACGGGCCCCGGCTACGAGGTGTGGCTGCTGTCCTGGGTGCCGGGGCAGGGCAGCGGGCCGCACGACCACGGCCGCTCCTCCGGTGTCCTGACCGTCCTGGAGGGCACGCTGGCCGAGCGCACCGAGCGCGGCACGCGCGCGTTGGAAGCGGGCGCGCAGCGGGTGTTCGCCCCGGGCTATGTGCACGAGGTCGTCAACGACACGCTGGAGCCGGCGGTCAGCCTGCACGTGTACCACCCGGGCCTGACCGAGATGCCCATGCACACCACCCCGCACTGCGAGGCGCGCAGTGAACCGCGTCCGGTGACTGCCTGACGCTTTGTCGTACCCGCCTGCCAGACTTCTCCCATGCGCATTGTGGTTCTGGCAGGCGGCATCGGTGGTGCCCGGTTCCTGCGCGGTCTGAAGAAGGCCGCGCCGGAGGCGGACGTCACGGTCATCGGCAACACCGGCGACGACATCCACCTCTTCGGGCTCAAGGTCTGCCCGGACCTCGACACGGTGATGTACACGCTCGGCGGCGGCATCAACGAGGAGCAGGGCTGGGGGCGGGCCGAGGAGACCTTCCACCTCAAGGAGGAGCTCGCGGCGTACGGGGTCGGCCCGGAGTGGTTCGGGCTCGGCGACCGGGACTTCGCCACACACATCGTGCGGACGCAGATGCTGAGCGCCGGGTATCCGCTGAGCGCGGTGACCGAGGCGCTGTGCGACCGCTGGAAGCCGGGCGTCAAGCTCGTCCCCATGACCGACGACCGCGTCGAGACGCACGTCGCGGTGGAGATCGACGGGGAGCGCAAGGCGATCCACTTCCAGGAGTACTGGGTGAGGCTGCGGGCCTCCGTCCCGGCCGAGGCGGTCGTGCCGGTCGGCGCCGAGCTGTCGAAGCCGGCGCCGGGTGTCCTGGAGGCCATCGCGGAGGCGGACGTGATCCTCTTCCCACCGTCCAACCCCGTCGTCTCCGTGGGCACGATCCTCGCGGTGCCGGGCATCCGGGAGGCGATCGCCGAGGCGGGCGTGCCCGTGGTGGGCCTCTCCCCCATCGTCGGGGACGCGCCCGTGCGCGGGATGGCCGACAAGGTGCTGGCAGCGGTCGGCGTCGAGTCCACCGCCGCGGCCGTGGCCGAGCACTACGGCTCCGGGCTCCTCGACGGCTGGCTGGTCGACACCGTGGACGCGGGCACGGTCGAGCGGATCGAGGCGGCCGGCATCCGCTGCAGGGCCGTGCCGCTGATGATGACCGACCTGGACGCGACCGCCCGGATGGCCCACGAGGCGCTGGAGCTCGCGGAGGAGGTGCGCGGAGCGTGAGCGGCGGGGTGACCGAGGGGACAGCCGGCGCGGTGGCCGAAGACGCCGCCGCGGCGAGCGGTGTGGGCGATGCGGGCGGATTCCGGGTCTGGGCCCTGGACGGGCTGCCCGAGGTGCGGCCGGGCGACGACCTCGCCAAGCTGATCGCGGCCACCGAGCCGGGACTGACCGACGGGGACGTGCTGATCGTCACCTCGAAGATCGTGTCCAAGGCGGAGGGCCGGATCGTCGAGGCGGCCGACCGGGAGGCGGCGATCGACGCCGAGACCGTACGGGTCGTGGCGCGGCGCGGGGCACTCAGGATCGTCGAGAACCGGCAGGGTCTGGTGATGGCCGCCGCCGGGGTCGACGCCTCCAACACCCCCGCGGGGACGGTGCTGTTGCTGCCCGAGGACCCGGACGCGTCCGCGCGGGCGATCCGGGACGGGCTGCGCGACACCCTCGGCGTCCACGTCGGGGTTCTCGTCACCGACACCTTCGGGCGCCCCTGGCGCACGGGGCTCACGGACGTCGCGATCGGCGCAGCGGGCGTAAGCGTGCTGGACGATCTGCGCGGGGGCACGGACGCGCACGGCAATCCGCTCAGCGCGACGATCGTCGCGACGGCGGACGAACTCGCCGCCGCGGGCGACCTCGTCAAGGGCAAGGCGACCGGGCGGCCGGTCGCCGTGGTGCGCGGGCTGGCCCACCTGGTCGCCGAGGGGCACGGGGACGGAGCGCGGACCCTGGTGCGCGACGCGCGCACCGACATGTTCCGACTCGGGACCTCCGAGGCGGTCCGGGAGGCGGTGACCCAGCGGCGTACCGTGCGGGCCTTCACCGACGAGCCCGTCGACCCCGGAGCGGTACGGCGGGCGGTGGCCGCGGCGGTCACCGCGCCGGCGCCGCACCACACGACGCCGTGGCGGTTCGTGCTGCTGGAGTCGCAGGAGTCCCGGACCCGGCTGCTGGACGCCATGCGGGACGCCTGGATCGCCGACCTGCGCCGGGACGGCAAGAGCGAGGAGTCGATCGCCAAGCGGGTCCGGCGCGGGGACGTGCTGCGCAACGCGCCGTACCTGGCGGTGCCCTGCCTCGTCATGGACGGCTCGCACACCTACGGGGACGCGCGGCGGGACGGCGCCGAGCGGGAGATGTTCGTGGTCGCCACGGGCGCGGGAGTGCAGAACTTCCTGATCGCGCTGGCCGGTGAACAGCTCGGTTCCGCGTGGGTGTCGTCGACGATGTTCTGCCGGGACGTGGTGCGCGAGACGCTCGGGCTGCCGAAGAACTGGGATCCGATGGGGGCGGTGGCGATCGGACGTCCGGCCGAGGACCCGCGGCCACGCCCGCCGCGCGAGGCCGGGGCCTTCATCGAAGTGAGGTGACGCGAGGGGGCGTGAGGTGGCGCCGCCGGGGCGTACGACCCCCTAGGCTCGAAGGGCGAACCTCGTGGCTCGCCCCGCTCACCTCGTTCACCTCGCTCGCCTCGGTCACCTCCTACCGCTCCGGCACCACTCCGCTCCGGCATCCCTGGGATCTCATCCGTGTCAGGACGTTTCGCTCCGCGGCCCACGCGTACGACCGTGCGCGGTGGCCATGTCGCCGTGCCCGCGGCGCCGGGCCTGCCGCGGCAGGCCGTGGCGCCGGGGCGGGTACGGACCTGGGCGCCGGCGGGGCCGCTCGACCTGGGGCTGGTGCTCGGGCCGCTGCGGCGCGGACCCGCGGATCCGACGTTCCGTACGACGACGGACGGGAGTGTGTGGCGGGCCAGCCGGACGCCCGCCGGGCCGGGGACGCTGCGGGTCGCGGCGTACGGCGGTGAGGTGCGCGCGCAGGCATGGGGGCCGGGGGCGCAGTGGCTGCTGGAGGGGCTGCCGGACCTGCTGGGCGCCGCCGACGATCCCGACGCGTTCGCGCCGCGGCACCGGCTGGTGGCACTGGCCCGGCATCGCCGACCGGGACTCAGGCTGACGCGGACCGGGCTGGTGCTGGAGTCGCTGATCCCCTCGATCCTGGAGCAGAAGGTCACGACCGACGAGGCGTACCGGGCCTGGCGGCTGCTGGTGCGGAAGTTCGGGGAGCCCGCCCCGGGGCCCGTGGACGGGCGGCTGTGGGTGATGCCCGAGCCGCGGACCTGGGCGCTGATTCCGTCCTGGGAGTGGCATCGGGCCGGCGTCGACAACAAGCGGGCGTCGACGATCCTGCGGGCCGTGCGGGTCGCCGCGCGGCTTGAGGAGGCGGTCCGGATGGAGCCGGCGCAGGCGCAGGCGCGGTTGGAGGTCGTGCCGGGGATCGGCCCCTGGACGTCGGCGGAGACCGTGCAGCGCAGTCATGGGGCGCCGGACGCGGTGACCGTCGGGGACCTGCATCTGCCGGGGATCGTGGGGTGGGCGCTCGCCGGGGACCGGCACGCGGACGACTCCCTCATGCTGGAACTGCTGGAGCCGTATGCCGGGCAACGGCATCGGGCGGCCCGCTTGATCCTGCTCAGCGGGAAAGCGCCGGCGCGGAGGGCCCCACGGATGCCTCGCGGCGATATCGGCCGGTTGTGAGCCGCGTTCGGGTCGGCTTCGGGGGTGCTCGGAGCTGCCGCTGGGCGGGGGTGGGTCGCGCAGCCCGGCGCTGACGGGGCGCGGCTGCGCCCACCCGTGCCGCCTGGGGGTCCCCCCTGCTCGAAGAGCTTGGGGGAGGCACGATTGCCCGCAGCTACGGCTGGGGCAGGGGGTTTGGGGGCGCAGCCCCCAAGGACCGGACCCTCAATCACCCACCCTTTACTGATCGGAAGAGAAGCGGAGCGCCCCCGCTGGGATTTGGGCGTCGCACCACACCCGTACGCCCTCGCGGAGTTCGTTGTCGGCGCCGACGACCGCGCCGTCGCCGATGACCGTGCCGGTGAGGACGGAGCGTTCGCCGACGCGGGCGCGGGTGCCGATGAGGGAGTCGGTGATGACGGCGCCGGGGCCGATCACGGCGCCCGGCAGGATCGTGCTGCCGAAGACCCGGACGCCCTCGGCGACGAACGCGCCCTCACCGACCACCGTGCCGCCGGTCAGCTTGGCGTCGGGGGCCACCGTGGCCGTGGGCAGGACGAGGCGGTCGCCGCAGCGGCCGGGGACGGCGGGTGACGGGGCCCGGCCCAGGACCAGGTCGGCCGAGCCGCGCACGAAGGCCGCCGGGGTGCCCAGGTCCAGCCAGTACGTCGAATCCACCATGCCCTGCAGATGGGCCCCGGCCGAGAGCAGGTCGGGGAAGGTCTCGCGCTCCACCGACACCGCGCGGCCGAACGGGATCGTGTCGATGACCGAACGCCGGAACACGTACGCCCCGGCGTTGATCTGGTCGGTGACGATCTCCTCCGGCGTCTGCGGCTTCTCCAGGAAGGCGAGGACGCGGCCCGTGTCGTCGGTGGGGACCAGGCCGTAGGCGCGCGGGTCCGTGACCTTCGTGAGGTGCAGGGACACGTCCGCGCCCGTCGACTCGTGCGTGTCCACCAGCGCCCTGATGTCCAGCCCGGTGAGGATGTCCCCGTTGAAGATCAGTACGGGGTCGTCCGGACCGGAGTGGAGACGGGAGGCCACGTTGCGGATCGCGCCGCCCGTGCCGAGGGGTTCGTCCTCCGTGACGTACTCGATGTGCAGGCCGAGCGCCGAGCCGTCGCCGAAGTACGGCTCGAAGACCTGCGCCAGATAGCTCGTCGCGAGCACGATGTGGTCCACGCCGGCAGCCTTCGCCCGCGCCAACTGGTGCGTGAGGAACGGGACTCCGGCCGCCGGAACCATCGGCTTGGGAGTGTGCACCGTGAGCGGACGCAGCCGGGTGCCTTTGCCGCCGACCAGGAGGATCGCTTCTGTCACCTGTCGTCTCTGCTTCCTGCCGGGACCGGCCGAACTGTGTTCCGGCCGGCCAGTGTATGCAGACCGTGCGACGGCGCCCTCGATGGCCGCGCGGTGTTCCGCGACATCCGCGTGCGGTTTCCCCCGGCTGCCCCCGACGGCGGTGAACGCGCGCCCCGACCTCGGCGCCCCTGGTGGCGAGCCGCGGTGGAACGGGCCGAGACGAGCCAGGCGTAGAACCGCTTGCCCGGGCAGTCCGTGGCGAACCCGTGGCGAACCCCAGTCGTACGTTCTTCCCCTTTGGGTAGAGATTGCCACCGTCGGACTTCAGGTATGTCTTTCCTCGCGGATTGGCCCCGTAGAGCCCGAGCTTCCCCTGCGCACGTGGTAGCGGTGGATACCGCGAATGACGCACGGGGCCTGCGAGCAGCCGTACTTGTCACCTCTGTCCGATCTGTCCGAGCCGGTGGCCCCGCCACCCGGTGCCCGGCATGGGCGCCGCGTACGCTTGCGCGGGTGAATGCCACCGATCGCACCCCTGCCGGCCTGCTGCGTTCCGCGCTCGCCGCGGACCCCGGACGCCCCCTGGTGACCTTCTACGACGACGCCACCGGCGAACGCGTCGAACTGTCCGTGGCCACCTTCGCCAATTGGGTGGCCAAGACGGCGAACCTCCTGCAGGGCGATCTGGCGGCCGCGCCCGGCGACCGGGTCGCGCTGCTGCTGCCCGCGCACTGGCAGACGGCGGTGTGGCTCCTGGCGTGTTCGTCGGTGGGCGCGATCGCGGACGTGGCGGGCGACCCGGCGGCGGCCGACGTCGTGGTCAGCGGTCCGGACTCGCTGGAGGCGGCGCGGGCCTGCCGCGGGGAGCGGGTCGCCCTCGCGCTGCGGCCGCTGGGCGGGCGCTTCCCGCAGCCGCCGGAGGGTTTCGTGGACTACGCCGTCGAGGTGCCGAGCCAGGGCGACCGCTTCGCGCCGTTCGCGCCGGTGGATCCCGAGGAGCCCGCCCTGATCGTGGCCGGGGCGGAGTACACGGGGGCCGAGGTCGTCGAGCGGGCGCGCGCCGACGCGCCCTCGCTGGACCTGACGGGGCCCGGGTCGCGGCTGCTGTCGGGGCTGCCGTACGACACCTGGGAAGGCCTCAGCGCGGGGCTGTACGCGCCCCTGGCCGTCGGGGGGTCCGTGGTCCTGTGCCGCCATCTGGAGGAGCTGGGCGAGGACGCGCTGGCCAAGCGGATCGAGAGCGAACGAGTGACCGCGTCCCGGCACTGACTGTCACCCGATCGGAGTAACACCGCCCGCCCTCGGCGCCCACTCGGGGCCATGGTCGTAAGAGCAGGACGACACGCTCGTACGCCATGAGGGGTGGCCCAGACGTGACCGACACCGCAGGTACGCCTTCTGGAGGCACCCTCGGTCCCGGCGCGGGTGCCTCAGCCACCGGCGACGGGCTCATACGCAGGCGCCGACGACGCTGGGTGCGGGGCGCGGCCCTGGGCCTGGGCGTCCTGGTGCTCGCGGCCGCCGGCGGCGGCTGGGCCGTGTACGCGAAGCTCAGCGCCAACATCACGCCCGACGAAGCGGCGGCGGCCGAGCTCGCCCGGTACGAGCGGGAGCGGCCCACCGCCCTGGTGCACGGCGCGCAGAACATCCTGCTGATCGGGTCCGACACCCGGGCGGGGGACGGCAACGGGAAGTACGGCAAGGACCTCGGCAGCGAGCGGTCCGACACCACGATCCTGCTGCATCTGGCGCACGACCGGCGCAGCGCGACCGCCGTGTCCATCCCCCGCGATCTGATGGTGGACGTGCCGGGCTGCCTGCGGGCGGACGGCCGCCGTACCGCGCCGACCTTCACGATGTTCAACTACGCCTTCGCGATGGGTGGTTCGGCCTGCACCATCCGTACCGTCGAGAAGCTGACCGGCGTTCGGATCGATCACCACGTCGTCGTGGACTTCCACGGGTTCAAGGAGATGGTCGACGCCGTCGACGGCGTGCAGGTGTGCCTGAAGGAGCCCATCGACGACAAGGCGGCCAAGCTGAAGCTGCCCGCGGGCCGGGTCACCCTCGACGGAGAGCAGGCGCTCGGTTACGTCAGGGTCCGCAAGTCGCTCGGCAACGGCAGCGACACTGACCGGATGGACCGGCAGCAGCAGTTCCTCGGGGCACTGGTCAACAAGGTGCGCAGCGGTGATGTCCTGCTGAACCCGGTGAAGCTCTATCCCGTCCTGGACGCGGCCACGTCGGCGCTCACCACCGATCCGGAACTGGCGAGTTTGCGCGGTTTGTACCAACTGGTGCGCGGGCTGCGAGACATCCCCACCGAACATGTGCAGTTCTTGACCGTTCCGCGGGAGTCGTACGTCTACGACCTCAATCGCGATCAACTCGTGGAGCCCGAGGCGGAGAAGCTGTTCGCGCTGCTGCGCGCCGACAAGCCGGTGACGATCGCCAAGTCGATTCCAGGGGAATCGACAACAAAGAGTGGTAATTCGGATAGCAACGGGGACGCTTCCGACACCCCCTCCGCCGCTCCCACGTTCCGCGGAAACACGGCCGCCGAGGACAGCTGCGAGTAAAGCACGCGCCAAGGCCGCGAACTTCGCTTCAGGAAAATGCGGCGGATTGCCCGGTTGTAGGGACGTGGAATTTGTCACCGCCGTCGCTTGACGCTGAACTGGGCGGATAGTGTGAGCGACCCGGTGCACCCAACCACGAGAACCTTCTTGGGGCCGTGCACTGATTGACCGAGACCCGAGCGCCTTTGAGGGGGGAAGGCGCCGCGTGGCCCCGACGGAGGATTCGGACAACCGTGGACGCGCAAAGCCGTGGGCGGGCGGACAACATCGATCCCGCAGACCAGTGGGTGCTCAATCCGAACACAGGCGAATACGAACTGCGACTGAGCCCTTCCACACCGCAGTCGGCGGTACCCGGTCCCCGTAGATCCGGAACACGCGGCTCGGGCCGTCCCGGTGGCGGGCCGCGGGACCGGGCCGGCGCGCCGGGGCGGGAGGGGCGCCAGGCGCCGGGCCGGGAGACTCGTGAGTCGCCCGACGGTGACGTGCCGCCGCAGCGCAGGCGCCGCGGCGAGCCCGAGCCATTGCCGGGGCGCCGCAACCGGCGGCCGGTGAAGAAGAAGTCGAAGGTCAAGAAGGTCCTGATGTGGACCGGCGGCACCATGGCGTTCGTGCTGCTCGCCGCGTGCGCGACCGCCTACCTCTACCTCAAGCACCTGGAGGGCAACGTCACCACGACGGACGTCGGTGACGCGGGCTCGAAGGGGTTCAGCAAGGACGAGGCCTTCAACATCCTGATCATCGGCACCGACAAGCGCACCGGCAAGGGCAACGAGGGCTACGGCGACCAGGGCAGCGTCGGGCACGCCGACACCAACATCCTGCTGCACGTCGCCAAGGACCGGACGAACGCCACCGCGATGAGCATCCCGCGCGACCTGATCGTGAACGTGCCGGACTGCCCGACGAAGCAGGAGGACGGCACCGACAAGGTCATCCCGGGCACACGGAACGTCCGCTTCAACACCAGCCTGGGCCAGGACGGCCGCGACCCGGGCTGCACGATGCGCACCGTCGAAGAGGTCACCGGCATCCACGTGGACCACTTCATGATGGCGGACTTCAACGCGGTGAAGACGCTGACGTCCGCGGTGGGCGGTGTGCAGGTCTGCCTCGCGCACCCCGTCAACGACAAGCAGTCGCACCTCAAACTGCCCGCGGGCAAGTCGGTCGTGGAGGGCGAGCAGGCCCTCGCCTTCGTCCGCACCCGGCACAGCTTCGGCAACCAGGGCGACCTCGACCGGATCAAGGTGCAGCAGCAGTTCCTGAGTTCGCTGATGCGCAAGATGTCCTCCGGCGACACCCTGACCGACCCGACCAAGCTCGTGCAGCTGGCCGAGGCCGCCACCAAGGCGCTGACCGTGGACACCGGCATCGGCAAGGTCAGCACGCTCAAGGACGTGGCCCTGGAGCTGAAGAAGGTGCCGACCAAGAACATCAGCTTCCTGACGGTGCCGGTGATCGACAACCCGGCGGAGAAGATCCACGCGACCGTCGTCGTCAACCAGACCACGGCACCCGAGGTCTTCGACGCGATCAAGAACGACGTCTCCTTCACCCAGGTGAAGAAGAAGCAGAAGGCCCAGAAGGACGCCCAGGCCGCCCGGCTCAAGGGCACCAAGGCCGCGGCCTCCGAGGTCCGGGTGCGGATCCTCAACGGCGGCGCCCCGGCCGGCAGCGCGCAGGAGACCCTCCAGTGGCTGCAGAACGACGAGGGTGTGCTCAAGTCGGAGAACGCGGGCAACGCCCCGGCGGCACTGGGCAAGACCACGCTGGAGTACGGGCCCGACCAGGCGGCCCAGGCACGCAGGCTGGCCGCGATCATGGGTCTGTCCGGATCCGCGATGAAGCCCGGCAAGAGCGTGACCAACTCCCAGGGGCTACCGGCGATGACGCTGACTCTGGGCAAGGACTTCAAGGGTGCGGGCGTGTCCCTCACCGCTCCGTCGAAGGCGCCGGAGGTCGACAAGTCAACTGCGGACAAGGTGAAGTGCGCCTCGTAGGTAACCCAACGGGCCCCTCGTGCGTCTAACCGGACGCGGGAGGGGCCCGTTGTCAGGCGCACGGTGGGGAGGGCAGGTCGTTGGCGCAGAGCAGTGTGCGGGGGGAGGTTCCTGCGGTGGAGGACACGATGTCACTCACGCCGCAGGGGCCGAGTACGTCCGACGGACAGGGCCGGCACGGCGGAGGCGGGCGGCGCAGAGGCGGCTCGAAGGGTGACGGCCCACGGCGCAGACGGCGCGCGTTGCGCTGGTCGGCGACCGTGCTGTCGGTGCTGATACTCGGCACGGCCGGCGCCGGATACCTGTACTACCAGCACCTCAACGGCAATATCCAAAAGGGCCGTCGGGACATCGGCGACTCCAAGGCGTCGAAGACCGCGCCCAACGCGGCCGGCCAGACGCCGCTGAACATCCTGCTGATCGGCTCCGACAGCCGTAACTCCGCGCGGAACCTGCAGCTCGGCGGACACCGGGAGAGCGTCGGCAGTCCGCCGCTGGCCGACGTGCAGATGCTCATCCACCTCTCCGCGGACCGCAAGAGCGCCGCGATGGTGAGCATTCCGCGCGACACCCGGGTCGAGATCCCCAAGTGCACGGACCCGGACACCGGCAAGGTGTACCCGGCGACCGACGACATCATCAACACGACGCTGGCCCGTGGCGGGGCCGGCTGCACGCTGGCCACCTGGCAGAACCTCACCGGGGTCTACATCGACCACTGGATGACGATCGACTTCGCCGGCGTGGTGTCCATGGCGGACGCCATCGGTGGCGTCGACGTCTGTGTGAAGCAGAACGTGTGGGACCACTCGACGCCCACGGTGCGCGGTGGCTCGGGACTGAAGATGACGGCGGGCACGCACAAGGTCAAGGGCGAGAAGGCCCTGCAGTGGCTGCGCACACGGCATGCCTGGGGCAGTGACCTGATGCGGGCCAGGGCCCAGCACATGTACCTGAACTCGATGATCCGCACGCTGAAGAAGCAGAACGTCTTCACCGACACCGGGCGGCTCACGGACCTCGCCGAGGCGGCCACCAGCTCGCTGAAGGTCTCCGAGGAGATCGGCACGGTCAAGAAGCTCTACGACCTGGGCATGGAGCTCAAGTCGGTGCCGACGGACCGCATCACCTCGGTGACGATGCCGAACGTCGAGGACGCGCGGAACCGCGATCACGTCGTGCCGGACGGCGCCAACGCCGACAAGCTGTGGCAGATGCTCCGCGACGACGTGCCGCTCGACAAGAACGGCAAGAACGACAAGGGCACGGACGCGAAGAAGACCGGCAAGGGCCCGGCCGCCAAGCCCGCCTCGGTCGACGCGAGCCGGCTCGGTGTGACGGTGCAGAACGCCACCGGGACCTCCACCGAGCCCGCGGTCGGCGGCCGGGCGAACGCCATCGCCCAGGAGCTCGCCGGCAAGGGCTACGCGGGGGCGGGGGCGGACCGGACGGCGGCCCTGTCCGAGGACAAGACGGTCGTGCGGTACCCGAGCGCGGAGTTGGAGGGGGACGCGCAGCGCGTCGCCAAGGCGCTGGGCATCCCGCTGAGCGCGGTGCAGAAGTCGACCGATGTGTCAGGTGTCACGGTCGTCGTCGGCTCCGACTGGCGTACGGGCGCGGCGTATCCTAAGCAGTCCGCGCCGAAGGCGGGCGACCTGCCCAGCAACTCCGACGCCATCAACGGCTCGGACACCAAGCAGTGCATGGACGTCTACAAGGTCTACCAGTGGTAGCGCCTTCTCCCTAGGACACCCGGTGCCGGTGCCCGCACACCGTGCGGGCACCGGCGAACCGCGTCTTCGTGCGCACAGGTAACTCTTACCTGTCTGCAGAACAATGCGGGCACGCCCGGGCCCGAAGGCCGGGCACCAGTGGCATGAGCGGGTGGGAGGGCAGGCAGTGGTGCGAAGCAGTGTGCGGGGCGAGGCTCCCCCGACCGGCGACACGACCGGCGGCACGACGTCCCCCACGCGGCACCGCCAGGACTCCCCGGCCGACGGTGACGGTGGCCGGCACGGCGGCGGGCGACGCGGTGGCCGCGAGGACGCCGGCGACGACCACAGACCTCGCAGACGCCGCGCCCTGCGCTGGTCGGCGACGATCCTGGCGGTCGTGATACTCGTCACGGCCGGGGCCGGATACCTCTACTACCAACACCTCAACGCGAACATCAAGAAGGACGCCCTCAACATCGGCGACGCCAAGGACAGGGCGGCCGCGTCGAGGGCGAACGCGGCGGGCCAGACCCCGCTGAACATCCTCCTCATCGGCTCCGACGCGCGGAACACCGAGGAGAACCAGAAGCTCGGCGGCGCCAAGGACACCTTCGGCACGCCGCCCCGCGCCGACGTCCAGATGCTGGTGCACGTCTCGGCGGACCGCTCCAACATGTCGGTGATCAGCATGCCGCGCGACACCCTGCTGCGGATACCGAAGTGCACGGACCCGGGCAGCGGCAAGGTGTACGAGGCGAGCACCTCGCTCGCGATGACGAACGACTCCCTGGGCCGCGGCGGCCCCGGCTGCACGGTGGCCACCTGGGAGAAGCTCACCGACATCCACATCGACCACTTCATGATGGTCGACTTCGCCGGCGTGGTGTCCATGGCCGACGCGATCGGCGGCGTACCGGTGTGCGTGGACGCCAACATCTACTCGCACACCGCCTCCGGCCACGGTTCGGGCCTGAAGCTGACGAAGGGCACCACCTCCATCAAGGGCAAGCAGGCCCTGCAGTGGCTGCGCACGCGCTACGGGTTCGAGGACGGCAGCGACATAGCCCGGACCGAGGCGCAGCACATGTACATGAACTCGATGGTCCGCCAGTTGCGCGCCAACGCCACGCTCAGCAACCCCAACAAGCTGCGCAAGCTGGCCGAGACGGCCACCAACGCGCTGACGGTGGACGACGGTCTCGGCACCGTCGCGAAGCTCTACGACCTGAGCACGGAGCTGAAGAAGGTCCCCACCAAGCGCATCACCATGACGACGATGCCGTGGGTGTACTCCTCGGACGGCAACCGGGTGCTGCCCAAGCCCGCCGACGCCGCGAAGCTGTTCCGGCTGGTGCGCGAGGACATCGCGCTGGACGGCAAGGACAAGAAGAAGACCACGAAGCCGAAGACGTCCACGGACCCGGCCGCGCCGGACGGCGAGATCGCGGTGCAGGTGCGGAACGGCACGCGCGGCGACAGCGGGGTGGCCGTCACCGGCCGGGCGGGCGCGATCACCCAGCTGCTCGTCGGCAAGGGCTTCGACAAGGCCGTGGCGGACCCCTCCGCGCAGCTCGGCGAGGAAAAGACGGTCGTCCGCTACCCGAGCGCCGACCTGGAGGGCGACGCCTGGCGGGTCGCCAAGGCGCTGGGCATCCCGGCCGGCCAGGTGAAGAAGTCGACTGACGTGTCCGGGGTCACGCTCGTGGTCGGCGCGGACTGGCGCTCCGGCACCAAGTACGTCGCCGTGGCGGACGACGACAGGACGCCGGAGTCGGCGAGCGCCCTCAACGGCGCGGACACCACGGCCTGTATGCACGTCGACCCGAACTACACCTGGTAGTCCGGGCCGGGGCGGGCGGTGCTCAGCGGGAGGTGAGCACCGCCGGACGACGGGACGCGATGACCTTCTTCGCCAGCGCCTTCGGGCTGGTGAGGAAGCCCCAGCCCCACGACATGTGCATGGTGGCGAGGGCCACGGGGATCTGCAGCCGGGCCTTGAGCGGCAGCCCCTTGCCGGCCGGTACGGAGCCGAGCGCGATCGCCGCGAGATAGCCGCCCGGGATCACGAGACCCAGCGGGGTCAGGGCCGCGCCGACCACGAGTCCGGCCGCGATCGCGCACACGGCGACCGGCGGGGCGAGATAGCGCAGGTTGATGGAGCCCTCGTGGTAGCGGGCGACGACGTGCCGCCAGCGGCCGTAGTCCTTGTACTGCTTGGCGAGGGCGCGCACGCTCGGCCGCGGCCGGTACGACACCTTCAGCTCGGGCGAGAACCAGATCAGTCCACCCGCCTCCCTGATCCGGAAGTTGAGCTCCCAGTCCTGGGCGCGGATGAACTCCTCGTTGTAGCCGCCCTGTTGCTCCAGGGCCACGCGCCGGAACACGCCGAGGTACACCGTCTCGGCCGGTCCGGCCGAACCGCCCGTGTGGAAGGCGGCGTTGCCGACCCCGATCTTCGAGGTCATCGCGGCGGCGACCGCGTGCTCCCAGTCGTTCTCGCCCTCGGCGTGCATGATGCCGCCGACGTTCTGCGCTCCGGTCTCCTCCAGGAGCCGTACGGCGGTGGCGATGTAGTTCGGCGAGAGCATGCCGTGACCGTCGACGCGGACCACGATCGGATGACGGGAGGCCTTGATCGCGGCGTTGAGCGCGGCGGGGGTGCGGCCGGTCGGGTTGGGGACGGTGTGCACGCGCGGGTCGTCCCGTACGAGCTCGGCGGCGATCTCGTCCGTGCGGTCCTTGGACGGACCGAGGGCGATCACGACCTCCATCTCGCCGGCGTACTCCTGCGCGAGGATCGCTTGGACGGCTCCGCGCAGATGCCGCTCCTCGTCGAGGACGGGCATGATGACGGACACGGCGGGGAGCTGCACGTCGGGATTGGCGTTCATAGGGGGCTCACGTTACCGCGAACGGGGGACACCGGTGCGCGCCGCCGGTCCGCCGCCGCGGGCTGGAGATCGTATGGGCCTACGGTGCTCACGATCCCACGTACGGCCCCGCCCCCAGCGGAGGTTCCATGCCCGCTCCACCGCCCCGCTCCCCCGCACGGCCGCGACAGAGCCCCCGGCCGCCCCAGCCGCGGCGTGCGCCGCAGTCATCCGTACGGCGCAAGCCGCCGCGCAGACGGCCGCGCTGGGCCATGCGGGCGGTGACCACCCTGTCCGTGGTGGTGCTGGCCTCGGCCGGGATCGGGCACGCGGTGGTCACCAGCCTCGACGCGGACATCGCCCGGGTGGATCCGTTCAAGGACATGAAGAACCGCCCGCGCGGGAGCCACGGCATGAACGTGCTGCTGGTCGGCACCGACGGCCGCGACAAGATCACCGAACAGGAGCGGCGCCGGTTCCGGCTGGGCGGGGCACCCTGCCACTGCACCGACACGATCATGATCGTGCACATCTCGCAGGACCGGGAGCGGGCGAGTGTGGTGAGTCTGCCGCGCGATTCGTACGCCGAGGTGCCCGAGCACGTCGACGAGGCGACCGGACGGTCGCTGGCGCCGCACCCGATCAAGATCAACGCGGCGTACGCGGAGGGCGGGCCGCAACTGACCGTGCGCACGGTCGAGAACATGACCCATGTGAAGATCGACCACTATCTGGAGGTCGACTTCACCAGTTTCATGCGGACCGTGGACGTGCTCGGCGGCGTGCGGGTCTGCACCGCGCAGCCGCTGAAGGACTCGTACACCGGCCTGGACCTGCCGGCCGGCACGCACACGCTGATGGGCGGGCAGGCCCTGCAGTACGTCCGGTCCCGGCACATCGACGGTGCCTCGGACCTCGGCCGGATGAAGCGCCAGCAGCGGTTCCTGGCGGCGCTGATCGAGCGGGCGACCTCCTCGGGGGTGCTGCTGAATCCGATGAGGTTCCGGGACGTGACGCGGGCGGTGCTGGGCTCGGTGCGCGCGGACAAGGGCTTCGGCGCGGACGAACTGCTCGACCTCGGCCGCGCGATGCGCAGCTTCTCCCCGTCCTCGTCCGAGTTCACCACCGTGCCGATCGGCCGGATGGGATTCCCGGTGAAGGGGATCGGCTCGACGCTGAAATGGGACCCGGCCGGGGCGGACCAGCTGTTCCAGGCCCTGCGCGACGACAAGCCACTGGCCCTGAAGCGCCCGCGGCACGAGCACGGCCCGGCGGCCGTGCCGGTGGAGGTGGCCCCGCAGCAGGTCCGCGTCCAGGTGGAGAACGGCACCGCGACGGCGGGGCTGGCCCGGCGGATGGACACGGCCCTGGCCGCGACGGGCTTCGCCACCACCCGGCAGCCGGTGACCTCCACGGAGCACTCCGTGCGCCGGACGGTGATCGTCTACGACCCCCGCTGGGACCGCTCGGCCAGGACCCTGGCGGCGGCCCTGCCCGGCAGCGAACTGCGGCCGACGCCGGGCCGGGGGCCAGTGCTGCGGGTCATCGCCGGCGCGGACTTCAAGGACGTACGCAAGGTGAAGCCGGACACCCTGGACCAGGGCCGAGCGGGAGTGGTCCACGGCGACGAGGTGGTGTGCCCCGGCAACGCGTGACCCAGGGCGCGCCCGCGACGCCGGGCCCACGTCACCGACACGAGCCACCGGGCAGACTCCAGGGCCTGTCCGGGGTTCCGGGCCCCGCGTCGCGCTGGCCGCCGGGTAGGGCCCAAGGCCTGTCCGAAGTGCCAGGGCCCCGCAACACCGGCGCGAACCGCCGGGCACAACCCAGGACCTGTCCGGGGTTCCGGGCCCCGCGTCACCGACGTGAGCCATCGGGCAGAGCCCAAGGCCTGCCTGGGGTGCCAGGCCCGCGTCACCGGCGTGAGCCGCCGGGGAGGGCCGAAGGCCTGTCCGAGATGCCAGGGCCCCGCAACATCGGTGCGAGCCGCCCGGCAGAGACCAAGGCTTGCCCGAAGTGCCAGGCCCGCGTCTTCGACAGGATCCGTGGGGCGGGCCCTAGTCCTCGAAGCCCTCCGCCGCGCGCCTCTCGCGGAGTTCCCTGATCTCGCGGCGGCGGGCCAGGCGGTGGGTGCGGCGGATCTGGGCCTCCTGGTAGCGGCGCTTGTCGCGTTCCGTCTCCGGGAGGACCGGTGGGACCCGGCGGGGCTTGCCGTCGGCGTCGACGGCCGCGAACACCAGGTAGGCGGAGCCGACCTGGGTGGGCGGGGTGGACTCGTTCCAGCGCTCGGCGAGGACCCGTACGCCGACCTCCATGGAGGTCCGGCCGGTCCAGTTGACCTGGGCCTTCACATGGACCAGATCGCCGACCCGGACCGGTTCCAGGAACGCCATCTCGTCCATGGACGCGGTGACGGCGGGACCCCCGCAGTGCCGGCCGGCCACCGCGCCCGCCGCGTCGTCGACCAGCTTCATGATCACACCACCGTGCACCGTCCCCAGAAGGTTGGTGTCGTTGTGGGTCATGATGTGGCTGAGGGTGGTGCGGGACGCCGAGGTCACCTTGCCCGGAATGTTCGGATCTATGTCCGCAGCCTGGTCTGTCATGGCCTCCACCTTATGCCGAAGCAACATGCGCGGACTTTGTGTCATCTTCGCAACAGCGCTGCCCTGATTTTTCGACGCCCCTTGTCGAGCACACAGTCCGTCCCTGCACACTGGGGCCCATGAACGATTGGCCCGAGCGATGGTCCGACGACAACGGCAACCGCTACGGACGCGGCAGTGCCAACGCGCAGCCCGAGAGCGCGCGGGTGATGCGCCAGGTCCGGCGCGGCCCGGCGGCCCCGTCCGGGCGCCAGGGCGGGTACGGCAACGGCGGCCCGTCCGCACCGCCGTACGGCGCCGGTGTCCCGCAGCAGCCGACGTACTCCGACGGTCAGGGGTACGACGACGGCTACGGTGACTACGACAGCGGCTACAACACGGGCCAGGTCTACGGTGGCGGCCCGGGCGGCGGCGACGGTACGCCCGACTACGGGCCTCGCCCCGCCCCGAACTGGCGGCGCCGCCTCAAGTGGACGGCGATCACCCTCGTGACCGCCCTGGTCGTCACCTCCGTGGCGACCTATTTCTGGGCCGACTCCAAGCTCCACCGCGACGTCGACCTGTCCAAGGTCATAGACCGGCCCGAGACGGGCGACGGCACGAACTACCTGATCGTCGGCTCCGACAGCCGCAAGGGCATGACGGCCGAGGACAAGAAGAAGCTGCACACCGGCTCCGCCGAGGGCCAGCGCACCGACTCGATGATGATCCTGCACGTCGGCGACAGCGGCGACACGCTGATCTCGCTGCCGCGTGACTCGGACGTGGTGATCCCGTCGTACAAGGGATCGGCGTCCGGGAAGGTCTACCCCGCCCAGGGCCGCCACACCAAGCTGAACGCGGCCTACGCCGAGGACGGCCCGACGCTCCTCGTACGCACCGTCGAGTTCAACACCGGCCTGCACATCGATCACTACGTGGAGATCGGCTTCGGCGGCTTCGCGAAGATCGTGGACGCGGTCGGTGGCGTCGAGATCGACATCGACAAGGGCTTCAAGGACAAGTACTCGGGCGCCGACTTCAAGGCGGGCAAGCAGACGCTGAACGGCGAGCAGGCCCTCGCCTTCGTCCGCACCCGGCACGCCTTCGCCACCTCCGACCTCCAGCGCACGAAGAACCAGCAGAAGTTCCTCTCGGCGCTGGCCCACCAGGTGGCCACCCCGTCGACGGTCCTGAACCCCTTCAAGTTCTACCCGACCATGGGCGCGGGCCTGGACTCGCTGACCGTCGACAAGGACATGAGCCTGTGGAACCTGGCCTCCATGTTCTGGGCGATGAAGGGCGTCAACAGCGGTGACGGCACCTCGCTGAACATGCCGATCTCCGGCTCCACCGGCGGCAACCTCGTCTGGGACAAAACGAAGGTCAAGACGCTGGTCAACGAGCTCAACAACGACGAGAAGGTGACCGTCACCGGCAACTAGGGCCGGTCAGTCCCAGGCCGTCGCGGCGGCGAGCAACGACACAGGGGAAGGGCCAGGTGCCCTTCCCCATCCGTTTCCGGGACGGTGAACCCGGCGCACAGCCGCGCGAAGCTTCTGCCGTAGGCCTCGGCACGGCCGTCCCGCGTGGCCCGCTCGGCGGCGTCGAAGGCTTCGGTCGCGCTCGGAGAGATCGTCATGGGGTGAGCCTGCCGCCGTGTGCGTCAGAAGAAGTCAAGGGCGCCCCGTGAGGCGCCCTTTGGTGGTGCTGGGGTGGGTCACATACGGGTGCCCGCCATCGCGCGGCACATGTCGGCGCAGCGGCGACACGCCTCGGCGCAGCGCATCATCTGGGGATCGTCCGGCATCGCCATACACGCCTCGGCGCACATGTCGCACGCCTTGGCGCACATCGCGCACATCTCGGCGGACATGGGCGAGCGGCGCATCATCATGTCGGCGCACATCCGGGTCATCTCGGAGCAGTCCATGAGCGCGCGCATGATCTGCATCTGGGCCTGTCCGCCCATCTGCATGCAGGAGCTCATGGTCTCCTCGCAGACCGTGTGGCAGGACATGCACGCCTCGACGCAGTCCTGCATCTGCTTGCTCATGGCGCTCATGGTTCCGGGCTGGGTCATGGCTCCTCCTGAGAGGCAGAGGGGCCCAGGGCGGGCCCCATGTGGTTCCGTCCTACGCCCGACCGCCGGGTAGTGCCATTCAGGAGACGCCCGTGGCCCTCCGTCCGGGCGGGACGAAGGGCCACGAAGCCGCGAAGAAGGCGTGCCCTACGGCAGGTTGCGGGCCATGACGATGCGCTGCACCTGATTCGTGCCTTCATAGATCTGGGTGATCTTGGCGTCGCGCATCATGCGCTCGACCGGGTAGTCACGGGTGTAGCCGTAGCCGCCGAGGAGCTGGACGGCGTCCGTCGTGACCTCCATCGCCACGTCCGAGGCGAAGCACTTGGCCGCGGCGCCCTGGAAGGTGAGGTCGCTGTCGCCGCGCTCGGAGGCGGCCGCGGCCTGGTAGGTGAGGGCGCGGGCGGCGGCGATCTTCATGGCCATGTCGGCCAGCATGAACTGGATGCCCTGGAAGTCGGCGATCGGCTTGCCGAACTGCTTGCGCTCCTGGACGTAGCCCTTGGCGTAGTCGAGGGCGCCCTGGGCGACGCCGAGGGCCTGCGCGGCGATGGTGATACGGGTGTGGTCCAGCGTCTTCATCGCCGTGGCGAAGCCGGTGCCCTCCTCGCCGATGATGCGGTCGGCCGGGATGCGGACGTTGTCGAAGTAGACCTCGCGGGTCGGGGAACCCTTGATGCCGAGCTTCTTCTCCGGGGCGCCGAAGGAGACGCCCTCGTCCGACTTCTCGACGACGAAGGCGGAGATGCCCTTGGTGCGCTTGGTCGGGTCGGTCACGGCCATGACCGTGTAGTACTCGGAGACGCCCGCGTTGGTGATCCAGCGCTTCACGCCGTTGAGGACGTAGTGGTCGCCGTCGCGGACCGCCTTCGTCGTCATGCCGCCCGCGTCCGAGCCCGCCTCCGGCTCGGAGAGGCAGTACGAGAACATCGCGTCGCCCTTGGCCAGCGGCGCCAGGTACTTCTTCTTCAGGTCCTCGGAGCCGGAGAGGATCACCGGCAGCGAGCCCAGCTTGTTCACCGCGGGGATGAGGGAGGAGGACACACAGGCGCGCGCCACCTCCTCGATCACGATGACCGTGGCGAGCGCGTCGGCACCGGCGCCGCCGTACTCCTCGGGTACGTGCACGGCGTGCAAGTCGTTGGCGACGAGGGCGTCGAGCGCCTCCTGCGGGAAGCGGGCCTCCTCGTCCACCGCGGCGGCGAACGGCGCGATCTTCGCCTCGACCAGTGAGCGGACGACATCGCGGAGCATGTCGTGCTCCTCGGACGGGCGGTACAGGTCGAAGTCAGCCGATCCGGCCAAGGTCTCTCACGCTCCAAAGACGCAGTGAATAATGGCGTGGCATTGATGCTAATTACCGTTAAGTAACTCAAATTTTAGGGCCCGGCCCCGGGGACGCCTACGTGAGCTTGGCGACAGCGGGAAAGTTGCCCTGCGCAGGGCCCGGATATGCTCGGGCCCGCACCACCGCCGTCCCGTCTGCTGGAGCACTTCATGAGCCTCAAGATCACCGTGATCGGCACCGGCTACCTCGGCGCCACGCACGCCGCGGCCATGGCCGAGCTGGGGTTCGAGGTGCTCGGACTCGACGTCGTGCCCGAGAAGATCGCCCTGCTCCAGCGGGGTGAGGTGCCGATGTACGAGCCCGGTCTCGAAGCCCTGCTGAAGAAGCACGTGGCGGGCCTGGAGGGGGCCTCCGGGCGGCTCCGGTTCACCATGGACTGGGCCGAGGTCGCCGCCTTCGGCGACGTCCACTTCGTCTGTGTGAACACCCCGCAGAAGCACGGCGAGTACGCGGCCGACATGTCGTACGTCGACAACGCCTTCGCCCTCCTCGCTCCCCATCTCACCAGCCCTTCTCTCGTCGTCGGCAAGTCCACCGTGCCCGTCGGCTCCGCCGAGCGCCTCGCGGCCTACCTGGCCGAGCACGCGCCCGCCGGTGCCGACGCCGAGCTGGCCTGGAACCCGGAGTTCCTGCGCGAGGGCTTCGCCGTCGCGGACACGCTGCACCCCGACCGGATCGTGGTGGGTGTGCACAGCGAGCGGGCCGAGAAGCTGCTGCGGGAGGTCTACGCGACGCCGGTCGGCGAGGGCACGCCCTTCGTGGTCACCGACTTCCCCACCGCCGAGCTGGTAAAGACGTCCGCGAACTCCTTCCTCGCCACCAAGATCTCCTTCATCAACGCGATGGCCGAGGTGTGCGAGGCCGCGGGCGGCGACGTCGTGAAGCTGGCGGAGGCCATCGGCCACGACGACCGGATCGGCAAGAAGTTCCTGCGGGCCGGGATCGGCTTCGGCGGCGGGTGCCTGCCCAAGGACATCCGGGCCTTCATGGCGCGGGCCGGCGAGCTGGGCGCCGACCAGGCGCTGACCTTCCTGCGCGAGATCGACTCCATCAACATGCGCCGCCGCGGCCAGATGGTCGAGATGGCCCGCGAGGCGCTGGGCGGCGGCTCCTTCCTGGGCCGCCGGGTCGCGGTCCTCGGCGCCGCCTTCAAGCCCGACTCGGACGACGTCCGGGACTCGCCCGCGCTCAACGTGGCGGGCCAGATCCACCTCCAGGGCGGCCAGGTGACGGTGTACGACCCGAAGGGCATGCACAACGCCCGCCGGCTCTTCCCGACCCTCGGTTACGCCGACTCCGCGTTGGACGCCGTCCGGGGTGCCGACGTGGTCCTGCACCTCACCGAGTGGCGGGAGTTCCGCGAGCTGGACCCGGCGGCGCTGGGCGAGGTCGCGGCGGCGCGGGTGATCCTCGACGGGCGCAACGCCCTCGACCCGCAGGTGTGGCGGCAGGCCGGGTGGACGTACCGGGCGATGGGCCGTCCCACCGCGTAGGGACGGCAGACGTACGCGTGACGCCGGTTCGGCCGAGGCTCAGTCGGCCGAACCGGCGTCTTGTTGCATTCTGCACCACGCGACCCCGGCATGGCCGGTGAACCTGCTGTGGCCTACGGCTCTTTGGCCCGGTACCGCCGCATCTTCGCGCGCGCCCCGCACACCTGCATCGAGCACCAGCGGCCGCGGCCGGCCGGGCTGCGGTCGTAGTACGCCCAGTGGCAGGTCACGGCCTCGCACGCCTTGAACCGGCTCCAGGTGCCCGCGACCAGCGCCTCGGCCACGGCGGCGGCGACCCGGGAGAGCAGGGGGCCGTCGCCCGCGGGGGCGAGGCTCGCGGAGCCGTCGCTCGGGTCGACGGCCAGGTACAGCGGGGCACCGGCGAGCAGGTCGCCCAGGGGGGTCACCTCGCGGTGCGGCGGGTGGCCTGCGTGGGCCAGCAGCGTGGCGCGCAGCGACTCGCGCAGCTCGCGCGCGCCCGGCAGCTCGTCCTCGGCGAGCCCGAAGGGGGCCCGGCCGTCCGGCGTGTCGAGCAGGTCGCCGTCGCTCGCGATGTCGAGCGTGTTCAGCAGGGCCTCGATCAGGGCCAGGCCTCCCGGCGCGGGCGATCTCTCACTCATGCCTGCAAGTTACCTCCCGAATTCACTTGCGACGTTACCTCCACTACGGGAGCATGCGGTAACCGTTACCGGTTGCCCGTCTCTATGGGTAACCCGCTCCGAGGAGGAAGTCATGGCACTCGCCAAGCTCGGCCCCGTCGTCCTGGACTGCCCCGACCCGCGCGCGCTCGCCGGCTTCTACGCCGAGGTGCTCGGCGGCACCGTGGAGGGCGAGGGCGAGTGGGTGGACCTCCGGCTGCCCGGCGGGCAAGCGCTGGCCTTCCAGGCCGCGCCCGGCTTCGTAGCGCCGCGGTGGCCCGCGGCCGATCACTCGCAGCAGTTCCACCTGGACCTGGTGGTGGAGGACCTGGACGCGGCGGAGAAGGGGGTGCTGGAGCTCGGCGCGCGGCCGCTGGACACCGACGACCGCTCGCGCGGCTTCCGTGTGTACGCGGACCCGGCGGGGCATCCGTTCTGTCTGTGCGCCAGCTGACAACAGGGCCGGCGAGGACCAGGGAGGACGTCATGGGCTCCATCGCCCGTTTCCGCAACGTCGTGATCGACTGCCCCGACCCGCGGGCGCTCGCCGCCTTCTACGCGGAGATCGTGGGCGGCACACCCGAGGTGGAGGACGACGAGTGGGTCGTCCTCCAGGTCCCGGACGGACCGCGGCTCGGCTTCCAGCGGGTGGAGAACCACACCCCGCCGGAGTGGCCGCGCGCGGATCGCAACGCGCAGCAGCTCCACCTCGACCTCGACGCCGGGTCGACGTGGGAGGAGGTGGACGCCGCCCACGAGAAGGTGCTCGCGCTGGGCGCGCGGCCGCTGGACCTGGAGGACCGGGAGGAGAAGGACTTCCAGGTGTACGCGGATCCGGCGGGGCACCCGTTCTGCCTGTGCCGGATCGAGCGGCCGTAACCCGGCTCCGCTCGACGTCCGGCGGGCGGCGCGGGCCGTGAAGTCGGCGGTGCGTAGCACCCGCTGGACGTTTCCCCAGGTCAGCAGGGCGAGCTCGATGTCGGACCAGCCGCGGTGGAGCAGTTCGGCGATCAGGTGCGGATAGCAGGAGGCGTCGGTGAGGTCCTGGGGGTGGGCGGCGCCGGAGTCGTGGGTGCCGGACAGGCCGACGCTCTGTGGCCCGGCGACCGTCCGCACGTGGTCGAGATGGTCGGCGACGTCCCGGACGTTCGGGCCGGTCTGCTCGGCGGTGAGCGGCACCATGCCGCAGGCCCTGGGCGGCGAGCAGGTTGGCGGGCGCAGGGCGCGGGCCGCGGAACGGGTGCACAGCACCGGTGTCCTGGAGAGCACGACGGCCCGGCCGACCGTGGCGTCGCAGGCACCGGAGACGTCGGCGAGCACGCCGAGCCGGTCCATCTCCCACAGGACCTCCTCGCCGAACCGGGTCAGCCCGGCCCCGCCTGCCCTGACCTGCGCTGCCGCGCCGACAGCGACGGCTCGGCCCCTTCTCCCGGGCCGAGCCGTCGCTCTGTCCCGGCGCGCTCCCCGCGCCGGATCCGGCGCTCAGCCGTCGAGTTCCTCGATCCTCGCGCGGGAGGGCGCGCGGGTCGCCCGCAGGTCCCGGGAGACGTCCTCCGCCGCGCCGAGCACCCGCAGCGAGTTCTGCCAGGTCAGCTTGGCCAGGTCGGGCTTGGACCAGCCGCGGTCCAGGAGTTCGGCGATCAGGTTGGGATAGCCGGAGACGTCGTTCAGGCCGTCGGGGGTGAACGCCGTGCCGTCGTAGTCGCCGCCGATGCCGAGGTGGTCGATGCCGGCGACCTCGCGCATGTGGTCGAGGTGGTCGGCCACCGTCGCCACCGTGGCGATCGGGCGGGGGGTGCGCTCCTCGAAGGCGGCGTGCACCTTCATCGCCTCGGCGGTGGTGTCGAGGTGGTGGAAGCCGTGCGCGCGCATGTTCTCGTCGGCCGCGGCCGTCCAGTCCACGGCCGCCTGGAGCACGAACTTCGGTACGAACGTCACCATCGCCACGCCGCCGTTCGCGGGCAGCCGTTCGAGGATCTCGTCCGGGATGTTGCGGGGGTGTTCGCACACGGCACGGGCCGAGGAGTGCGAGAAGATCACCGGCGCCGCCGAGGCGTCGAGCGCGTCGCGCATCGTCGTCGCCGCCACGTGGGAGAGGTCGACGAGCATGCCGAGGCGGTTCATCTCCCGGACGACCTCGCGGCCGAAGGCCGACAGACCGCCGACGTTCGGCTCGTCCGTCGCCGAGTCGGCCCAGTCGTTGTTGTCGTTGTGGGTGAGCGTCATGTAGCGCACGCCCAGCTCGTACAGCCCGCGCAGGGTGCCCAGCGAGTTGTCGATCGAGTGGCCGCCCTCCGCGCCCATGAGGGAGGCGATACGGCCCTCGGCGCGCGCCGCCTCCATGTCGGCGGCGGTCAGCGCGGCCCGCAGGTCTGCGGGGTAGCGGTCGATCAACTGCCGTACGCAGTCGATCTGTTCGAGCGTGGCCGGGACCGCGCCGGGCAGGTCCGAACGCACGAACACCGACCAGTACTGCGCGCCCACGCCGCCCTCGCGCAACCGCGGGATGTCGGTGTGCAGATGCGCGTTCTGGTGGGCGGCTATGTCGCGGGCGGCGAGGTCGTAGCGGACCTGCTCGCGCAGCGCCCAGGGGAGGTCGTTGTGGCCGTCGACGACCGGGAACTCGCGCAGGAGTTCCCGGGCTTCCTCCAGCGGGGCCATCGGCGTCACTTCCCCGAGCCGAAGCCGAAGCCGCTCGCGCCCTCGACCTTGGCGCGCAGGCGCTTGCCCTTCTCGGTGGCCTGGTCGTTCAGCTCCTGCTGGAACTCCCGCATCCGGCCGAGCAGTTCCTCGTCGTGCGTGGCGAGGATGCGGGCCGCGAGGAGACCGGCGTTGCGGGCACCGCCCACGGAGACCGTCGCGACGGGGACGCCGGCCGGCATCTGCACGATCGACATCAGGGAGTCCATGCCGTCGAGGTACTTCAGCGGGACCGGGACGCCGATCACCGGCAGCGGGGTGACCGAGGCGAGCATGCCGGGCAGGTGGGCGGCACCGCCCGCGCCGGCGATGATCACCTTCAGGCCGCGCTCGGCGGCCTGCTCGCCGTACGCGATCATCTCGCGCGGCATGCGGTGCGCGGAGACGACGTCGACCTCGTACGCGATCTCGAACTCGTCGAGGGCCTGCGCCGCGGCCTCCATGACGGGCCAGTCGGAGTCCGACCCCATGACGATGCCTACAACTGGGCTCATTCGGTGATGGTGCCTCTCAGGTAGCCGGCAGCGTGACGGGCGCGCTCCAGCACGTCGTCCAGGTCGTCGCCGTAGGTGTTGACGTGGCCGACCTTACGGCCGGGCTTCACGTCCTTGCCGTACATGTGGATCTTGAGCTTGGGGTCGCGGGCCATGCAGTGCAGGTACGCGGAGTACATGTCCGGGTAGTCGCCGCCGAGGACGTTGACCATGACCGTCCACGGGGCGCGCGGGCGCGGGTCGCCGAGAGGCAGGTCGAGGACGGCGCGGACGTGGTTGGCGAACTGCGAGGTGATCGCGCCGTCCTGGGTCCAGTGGCCCGAGTTGTGCGGGCGCATCGCCAGCTCGTTGACGAGGATGCGGCCGTCGCGGGTCTGGAACAGCTCGACGGCGAGGTGGCCGACGACACCGAGTTCCTTGGCGATGGTCAGGGCCATCCGCTCGGCCTGCAGCGCGAGGCTCTCGTCGAGGTCGGGGGCGGGAGCGATCACCGTGTCGCAGACGCCGTTGACCTGCTGGGACTCGACCACCGGGTAGGCGACGGCCTGGCCGTGCGGGGAGCGGACGACGTTGGCGGCGAGCTCGCGGACGTAGTCGACCTTCTCCTCGGCGAGGACCGGGACGCCCGCCCGGAACGGGTCGGCGGCCTCCTCGGCGGTCTCCACGACCCACACGCCCTTGCCGTCGTAGCCACCGCGGACGGTCTTGAGGACGACCGGGAAACCGTCGCCCTCGGACGCGAAGCGGACCACGTCCTCGGGATCGGACACGATCCGGTGGCGGGGACAGGGAACGCCGATGGCGTCGAGTTTGGCGCGCATCACCCCCTTGTCCTGGGCGTGCACGAGCGCGTCGGGGCCGGGGCGCACGGGGATGCCGTCCGCCTCCAGGGCCCTGAGGTGCTCGGTGGGCACGTGCTCGTGATCGAAGGTGATCACGTCACAGCCGCGAGCGAAGGCGCGCAGTGTCTCCAGGTCGCGATAGTCGCCGATGACGACATCGCTCACGACCTGGGCCGCGGAATCCTGTGGGGTGTCACTGAGGAGCTTGAACCTGATGCCGAGCGGGATGCCCGCCTCGTGTGTCATACGAGCGAGCTGGCCCCCGCCGACCATGCCGACTACCGGGAACGTCACGCCCCTAGGGTATCGGCCACGCCGCGCGGACCGGATTCCGCGCCTCTTACCTCACTTCTTACCTGGGCTTTTCCTGTGTGTTGCCCGTCAGTGGCCGGATGCGCGGGCGGGACGGGGAGGGGGGTGGTTAGCATGACTGGGCTGACGAAACCTACGGACGGGGACTGCACGATCATGGAACGTGGTTCCTCGGGGCTGGACAGGTTCGTCCACGAGGTCGCGAAATTCGGCGCCGTGGGCGCCCTGGGCACGGTCGTGAACTTCGGCGTGTCCAATCTGCTGTGGCACCTGACCAGCCTGCAGGCCGTGCGCGCCAACGTGATCGCCACGGTGGTCGCCATCGCCTGCAACTACGTGGGCTTCCGTTACTTCACGTACCGGGACCGTGACAAGGGCGCCCAGAGCCGGGAGCTCACGCTGTTCCTGGCCTTCAGCGCCGTCGGCCTGGTGATCGAGAACGGCATCCTGTACGCGGCCATCTACGGCTTCGGCTGGGACAGCTCCCTGCAGCGCAACATCTTCAAGGTCGTGGGCATCGGCATCGCCACCCTGTTCCGCTTCTGGTCCTACCGCACGTGGGTATTCCGCACCCTCCCCACCCACGAGGCCGTCGCCGACGCGGAATCCTTCCTGGAGGAAGAGACGAAGACCCGCAGAGCGACCCAGCGGGCCTGAACAGGTCCTGGACAACGCCTGCGCCGCCCATCGGGCCGGCCAAGCGGGTCACCGGCCCGGCGGGCAGGCCACGTCGGCCGGCGCACCGGTGCGTCGCCCGACGCACCCAAACACGGCGCCGCTGGATGCGGTGACCGCGCCGCAGATCCGGGTCGCCGGGCCGACCGCCCCAGCCGCCGAACCGCCCCGCCGGGCACCACACCACCGGATCCGGCCACCACACCCCCACGCCGGCTGTCTCACCGCCGACACACGGCCACCTGCCGCCCGCCCCGGTCACCGTGCGGCCCCGCCGGAAACCGCACCGCCCACGTCACCCGCCTCGCCGCCAGTACCAGAACCCGTGCCGGTCGGGTCAGCGGACCGTCGGGGAGTCCTCGTCCGGCTTTCGGGAAGGTGGGGTGCGGGAGAGGAACAGGCCGAAGACCGGGGGCTGGGACTGGAGGAGTTCCAGGCGGCCGCCGTCGGCTTCCGCCAGGTCGCGGGCGACTGCCAGGCCGATGCCCGTGGAGTTCCGGCCGCTGATGGTCCGCTCGAAGATGCGGGCGCCCAGGTCGGCCGGGACGCCGGGGCCCTCGTCGGTGACCTCGACGACCGCCTGGTTGCCGGTGACCCGGGTGCGCAGCGCCACCGTGCCGCCGCCGTGCATGAGCGAGTTCTCGATCAGCGCGGCCAGGACCTGGGCCACCGCGCCCGGCGTACCCACCGCCCGCAGATGCCGTTTGCCCGAGCTGACGATCGCCCGGCCCACGCTGCGATAGGCGGGCCGCCACTCGGCGAGCTGCTGCTGGATGACCTCGTCCAGGTCGAAGGAGACCGCGGAGCCGGTGCGCGGGTCGCGGGCGTTCGTGAGCAGCCGCTCCACCACGTCCGTCAGCCGCTCCACCTGCGTGAGCGCGACGTTCGCCTCCTCCTTCACCGTGTCCGGGTCATCGGTGAGGGTGATCTCCTCCAGCCGCATCGAGAGGGCCGTGAGCGGCGTACGCAGCTGGTGGGAGGCGTCGGCGGCCAGGCGGCGCTCCGCCGTCAGCATGCGGCCGATGCGCTCGGCCGAGGAGTCCAGCACATCGGCGACCCGGTCCAGCTCGGGGACGCCGTACCGCTTGTGCCGGGGCCGCGGGTCGCCGGAGCCGAGGCGCTCGGCGGTCTCCGCGAGATCGGTCAGGGGGGAGGCCAGGCGGTTGGCCTGGCGTACCGCCAGGAGGACCGCGGCCACCACCGCCAGCAGCGCCACCGCCCCGATGATCAGCAGCGTACGGCCGACCTCCCGGGTGACGGACGAGCGCGGCTCCTCCACGGTGACCGACTCACCCTCCTCGCCCTGCTGCGTGGCGCGGATGACGTCGCCCTCCGGCTTGGTGCCGATCTCGATGGGCGGCTGGCCGGGGATGCGGATCTGGGCGTGCTGGTCCTTGGTGACCTGGTTGCGCAGTATCTCGGCGGTCACGTCCTCCGCGCCGAGGATCCGGCTGTCCACGATGCTGGCCAGCCGCACCGCCTCGGAATCCACTCTTTCCTGGGCGCTGTTGCTGATGGTGCGAGTCTCGACGATCACCAGGGACACGCCGAAGACCGCGATCACCACCAGGACGACGGCAAGGGTGGACTGAATGAGACGACGACGCACGAGGCCCTCCGGGCGATGGCTTGACGACGACCAGTGTGCCCCGGGATCCGGACACACCGGTCTTCAACGGCGTGACGCGCGTAGTCGGCCAGGCCCGGCGGCAGCGGCTAGCTCTTCTCGAAGCGGAAGCCGACCCCGCGCACCGTGGCGATGTACCGGGGGTTCGCCGCGTCGTCGCCGAGCTTCTTGCGCAGCCAGGAGATGTGCATGTCGAGGGTCTTGGTGGACGACCACCACGTGGTGTCCCACACCTCGCGCATCAGCTGGTCGCGCGTCACGACCCGTCCGGCGTCCCGCACGAGCACCCGCAGCAGGTCGAACTCCTTGGCCGTGAGCTGGAGTTCCTCGTCGCCCATCCACGCGCGGTGCGACTCGACGTCGATCCGTACCCCGTGCGTGGCCGGCGGCTGCTGCGGCTCGGCGGCGCCGCGCCGGAGCAGGGCCCGTACCCGGGCGAGCAGTTCGGCGAGCCGGAAGGGCTTGGTGACGTAGTCGTCGGCGCCCGCGTCGAGGCCGACGACGGTGTCCACTTCGTCGGCGCGCGCGGTCAGGATGAGGATGGGCACCGTGTGGCCCTCGGCACGCAGCCGGCGGGCGACCTCCAGGCCGTCCATGCCGGGCAGGCCCAGGTCCAGCACGACCAGGTCGACGCCGCCCTGCATTCCGGCGTCGAGCGCGGTGGGTCCGTCCTCGCGCACCTCCACCTCGTAACCTTCCCGGCGCAGGGCACGGGCCAGCGGCTCCGAGATGGACGCGTCGTCCTCGGCGAGCAGTACACGGGTCATGAGGTGATGGTAGTCCGCCCGCGCGTAGTGCTGGGGTGTGATCGGAACCCGGGATTCTTACCTTGGGGCGCAGTGGTACGAACCTTGTGTCGCCTTGGTATGAACCTATGGCCAAAAGGTGCGATCGTAGGAAGAGCCTTCGAATCAGGTCCTGCGGTTCCATGGACACCTGTGATCCCTGTCTCAAGTCCTTCCATATCCGGCAGTGTCCTGACGTAAAGTGACCGTGAACGCCTGTAGTACACCGGGGACCTTTGGCGGGCACTTGACGCTGAAGGTCTCTTTTGTGTGCGGGCCGGACCCCCTCCGGCCTTGAAAGGAATGACCTCTGGCCGGGCGCCGGACGCACGACGCGTCACGGGGCGTGGATCCCGGTGGTCGCCGTCCACCGCTCCGCGATCCGGGGCGGACTCCCCCTGGGCGTGGGGTGGACGGACCGACCCGCCGGTGTCGGCCGAATCCCCCACCGGGCGCGCAACGCTCCAACGCGCGTCCCGACCAGCAAGGAACGACCATGGCGTCCAGCCTGACGAAGGACTCGGTCCACCCGGGCACCCCCGGTTCCGAGAAGACCTTCTTCGGCCACCCCCGCGGACTGGCCACTCTCTTCATGACCGAGATGTGGGAGCGTTTCTCCTACTACGGCATGAAGGCCCTGCTCCCGCTGTACCTGGTGGCCCCGGGCGGGCTGCACATGAGCGCGGCCACGGCGACCGCGATCTACTCGGTGTACCTGTCGCTCGTGTACCTGCTCGCCCTGCCCGGCGGCTGGTTCGCGGACCGCCTCCTCGGCCCCCGCAAGACGGTGGCGGTCGCGGGCACGATCATCATGGCCGGCCACCTCACGCTGGCGCTGCCCAGCTCCGGCACCTTCTTCGCCGGTCTGGGTCTGGTCGCGATCGGCTCCGGTCTGCTGAAGGCCAACATCTCCACGATGGTCGGTCACCTCTACGACGGCCCGGAGGACCCGCGCCGCGACGGTGGCTTCACCCTCTTCTACATCGGCATCAACCTGGGTGCGTTCGCCGCTCCGCTGGTCATCGGTACCGTCGGTGAGAACTACAACTGGCACCTGGGCTTCGCGCTCGCCGCGCTCGGCATGGCGCTGGGTCTGGTCCAGTTCCTGCTCGGCACCCGCCACCTGAGCTCGCGTTCCGACGTCGTCCCCACGCCGCTGTCGGACGCCGAGAAGAAGGCCACGCTGGCCAAGGCCGCCCTGTGGGCGGGCGTCGCGGCCGTCTTCTACCTGGTCGTCGGTGTCTCCGGCGTCTACACGCTGAACTGGCTGCTGGTCCCGATCACCATCGCGGGTCTGCTCATCCCGGTCGTGGTCATCGCCCGCATCAAGCGCGACAAGGACCTGAACCACGCCGAGCGGTCCAAGATGAGCGCCTACATCTGGTTCTTCGTCGCCGCGGCCGTGTTCTGGATGATCTACGACCAGGGTGGCTCCACGGTCTCCCTGTTCGCCGAGTCCTCGGCCAAGAACACCGTCTTCGGCTGGGAGTTCCCGGTCTCCTGGTACCAGTCGGTCAACCCGGTCATGATCATGGCGCTGGCCCCGGTCTTCGCCTGGGCGTGGCTGGCCCTGGCCCGGCGCGGCAAGGAGCCGAGCACCGCGGTGAAGTTCGCGATGGGCCTGGTCCTGATCGGCGCGTCCTTCTTCCTCTTCCTCGCTCCGCTGTCGATCGCCGAGGGCGGTCACAAGGCGGCCGCGATGTGGCTGGTGGCCATCTACTTCGTGCAGACCGTCGGTGAACTGATGGTCTCCCCGGTCGGCCTCTCCGTCACCACGAAGATGGCGCCCGCGAAGTACGCCTCCCAGATGATGGGTGTCTGGTTCCTGGCCGTCACCGCCGGTGACGCCACGACCGGTCTGCTCTCCATCGCCGGTGTCGACCTGAACAAGACGGGCATCGTGACCCTGCAGGCCGTCCTCGCCGTGGTCGCCGGTCTGGCGGTGGGGTGTTCCCGCACGGGGTTCACGGAGCTCTGGGGCGACGTCCACTGACGTACGCCCCGTGCGGGGGGGGGGGCCGTCCCCCCCGGGGGGGGGGGCGCCCCTCCGCGCATGTCAGCGGGTCCGCCGTCCCGGCATGAACGTGAACACCGCCGCGCCCAGCAGGATCGCGGTGCCCGCCACCAGGCCGAGGGCCTTGAGGGCGCCGTGGTCGCTCGCGCCGGTCTCGGCCAGGCCGCCGCTGCCGCTGCTGCCGCCGGACGAGGAGCCGCCGGAGGTCGACGAGCCGCCCGAGGCACCGTTCGCCTGCTGCGTGGTGTCGAGAGTGAGGGACACCTCGGACTTGGTCGGCGTGCAGGTCGTCGTCGTCCCGAGGGCCTTGATGGTCAGGACGCCCGGGGACAGCGTCGACTCACCGCTCGCGCCCGGCTTGTAGGTGCCCGTCAGGTCCGGGATCTCGATCGGGTCGCCGGACTTGATGGGGGCGGAGTTGGTCGGCCCCTCCACATGCACGGTGCCCTTGTCGGCGCCGCCCAGGGCCACCTCCATCGACGGCTTCACGGAGTCGGCCGGAATGTCGGCGGGGCTGTCCATCACCGACTTCTTGAACTGCACGGTGAGGTCGAAACTCCCGCCGTTCTTCTTGGCGTTGATCTGCACGGGCGAGGTCGCGTTCTTGTCGCCGATGGGCGTCTTGCAGGCGTAGGGGACCTGGACCTCCTTGCCGGTGAAGTCGGTCTGGCCGGTGCCGTCGCTCGGGCTCGCCGAGGCGGAGACGCTGGAGGAGTTCGTCGGCGTGGGCGTGGCCGACTGCGTGGCCGAGCCCGTCGGCGTCGGCGTCGTACTCGACGAACTCCCGCCGCCCGCCGTCACCTGGATGGTCGCCGCCTTCTGCACGGTCTCCTTGGGCGTGCACTTGGTGTCCGTCGACATGGCGTTGACGGTGTACGCGTCCGGCGTCAGCGTCACCTCGCCGGGCGCCGTCAGCTTCAGGCTGCCCTTCATGTCGGACAGCACCATGGCAGCGCCCTTGGGGATCGGGGGGTTCTGCCGCGGCCCCTGCATCGCGATGTCGGACGTCTGCGCGCCGGCCGCCTTGAGCGTGCCGGACGGCTGCACCGAGTTGGCGGGCAGGTCGATGATGTTCGGGTTCTTCGACGCGGCCTGCGTGAACTTCCACACGACGTCGACGGTGTCGCCCACCTTCGCGGTGGCCGGCGCGGTGATCTCGACCTTGGTGGTGCCGTCGACGGGGTCGATGCCCGCGGGCGGTACGCAGTGCGTCGCGAACGACACCTCCGCGGCCTGGGCGGGCCCGGCGGCCAGGCTCAGCACGACACCCGCCGAGCCCAGTACCAGCGCCGCCGCCAGCGCGCCCGCCCGCCGTCCGCCGGCCGGTGTGACTCTCCTTCGCATACTCACGTGGGTCCCTTCGTGGTGGGAGTCGTAGGACTCGTCGGGCTGTCGTCGTGCGGTGCGGAGAGCCGACCGGCCGCCGTGCCCGGATCGGAGTCCGGGGTGAACCACGGCAGGGTCGAAGTCGAGGTGGCGGAGGTGTCCGGCGCGCGGAGTGCCGGCATCCGCAGGGCGAGCCGAGGGCGTCCCCGGTGGCGGACGCCGCCCGCCGCGCGCGGCCGTACCCGGTCCACCACCGCCATGCCGGCGCGGAACACGGCGGCCGGTACGACCAGGCAGACCAGGATCCAGAACAGCGTCACACCCCAGGGGCGGCCGACGCCCCAGGGCTGTTCGGCGAGGACCCTGCCGCCGTACTTGAGGGAGACGGTGTAGTCGCCGTGCGCCCCGGCCGAGATCTCGACGGGCAGGCTGATCCGTGCCTTCCCGCCGGGTGCGAGGGTGCCGCGCCACTGCTGGTCGTCCCACTGCGGGGCGAACACGCCGTGCGAGGTGCCGACCTGGAAGACGGGGTTCTTCACGGCGGACGAGCCGACGTTGCCGACGGTGAAGACGAGTGTGCGGGAGGGCGGGGCGCCGAACCAGGTCAACAGCCCGCCGGCGCCGGTGAGCCGGGTGTCGGTGAGGATCGAGAGGCGGCCGCCGGACGGTTCGGCGGGCAGCGGTTCCACCGCGTGGCCGGCGACCTGGAGGACGGCGTCCGCCTCGGCCTTCGCCCCGGTCGCGGTGGCCACGTGCACCACGCAGGGGCACGGCACCGGCGGCTCGGCGACCGGCAGTTTCTTGCCGAAGGCGCCCTCGGCGTCGGTGGTGACGGCCCTGCCGTCGCCGTTGGCGCAGGAGTTGGTGCCGCCGATCACGCCCCGGGACGGGGTGGCCTGCCCGCAGATCAGCACCATCAGCAGGGTGTGCGGGCGCCAGCCGCTGCCGCTGGCGGTGACCGAACCTCCGGTCCCGGCCTGGGAGGCGGACAGCCGCACCGTCGGGCCGTCCGCCGAGGCCGCCGGCGCCGCGAAGGGCAGCAGGAGCAGCGCGAGCACCGCCGCCAGCGCGGGGATCCGCAGTCTGCCGCTCACCTCACCGCTCCCGTCAACTCGGCCCGCGCGCCCTCGGACGCGGTCGTCGGCTCGGGCTCGGGCCCGCGGCGCCCACGACGCCCGCGATGTCGTACGACCAGGCCGGCCCCGGCGAGGGAGACCAGCCCCGCGCCCAAGGCCACGGCGCCCCACGGCACGAACCGCGCGGACACCTCGGCCGAGTCGCGCGCGCCGCCCTCGGCCGTCACCGTCAGCCGTACGTCGACGGCGTCCAGGGCGGGCCGCCCGTGCCACGGTTCGTCGAGGGTCAGGCGGCGGCCCGGCGCCAGACGGACGGGCAGGGTGCGCGGGGCGCGGTCCAGGACCCGTCCGAAGACGCCGTCGGCGCGCACCGCGAGGGTCGGTACGAGGACGGTCGTACCCCGGTTGACGAGGTCGTAGGTGATGCGGTCGGCGTGTACGGCGACATGCTCGACGGTCAGCGCGGACAGCGCGGGGCCGGTCACGCGCAGGCGGACGGGGACGGTGGCGGTCCGGCCGTGGTCGTCCCGTGCGGTGATCGCCGCGGGGCGGTCGCCGGGGGCCGCCTGCGCCGGGACGGCCAGGGTGAAGGGGACGTCGGCCCGGGTGCGGGCGGGCACGCGGAGGCGGGTGCCGGCGAAGGTGACGCGCACGCCGGTGCCGCGCAGCCGTACCGTGACCGGCTTTCCGCCCGGGTTGGTCACGGACACCGTGTCCCGCAGGACCGTCCCGGGCGTGCCCTCCGCGTAGAAGGACGGGCGTCCACCGCCGGCGGGCGCGAGGGACCAGCCCCCGTGCCCTTCGAGCAGGGGGGATCCCCAGGCGGCCGCGGCCTGCGGCGCGGTGGCGAGCAGGGTCAGCAAGGACAGGCACAGGGCACGGGCGGCGGACGGCATCGGCGGCTCCAGCGGTCGAGGACCCGGGTGTTCAGCGACGTACGGTCTGGTTCCGCCGCGTCAGCCACAGGGCGCCCGCCGCGCCCGCGAGCAGGACGGTACCGCCGAGCGTGCCGAGCGCGATCGCCGAGTCCTCGGGGCCGGTCTGCGGCAGTTGGCCGCCGGAGTCGGTGCCGCTCTGCGAGCCGCCCTGGGACGTCCCCGTGGATCCGCCCGCACCGGCCGCCGTCACGTCCAGGCTCAGGGACGGCTTGGGGTTGTTGGCCGGCGTGCAGGTGGTGGTGGTGCCGAGCGCCTTGATGGTGAGCACGCCCGCCGTGAAGGTGACCTTGCCGGTCTTCTTCGGCGTGTAGGTGCCGCTCAAGTCGTTGATCTTGATGGGCGTGTTGGCGGGGATCGCGGCCTGGTTGGCCGGTCCGGACACCGCGAGCGTGCCGCTGTCGGCGCCGCCGAGCTTGATGGTGGCGCTCGGGCTCATCGCGCCCTTGCCCAGCTCGACCGGGCTGGAGGAGACGCCCTTCTGCCAGGACATGGTGATCTTGTATCCGCTGCCGCTCTTGACGCCCTTGATGTCGATCGGCGAGACGGCGCTCTTGTCGCCGATCGGTGTCTTGCACTGGTAGTTGACGTCGACGACGTCGGCCCGGGCCGCCGGGGCGGCCAGCAGCACCACCGAGCCGGCCAGCGCCGCGGCGGAGGCGAGCGCGGCGGCTCGTTTGGGGTACGACACGGCGGTCCACCTCGTTCCTGACGGCACATCAGATCGGCCGTCAAGGTACGCCCGGGGTCGTGAGGAAGGAAGACACGGCGCACCCCGGAGTTGTGACGATCCGGCGTGCGCGAAAGGGGGTTCGAGTGGAGAGAGGGGTCGCCGGTGACGACGGCCCGGGGCGCGGGGCCGAGGGAGGGCGGGCGCCGGGCGGGCGGCGGCGGAGGCCGCCCGTCACGTCCTACGCGGGTGCGCCCAGCTCCGCCCACACCGTCTTGCCCGCCACGCCCGGGGTGCGGACGACCCCCCAGTCCAGGCACAGCCGCTGCACGATGAACATGCCGTGCCCGCCGGGGCGCCCGGCCCGGTGCGGGGTGCGGGGTGCCGGCTGGCCGGTGCCCCGGTCGGTGACCTCCAGCCGGATCACCTTGTCGTCGCAGGCGAGGAACAGCTCCTCGGGACCCTCGGCGTGCAGGCACGCGTTGGTGACCAGCTCGGAGACGACGAGGAGGACGTCCTCGGCGGCGGCGCGCCGGTCGGCCGTAGCGGCGGGCAGCCAGCCCCACGCGTACAGCGCCTGGCGCGTGAAGTCGCGCGCCAGCGGGACGACCCCGCTCTCGCCGACCAGGCGCAGCCTGCGGACCTGACGGCCCTCGGAGCCTTCCGACGACACGGTCGACGTGGCCGACACGTTCGATACGGCCGCCCCCACGGACCCGCCGGTCCGCGGCGCTTCCCCCTCGGACGCCCCGGAAGCACCGCTGGGCTCCGGGCCGCGGTCGCCCGGCGAGCAGGGCCGGGTGGTGCTCATCAGCGCTTCACCTCACCGATTCACCAGTTCACGATTCACACGATGCAGAGGTCTGTATCGCTCGATACCTGTCACTACGTACGTCGTACGCAGGGCGTTCGCCGGTTCCACGACCCCCGTGGCCCAACAGGTCCAGGATGTCTCCTGCCCGGCAGATCCGGCGAAACACCCCCCTGTCCGGCGCGGCCGCGACACGGCCTCGGGTCAGCCGCTTTCCTCGGCCAGGGCCGCCTCGACGGAGTCGTGGACGGTGAAGACCGCCTCCGCCCCTGTGATCTCGAACACCCGGGCCACCACCGGCAGCATCCCCGCCAGGTGCACCCCGCCCCCGGCGGCCTCCGCCTTCAGGCGGGCACCGAGCAGCACGTTCAGACCGGTGGAGTCACAGAACTCCAGCCGCGAGCAGTCCACGACGAGCCGTGAGAAACCCTTCGCCAGCAGGTCGTCGAGTGGCTCACGCAACAGATCGGCGGTGTGGTGATCGAGCTCACCCGCCGGCGTCACCACCGCGCTGGAGCCCTCTTGTCGCACCTCCACCAGAAGCCGGCCCGACTGTGCGCTGCCGACCGTCCCGTGGTCCATGCGTCTCTCTCCCGAGGTCGTGCCTGCCCTGCTCAACGTTCTCGAACACTACGCCTTCCCTACGCCGTCCGACACCCGAACAACCGCCCACAATCGGACATATAGCCACAGAATGTACTTGCGATGGGGTCCGGAAAGCGGGTAGGGCTAGTAGGGACACGTAACCGACACGGCCGGCTTTGGAGGCGCCGCACACCGCAGTGCACGTGAACGGCTTCGGCAGCCTTATGCCGAGAACGATGGAGGCACCATGTCACCCCGGCTCGACGCATCGCATACCCGGACGGCGACGTCGACACCCCCTCCGGAACAACTGGATCCCTTCGCGGACCACGCGGATCCCCTGGACGGGCTCCCCGAGATCCCGCCGTACGACGAGGTCGGTCCGGTGGACGCACGGGCCCTCTCCAAGACGCTGTTCGAGCGGCTGGAGTCCCTCGAAGAGGGCACCCACGAATACGCGTACGTCCGCAACACGCTGGTCGAACTCAACCTCGCGCTGGTCAAGTTCGCCGCCTCCCGGTTCCGCTCCCGCAGCGAGCCGATGGAGGACATCATCCAGGTCGGCACGATCGGCCTGATCAAGGCGATCGACCGCTTCGAGCTCTCCCGCGGTGTCGAGTTCCCCACTTTCGCGATGCCGACCATCATCGGTGAGATCAAGCGCTTCTTCCGCGACACCTCGTGGTCGGTGCGCGTCCCGCGCCGGCTCCAGGAGCTGCGGCTCGATCTCGCCAAGGCCGGGGACGAGCTCGCCCAGCGGCTGGACCGCGCCCCCACGGTGGCGGAGCTCGCGGAGCACCTGGGCCTGTCCGGGGACGAGGTCGTCGAGGGCATGGCCGCGTCCAACGCGTACACGGCCTCCTCGCTGGACGCCCAGCCCGAGGAGGACGACTCCGAGGGCGCGCTCGCGGACCGCATCGGCTACGAGGACCACGGGATCGAAGGCATCGAGTACGTCGAGTCCCTGAAGCCGCTGATCGCCGAACTCCCGCACCGGGACCGGAAGATCCTGTCCCTGCGCTTCGTCGCGGGCATGACCCAGTCGGAGATCGGCGACGAGCTCGGCATCTCGCAGATGCACGTGTCGCGGCTGCTGTCACGGACGTTGGTACGACTCCGCCGGGGACTGACCTTGGAGGAATGAGCCTCCCGTCGCGCAGGGGCCACTCGGGTTACCCATAGAAACACCTTCCCCCAAAGGCCCCCCTCCACCACTATGGGCACGCCAAACCGGCCGGTACGTCAACGAGGACGCGCCGGCCGCACGGGGTGCAAGGAGGCGCGGACATGGGCCAGGGCGTCGACCCGGCCGACGACGGTGACGTCGACGACACACACGCGGGTACGGACGAGTCGCACGCGGACGCTCCGGACGCGCGGCTGACGGAGCTGCTGCGGGCCCGCACGGCGACCGCGTATCCGGCGCTGCGCGAGCTGCGTCGGCGCCACGGCGCCGCCGTCCATGCCTATGCCGGCCTGTGCACGGCGAGCGAGTCGTCGGCGCGGCAGCTGGCGATGCAGGTCTTCACCACGGCGGCGCGGGAGACGGCACGCGGAGTGGAGCCGCAGGTACCCCTGCGGCACCAACTCCTGCTGCTGACCGCCCGGCTGGCCGCCTCCTGGGCGCAGGACCAGCGGTCGGCGGGCCTGGACCCGGCCCTCCTGCTGATCCTCAACACGTCCCGGCTCCCCGGGGGCCCGGTCCCGCCGATGCTGGAGGCGTTCCGTTCGCTTCCCTCCCGCGGCCAGGGCCTGATCTGGTACGGGATCCTGGACGGCGAACCCGAGGACACGACGGCCACCTTCCTCGGCGCGAGCCGCGAGGACGTGCGGTACGGCACGCCGCAGGCGCTGCAGACCCTCGCCCAGGCCTGTCTGAAGTCCCGGCTGGCCGCCTCCGACGACCCGCGCTGCGGCGACTTCCGCCGGCTCATCGAGGAGTCGGCCCGTCCGGAGAACCCCCGCTACAGCGCCGACCTGCACGCCCACATGGCGCACTGCCCGCACTGCACGGCCGCCTACGAGGACCTCACCGCCCTGCGGGACGCGCCGCGGGCGGCACTTGCGGAGGGGCTGCTGCCGTGGGGCGGGGCGGCGTACATCCGGGGCGCCGCGCCGGACGGCGGCCCGCCGGTCGCGAGCGAATCGCGCGGGCACGGGAGCCGGCCGCCCGGGCGGCGCGTGCTGTTGACCTCGGCGGCCCTCGGCGTGGCCCTGGCGCCGCTGCTGGTCCTGCTGCTGTCGCCGACGGGTTCGCGGCACCAGAACGAGGCGGCGACGGTGACACCCACGAGCCCGCCGGTGACCGTGACGGCGACGGCCACGGTCTCCGCGCCGCCCCCGTCCCCCACCTCCGAGTCCCCGTCCCCGTCCCCGACGAAGACTTCGCGTCCGCCGGTCACCCCGTCCACCACGCCGAAGCGCAAGCCGAAGCCGAAACCCAGCCCGACCCCGACCCCGACGTTCGCGCCCCCGGGCAGCGCCTACGCCCAGGTGGTGAACGCCGCCACGGGCCGCTGCCTGGACGTCGACGGCGGCTGGTTCGACAACGGCACGGATGTCATCACCGCCACCTGCACCGGCTCACCCACCCAGCGCTGGCGCGTCGACTCCGACCGCGGTGTCCTGCAGTCGGCCGCGGATCCCGACTACTGCCTGGACAGCCGCGGCTCCGTCGATCGGGGCGTCGGCATCTGGACGTGCGACTCGGTGTACGGGCGCAACGGCCAGAACCTCCGGTTCGACGTGGACTCCGACGGAGTGATCCGCCCGGAGATCGCCATCGAGACGGGCCTGACCGCGCACGGCGACGACTGGCCGTCCCTGGACCCGTTGAACGGGGGGTCGGCGCAGCGCTGGCACGCGGGGGCCGCCTGATCAGACCTCGCGCACGCCCGCCCGCCACACTCCGCCGACCAGGGGAACTCCCGGCCGGTAGGCCAGGTGCACATGGCTCGGTGCGTCGAGCAGGATCAGGTCGGCGCGCGCCCCGGGGGCGAGGCGGCCGATGTCGTCCCGGCGCAGCGCCGCCGCACCGCCCGCCGTGGCCGACCAGACCGCCTCGTCCGGGGTCATGCCCATGTCCCGTACGGCGAGGGCGACGCAGAACGGGACCGACGAGGTGAAGGAGGAGCCCGGGTTGCAGTCCGTGGACAGGGCGACCGTGACGCCCGCGTCCAGCAGACGGCGGGCGTCCGGCCACTCGGCGCGGGTGGAGAACTCGGCGCCGGGCAGCAGGGTGGCGACCGTGCGGCCGCTCGCGAGGGCGTCGACGTCGGCGTCGGTCAGGTGGGTGCAGTGGTCGGCGCTGGCCGCGTCGAGCTCGACGGCCAGCTGGACGCCGGGGCCGTAGGAGAGCTGGTTGGCGTGGACGCGGGGGTGCAGGCCCCTGGCCTTGCCCGCCGTGAGGATCGCGCGGGCCTGGTCTCCGTCGAAGGCGCCCTTCTCGCAGAAGACGTCGACCCAGCGGGCGTGCGGGGCGCAGGCGTCGAGCATCTCGCCGGTGACCAGGGCGACATAGGCGGCGGGGTCGTCGGCGTAGTCCGGCGAGACGATGTGGGCGCCCAGGTAGGTGACCTCGTCCGTGTGCCGGGCGGCGATGCGCAGGGCGCGGGACTCGTCGGCGACCGTCAGGCCGTACCCGGACTTCGTCTCGAACGTCGTCGTGCCCTGGCGGAGGGCCTCGGCCAGATAGCGGGTGAGGTTGGCCTCCAGCTCCTCGTCAGTGGCGGCGCGGGTGGCGGCGACCGTGGTGCGGATGCCGCCCGCGGTGTAGGAGCGGCCCGACATACGGGCGTTGAACTCCTGCGTGCGGTCGCCCGCGAAGACCAGATGGGAGTGGGAGTCGACGAAGCCCGGCAGCACCGCCCGGCCGCCGGCGTCGACGCGATTGTCAGTGGCGGGTGTTTTGCTGGATTCACCGGTCCACACGACGCGGTCGCCGTCGATGACGACGGCCGCGTCCTGGATCAGACCGAGGGGAGTTCCGTCACCGAGGGAGGGGTCGTTGGTGACCAGCGTGGCGATGTTGGTGATGGCGGTGCTGCTCATGGCGTCGTCCTTGGGGTCCTCGGCGTCCTTGTCGGTGGCCGGTGTGGGTGGGGGTTTCGGGGTCAGCCGCGCAGCGCGTCGACCGCGGCCGCCAGTGCCTGCGGGACGTCGGGGACGAGCGTGTGCGCACCGTCGCGCACGACGTGCCGCCCTCCCACGATCGTGTGCCGTACGTCCGCTGCCGTCCCGGCGAATACGGCGGTCTCGGCGCCGAGCCTGGGCAGTGGCCCGGCGGTCCTGACCGAGTCGAGCGCGATCGTCGTCAGGTCGGCGAGCGCGCCGGGCTCGATGGTGCCGGCCCCGTCCCAGCCCAGGGCCGCGTGACCGTCGGCCGAGGCCGCGCGCAGCAGTGCCGCGGCGGTCCAGTGACCCCGGGTGCGGGTGCGCAGCCGCTCGTTCAGCTCCATCGCGCGGGCCTCTTCGAGCAGGTCGATGACGGCGTGGCTGTCGGAGCCTAGGGAGAGGGGCGAACCGGCCCGCTGCAGGGCGACGGCGGGGCCGATGCCGTCGGCCAGGTCGCGTTCCGTCGTCGGGCACATGCAGGTGCCGGTGCCCGAGCCGCCGATGAGGGCGATGTCCTCGTCGGTGAGGTGGGTGTTGTGCACGCCGGTGGTGCGCGGCCCGAGGACGCCGTGGTCGGCGAGCAGCCGGGTGGGCGTGCGGCCGTGCGCCTGGAGGCAGGCGTCGTTCTCGGCGGTCTGCTCGGACAGGTGCACATGGAGCGGGGCCCGCCGCTCCTCGGCCCACCGGGCCACCGTCGCCAACTGGTCCGCGGGAACGGCCCGTACGGAGTGGATCGCCGCCCCGATCCGTGCGTGATCGCGTTCCTTGAGAACTGAACAGCGTTCGGCCCAGGCCTCCGCGCTGCCGTCGGAGAAACGGAGCTGGTGGGCGTTGGGCGGCTGCCCGAAGCCGGAGGAGAGGTAGGCGGTGTCGAGGAGGGTGATGCGGATACCGGCCTCGGCGGCCGCCGCGACGAGCGCCTCGCCCATGGCGTTCGGGTCGTTGTACCGGGTGCCGCCGGGCGCGTGGTGCACGTAGTGGAACTCACCGACCGAGGTGACGCCCGCCAGCGCCATCTCGGCGTACACGGCGCGCGCGAGGGCGTGGTAGGTCTCCGGGGTCAGCTGGTCGGCGAAGGAGTACATCACCTCGCGCCAGGTCCAGAAGGTGCCGGAGCCGACCTGGACGGTGCCGCGCAGGGCCCGGTGGAAGGCGTGGCTGTGGGCGTTGGCGAGGCCGGGCAGGGTCAGTCCGCGCAGGATCTCGGCGCCCGGGGGCGGGGTGGGCACATCGGTGCGGACGGTGGTGATCCGGCCGTCCGCGCCCGCGGCGGAGCCGCTGATCGACACCGTGAGGGCCACGCCCGGCTCGACGTGGGTGTCGAGCCAGGCGTGCTCCAGCCAATAGGTCCGTGTGGTCACCTGCAGGCCAGCCCTTCCAGTACGTCGGCGAGCGCCGTCACCCCGGCCAGGCAGTCGTCCTCGGCGGCGAACTCGGCCGGGGAGTGCGAGACGCCGGTGGGGTTGCGCACGAACAGCATGGCGGTCGGGATGCTGCCGGAGAGGATTCCGGCGTCGTGTCCGGCGCCGGTGCCCAGGACGGGCACCGTCAGCTCGGTGTCCTGGCCGAGGATGCGGGCCAGTTCGTCGCGCAGGGCGTGGTCGAACTCGACGACGGGCGTGAAGGACTCACGGGTGACGTCGAGGTCGACGCCGTGCGCGGCGGCGTACTCCCGCGCGGCCTTCTCCACACCCGTGACCACGGTGTCCAGGGTCTCCTGGTCGGCGGCGCGGGAGTCGAGCCAGCCGCGCACCAGCGAGGGGATCGCGTTGACGCCGTTCGGCTCGACGGAGATCTTGCCGAAGGTGGCGACGGCGCCGGCGAGTTCGGCCTCGCGGCGGGCGGCGAGCACGGTCTCGGCGTACGACAGCATCGGGTCGCGCCGGTCCACCAGCCGGGTCGTGCCGGCGTGGTTGGCCTCGCCCCGGAAGTCGAACCGCCAGCGGCCGTGCGGCCAGATGGCGCTGGCGATGCCGACCCGGTCGCCGGACAGGTCCAGGGCCCTGCCCTGCTCGACGTGCAGTTCGACGAAGGCGCCGATGCGGGCGAGCCGCTCGGGGTCCGGTCCGATGGCCTCCGGGTCGTACCCGGCGGCCTCCATCGCCCTGGGCAGGGTGACGCCCTCGCCGTCGGTCAGGCGGTGCGCCTGCTCGACGGTGAGCTGCCCGGCGGTCAGCCGTGAGCCGACGCAGGCGAGCCCGAACCGGGCGCCCTCCTCGTCGCCGAAGTTGGTGATGGCGAGGGGCTTGGCGAACCGCGCTCCCCTGTCGCGCAGTTCGTCGAGGGCGGCGAAGGAGGACACGACCCCGAGGGGCCCGTCGAAGGCTCCGCCGTCCGGTACGGAGTCGAGGTGCGACCCGGTGACGACGGCGTTCCCCGCGGTGGGGTCACCGAGCCAGGCCCACTGGTTGCCGTTCCGGTCGACCTCGTAGGTCAGCCCGCGCGCCTCGGCCTGCTCCTTGAACCAGGCGCGGCAGTCGGCGTCGGCACCGGTCCAGGCGTAGCGCCGGTAGCCGCCGGAGGCGGAGCTGCGGCCGACCGGCAGCAGCTCCGTCCACATGCTGTGGAAGGTCACGCGTCGTCACCTTCACGCATCGGCACGCGCACGCCCCGCTCCTGCGCGACCGACTCCGCGATGTCGTACCCGGCGTCCACGTGCCGGATGACGCCCATGCCCGGGTCGTTGGTGAGGACACGGCGGATCTTCTCGCCCGCCAGCTTCGTGCCGTCGGCCACCGAGACCTGGCCGGCGTGGATGGAACGGCCCATGCCGACGCCGCCGCCGTGGTGGATGGAGACCCAGGAGGCGCCGGAGGCCACGTTGACCATGGCGTTGAGCAGCGGCCAGTCGGCGATGGCGTCGGAGCCGTCGAGCATGGCCTCGGTCTCGCGGTACGGGGAGGCGACGGAACCGCAGTCGAGGTGGTCGCGGCCGATCGCCAGCGGGGCCGCCAGCTCGCCGGAGGCCACCATGTCGTTGAAGCGCTCACCGGCCTTGTCGCGCTCGCCGTAGCCGAGCCAGCAGATACGGGCGGGCAGGCCCTGGAAGTGGACGCGCTCGCCGGCCATCTTGATCCAGCGGTGCAGGGACTCGTTCTCCGGGAAGAGCTCCAGGATCGCCTTGTCGGTCTTGGCGATGTCCGAGGCCTCGCCGGACAGGGCGGCCCAGCGGAAGGGGCCCTTGCCCTCGCAGAACAGCGGGCGGATGTAGGCGGGGACGAAGCCGGGGAAGGCGAACGCGCGGTCGTAGCCGGCCAGCTGGGCCTCGCCGCGGATGGAGTTGCCGTAGTCGAAGACCTCGGCACCGGCGTCCATGAAGCCGACCATCGCCTCGACGTGCTTGGCCATCGACTCACGGGCGCGGGTGGTGAAGCCGGCCGGGTCCTTGGCCGCGGCGGCGGCCATGTCCTCGAACTCCACACCCAGCGGCAGGTACGACAGCGGGTCGTGGGCGGAGGTCTGGTCGGTGACGATGTCGATCGGGGCGCCCTCGGCGAGCATGCGCGGCAGCAGCTCGGCGGCGTTGCCGAGCAGTCCGATGGAGAGCGGACGGCGGGCGTCGCGGGCCTCGACGGCGAGCTGGAGGGCGTGCTCCAGGGAGTCGGCCTTCACATCCAGGTAGCGGTGCTCGATGCGGCGCTCGATGGCGCGCGGATCGCAGTCGATGCAGATCGCGACGCCGTCGTTCATGGTGACGGCGAGCGGCTGGGCGCCGCCCATGCCACCGAGGCCGGCGGTCAGGGTGATGGTGCCGGCCAGGGTGCCGTTGAACTTCTTCGCGGCGACGGCGGCGAAGGTCTCGTAGGTGCCCTGGAGGATGCCCTGGGTGCCGATGTAGATCCAGGATCCGGCGGTCATCTGGCCGTACATGGTCAGACCCAGGGCCTCCAGACGGCGGAACTCCTCCCAGTTGGCCCAGTCGCCGACCAGGTTGGAGTTGGCGATCAGGACACGCGGGGCCCACTCGTGGGTCTGCATGACGCCGACCGGGCGGCCGGACTGGACCAGCATGGTCTCGTCCTGCTTGAGGGTGCGCAGCGTGCGGACCATGGCGTCGAAGGAGCGCCAGTCACGGGCGGCCTTGCCGGTGCCGCCGTAGACGACGAGCTTGTCGGGGTGCTCGGCGACCTCGGGGTCCAGGTTGTTCTGGAGCATCCGAAGGGCGGCCTCCTGCTGCCATCCCAGGGCGCTCAGTTCCGTACCGCGCGGCGCTCGTACGGGGCGGGGTCCTGACATGGTCTGCCTCCTAGCGGATTGCTCCCAGTGGATTTTTACTGCGGTTATTCACATCCTCGCGCCCTGAATAGAACTAGTCAATACATCGGCGCGCCAGCGTGAGCGCGTCGCGAGTGTTTGGCTGGATGCATGGGCACGGCAGACGACAGCACGGGGGGCGCTGTGGACGGTGACACGGGCAGGTACGGGGGCGTGGGCGGCGCGGCCGGGTACGGGGGCCGCGTCGGTGACGGTGACGCGGACGGGCACGGAGGCGGCGGCGCGGGCGGCTACGCGGTCGGCGACGGCGGTGCGGGCAGGCGTGGAAGCGACGGCGCGGGTGGGCGCGGCGCGGGCAGCGGTGCGGGCGAGTACGGGGGCGACGGACAGCGGGTCGTGCGGCGGGACGAGGCCGTGCGGGCCGCGGTGGAGCGAGGGCTGCTCGGGCCCGCGGCGCCCGTGGTCGGGCTGCTGGACGTGGCCGGTATCCGGGAGTCGGCGGCGGCGCTGCGGGCGGCCTTCGACGCGGTACTGGCGCCGGGGACGCCGGTGCTGCACGCCTTCGCGGTGAAGGCGACCCCGCTGGTGCCGGTGCTGCGGCTGCTCGACGCGGAGGGCATCGGCGCGGAGGTGGCCAGCCCCGGCGAGCTGGCGCTGGCCCGGGCGGCGGGGGTGCCGCCGACCCGTACCGTCCTGGACTCGCCCGCCAAGACGCCGGCCGAGCTGCGCGAGGCGCTGGCGCTGGGGATCGCCGTCAACGCGGACAACCCGCAGGAGCTGGAGCGCATCGACGCCCTGATGCGGTCGGCGCCCAGCCGCTCCCCGCTCGGGATCCGGGTCAATCCGCAGCTCGGCGGCGGTTCCATCGAATCGACCTCGACGGCGACGGCGACCTCGAAGTTCGGGGTGGCGCTGCGCGACGAGGGGGCCCGCGAGTGGGTCGTACGGGCGTATCTGGACCGGCCGTGGCTGACCCGGCTGCACGCGCACACCGGCTCGCAGGGCATCCCGCTGCCGCTGATGGCGCGCGGTGCGGCGGAGACGTACGCGCTCGCCGAGGAGATCAACGCGCGGGCCGGACGGCGGCAGATCGACACCCTGGACATCGGCGGCGGGCTGCCGGTGAACTTCGCCTCGGACGCGACGACGCCGACGTACGCGCGGTACGCGCGGCTGCTGCGGGAGGCCGTGCCGGGGCTGTTCGACGGGCGGTACGGGCTGGTGACCGAGTTCGGGCGGTCGCTGCTGGCCAAGCACGGGACCGTGGTGGCACGGGTGGAGTACGCCAAGAGCGCCGGCGGGCGACGGGTCGCGGTGACCCACGCGGGCGTGCAGGTGGCGACGCGGACGGTGTACGTGCCCGCCGCCTGGCCGCTCAGGATCGTGGCGTACGACGCGAAGGGGCGGCCCAAGTCCGGGTCCGAGGTGGTCCAGGACGTCGCGGGCCCGGCCTGCTTCGCGGGCGACCTGCTGGCCGAGGCGCGGGCGCTGCCGCGTCTGGACCAGGGCGACTACGCGGCGGCGCTGGACACGGGCGCGTACTACTTCGCCCACCACTACGCCTACAACTCCCTCGCCCGGCCCGGGATCTACGGCTTCGCGCCGGACGGTGCCGGGGGCACGGCCTTCGCGACGGTGCGCGAACCGCAGACCCTGGACGAGATCGTGGCCGAGGCCGGAGGGGCGCACGCATCGGCCCTCACCACCCTGCGCACACCAGAAAACCGCTGACGCACTCCCGTCGCGCCCGCGATGAACGTGCCTGAAATCAAGGCAAGTTGACCCACCTTAGTACGCCGACGGCAAGTTCCACCGGGAAATGCTGGAAGGCTCACTCCCCCCGCACACGGTGCGTAGCCTCACAGTCACTCAGCCGGAGTCCCAGGTGGGAGGGGAACCGCGGTGCCCGGAATCGACGAGTGCCTGCTCGAAGCCATGCGCGTGCCCGGCGCCAGGGGCGCCGCACTGGTGGACTGGACGAGCGGGCTGGCGCTGGGCACCGTCGGGGAAGCCCCCGGCGGCGACCACGAGACGACCGCGGCCGAGGCCGCCGAGCTGGCCCGGCTGGCCGCCGAGCACGGGGCGTTCGCGGCCGAGCCGGACGGCGAACGACCCCCGGTCGAGGACCTGATCGTCAGCAACCGGGACAGCTACCACCTGCTGCGGTTCGTGGTCACGTCCTTCGACAGCACCGTGTTCCTGCATCTGTGGCTGGCCCGTGACGAGGGCAACCTCGCCCTCGCCCGGATCCGGCTCGGGGAGATGGCGGATCGGCTGGTGCTGGCATGACCATGGTCGGCACCCCTCCCCCGCCACCGCTGCCGGTGCGGGACAAGGAGGGCGGACAGGGGCGGACCCAAGGTGCCCTGTCGCCGATGCTGAGCCGGCTCGCCGACGAGCGCGCCACCGGCGTCCTCATCCGCGAGCACGGCACGCTGCACCTGTCCGACGGTCACGTGGTGCACGCCGAGAGCCGCCTCGCCCCCGGTCTCGACCTGCTCCTGACGGCCCACGGCCCGCTCGGCACGGCGGACTGGCAGCAGGCGGGGCGCCGGACCGACAGCCTGCCCGGCGCCGCCCGGCTGCTGCTGGACGCCGGTCGGCTGACCACGGGCGTGCTGGAGCTGTGCCACCTGGGCGCGCTGTTCGACGCGGGGTACTTCGCGCTGGCCCCGAGCAGCGCCCCGGGCCGCTTCCGCTACGGCATCGCACCCGGTCCGGCGCCCCTGCGTCCGGTCCCGGTCACCGCCCTGGAGCGGGAGACCGTGCGCCGCCGCGAGCTGCTGCACCGCATCTGGCCGGACCCGGCCACCGACAGCGCGCCGCTGATCCGGGCCGACCCCGTCGCCGCCCCGCCGGTCACGTCCCGCCAGCGCGCGGTCCTGGAGCTGGTGGACGGCGTGCGGGCGGCACCGGACATCGCACGGGAGCTGGGCAGACGGACGTTCCAGACGCTGGTGGACGTGCGGCGGCTGGCGGCGGCCGGACTCGTCGCACCGGGCACGGCGCCCGGACCGTCACCCCCACCCCTGCCCCAGGTCACCGACCCCGACATCGCGCTGCTGAAGAGGCTCAGAGATGCGCTGGAGGCCCTTTGAACGCCAACGACCCGCCGAGAGGAGACACCTGATGGCGGCCGAGCCCGAGATCGACGCCGTCCTGGACGAACTGCGCCGGCTGCGCAGCCGCGTCCCCCAGCTCACCGGCACCCTGGCGGCCGGCGTCGACGGTCTCGTCATCGCCCACGACACGCCCGGTGTCGACCCGGAGGGCCTCTCGGCGCTCACCGCGGCCGCGCTCGGGGTCGCCCGGCGGATGTCGGACGCCACCGACCAGGGCGGCTTCCGGGAGCTGCTGGTCCGGGGCGCGGACGGCTACGTCGCCACCTACGCGGCCGGCGAGACCGCCGTACTGACCCTGCTCGCCGAGGACCGGGTCAACGTCGGCCGGCTGCACCTGGAGGGCCGCCGGGCGGGCGCCCGGATCGGACAGCTGGTCGACGCCGCCGAGGCCGCGGCGGCCAAGCGGTCCGCCCGGACGGAGGCCAGGTCCACCGCCCGCACCAGAACCACCCGCACACCGCGCACCAGCGCGGTCACCGAACCGCGAACCACTACCGACTAGTCGAATCACACAGAACGAGGGAGCACCGTCATGGCCAACACCGAAACCGCGCTGAAAGAGGCCCTCACCTCCATCGAGGGAGCCACGGGCGTCGCGCTCGTCGACTACACCAGCGGCATGGCACTGGGCACGATGGGCGGCGGCAAGAGCTTCGACCTGAACGTGGCCGCCGCCGGAAACACCGATGTGATCCGGGCCAAGATGCGCACCATGGAACACCTCGGCCTGAAGGGCGAGATCGAGGACATCCTGATCACCCTGTCCAACCAGTACCACCTGATCCGGCTGCTCAAGGGCCGCGGCGGCAACGGGCTGTTCCTCTACCTGGTGCTCGACCAGGCCCGCGCCAACCTGGCGATGGCCCGCCACCAGCTGAAGAGGATCGAGGAGGTACTCGAAGTCTGAGGCCGCTCGCGGGCCAGGACCGCGGTCAGACGCGTGCGGCGGTGCGGCGGCGGGTCCCGCCCGGGGCCGCGTCGCCCGCGGCGATGCCCGTGCCGCGGTAGCCCTTGGCGGCCTTGCCGGCCGGGCTCCCGCCGCGCCGGTCGAGCCAGTCGACGCGCAGCCACAGCAGCTGCTCCCCGGCCCGTTCGCGCCGGCCGAGCCAGGCCGCCTTCAGCCACAGCCCGGTGCCCGTCCCGGCGAGCAGCATGCCGCCGGCCGCGGGCACCACGAAGGAGCTGCCCAGCGCGACGGCGAAGGCGAGCAGCAGCCACCACCGGTGGCCCCGGCGCCAGTTGCGCGCGGTCACCGCGCGGTCCTGGAGCAGGTCGTGCTTGCCCGCGCGGGCCGTGCCTTCGGCGAGGGTGGTGTAGCGCCGTCGGCGCGTGAGCGCCACGACCGCGGCGCCGACGAGGAACAGGGCGGCCCCGGCCGGCAGGCCGATCCCCCGCCCGGTCACCCCGGACGGCACGGCTCCGATGCCCGCCGCGAACACCCCGCACCACCACAAGGGCGCCGCCCCGGCCCGTACGACGACGGCCACCCGGGCCAGGGCCTGCCCTCCGCGTACGCCGCGTACGCCGCGTCCTCCGCGCTCCCGGCGCTCTTCACGTACTCCGCGCGCCACGTTCCGCCTCCTCGTCCTCGCGGCACAGTTCCCGTCGGGCGGGCAGGCTAACGAGCCAAGGTGAGACGACTCTGAGAGACGCGCGTCACTCCACGAACAGCCCCCGGGCCGCCGCCCGCGCGTCGAACTCCTCCAGCCGTACCTGCGCCTCGGGCAGGTCGTCGCACATGGCCTCCAGCAGCACCCGCCCCAGCAGCATCGGCGCGCACGCCGTGTCGAAGGCGAGGCCGGTGCCGACGGCGGCGGGCAGCAGCAGGTCGGAGTACTTGGCGACCGGCGCGAACGCCGAGTCGGCGACCGTGACCACGGCCAGCCCCGCCTCCTTGGCGTAGGAGAGGGTGTCCACGACCTCGCGCGGATGCCGCGGCAGCGCGAAGCACAGCAGCGCGGAGGCGCCCGCGCGGACGGCGCCGTCGATGCGGTCGTGGATCATCGTGCCGCCCTCGTCCAGCAGCCGGACGTCCGGGTGGACCTTGCCGGCGAAGTACGCGAAGCCGTACGCCTGGGAGGCCGCGGCGCGCAGCCCGAGCACGGGCAGCGGGCGGGAGGCGGCGAGCAGCCGGCCGGCCTCCTGCACGGGGCGCGGATCGGCCAGCATCTGGGCCAGATGCCGCAGGTTCTCGATCTCGGCCTCGACGGCCTGCTGGTACTCGTTGTACGACCCCGAGCCCGGCGCCGGTTCGGCGGGCACGACCTCGCGCAGGTGCCGGCGCAGGGCCGGGTAGCCGTCGAAGCCGAGGGCCACGGCGAAGCGGGTCACGGACGGCTGGCTGACCCCGGCCAGTTCGGCCAGCTCCACGCTGGACAGGAACGGCACATCGGCGGCGCGCCGCACCATGCTGTGCGCGATGCGCCGCTGGGTCGGCGTGAGCCGGTGCCCCTCGAAGAGCGTCTGCAGCCGGGTGGCCGGGCTGTCCGCCACTCCCGCGCTCCTGTCCACACTCATGACGTGCTCCCCCTCCAGATGACCGTGAACCGGTCCAGCAGTCGGGCCGCCGCGCTCACGTCGTCCGTGAGCGGCCGGTCGGCCGGGTCCTCGTCGAGCACCGACTCGGCGACGGCCAGCGCCCGCCCCGCCGGAAGCTCCGGGTCGGGCTTCAGGTCGCGCTGGCGCAGTGCCCGTACGGCGGCGACGAGTTCGCAGCCGACCACCAGACGGTACGCACCGCAGGCACGCAGCGTCTGCCGGGCGGCGAGGGAGGCGAAGCTGGCCTGTTCCTCGACGCCCCGGGAGAGTACAGCGTGCCCGAGGGAGGCGGGCGCGGAGAAGGCGCGCAGATCGCCGAGGGCGGCTCCGGCGGCGTACTCCAGGATCATCACGCCGGAGGAGGCGGGCTCCTGGTCGGCGAGGAAGGGGCGCAGGCGGGTGTAGGCGGGCTCGTTGAGGGTGGACAGGCGGGACGTGGACAGGCGGGCCACCTGGGTCACGGCCAGCCTGAAGTGGTCCAGGGCGAGGGCGAGCTGGGCCTGGTAGAAGCCGCCGTGGTGGTAGGCGGCCAGATCCTCGGGGGAGATGAGCGGGTTCTCCGCGGCCGCGTTGATCTCGACCGTGAGCACCTGCTCCAGGGCGTCCGCCGCGTCCTGGGCGGGGCCGTGGATCTGCGGCAGGCAGCGGAAGCCGTACGGGTCCTGGATGCGGCCGAGCGGCGGCGCCGGCCGGTCCGCCGCGCCGATCAGCTCCCGCATCCGGCGGGCCACGTCGACGCTGCCCCGGTGCGGGCGGGCGGCGTGCACGGGGGCGGCGTACGCCTCGTGCGAGCCGTCCACGGCCAGCAGGGACAGGGCGGCCACGACCTGCGTGGCTCCGATGAGCCCGCGCAGCTCGTGCAGGGCGAGCGCGGACTGGCCGAGGGTGAGCGCGTTGCTGCTGATGAGGGCGAGGGCGTCGTTGTTGTCCAGCGGCTGGGCGGCGGGGGCGCCCGGCCCGCACCACGGGTGCTCCCCCGCCAGCGCGAGCCCCAGCTGCGCCAGCGCCGCGATGTCGCCGGTGCCGACCGAGCCGAACTCGTTGACCACCGGGTAGGCGCCCGACTCCAGCGCCTCGCACAGGGCCGTGACCACGCCGGGCCGCAGTCCTGCGCCGCCGGCGAGCAGCTGGTTGGCGCGCACGGCGAGCATCGCCCGCACCTGGCGGGCCGGGAGCGCCTCGCCGATGGCGCCGGCGTGGCTGCGCAGCAGGCGCAGACCGTGTCCGGCGGCGGCCTCGGTGGGCACGTCCTCGGTGCGGTTGGCGCCCACGCCGGTGGAGCGGCCGTACACCCGTCCGCCGGCCGCTATCCGCAGGGCGGCGGTCCAGGACTCCTCCACCCGGCGCAGTGCGTCGCCCGCCGGAACCGGGCGGGCGGTCGCGTCGGCGAGGCGTACGACGTCCTCGACGCCGAGGCCCCTCCCGTCGAGGACCACGGGTCCGGACCGCACGGATCCGGGTGCGTCCATCGTGCGCGACGCCATCACACCCCAGCTCCCCTCGATCCTGACCTCGCCCTTTGATGGCCTATTCACTCACCAAGAACTCTGCATGACGATATACAGCCGGGCAAGAGCCAAGCGTTATTAAAAGGGCACACAGGGTGACCGTCCGGATGCTTACGGTGAAGTAGCGCATCCAGCACGACACCCGAGGAAGCCGCATGGCCTGGAACCGCAGGGCCTTTCTGACGGCCACCGCCGTCGGCGCGCTGGCCGCCGCCCCCTCGGCGGCGGCCGACACGCCCCGTCCGCTCCCACCCGACGTACCCCGCCCCCGCCCACCCGACGTACCCCGCCCCCGCCCGCCGGACGCACCCCGCAGCACCTCGTCGAGGTCCTCGCCGGCCACCGCCCGCGCCGCGCTCGACGCCCTGCTGGCCGGCAACCGGCGCTTCGCCTCCGGCCACTGCCGGTACCCGCACCAGGACGGCGGGCGGCGCCGCACGCTGGCCCCCGGGCAGGACCCGTTCGCGGTGATCGTCGGCTGCGTCGACTCGCGCGTGCCGCCGGAACTGGTCTTCGACCAGGGGCTCGGGGACCTGCTGTGCATCCGGACGGCCGGCGAGGTCCTCGACGAGGCGGTGCTCGGCTCCGTCCAGTACGGCGTCCAGGAGCTGGGCATCCCGCTGGTGCTGGTGCTCGGACACGAGCGGTGCGGGGCGGTCGCCGCGACCCTGGACCACCTGCGCACCGGGGCGCTCGTGCCGGACCACCTCCAACTACTGGTCGCCGAGATCGCCCCCGCCGCGCGCCGGACCCACGCGGTCCCCGGCGACTGGGCCGAGCACGCGATGCGGGCGCACACGGCCTGGGTCCGCGACGCCATCCGCGCGGACCCGGCGTTCGCGCCGGCGCACATCGCCGCCGCCCGCTTCGACCTCGACACCGGACTCGTCTCCCTGCTGCCCTGAACCCCCGCGCGGACAGGGGGGTTAGCCCCAGTGCGACGGGCGGCCCGGCTCCCTAACCTGGCCCGTATGACGGGAATCGAAGCGCGGGACGCCGACCTGAAGAAGGAACTCGACGCCACGCTGCAGGCGCGCCGGGAACTGGGCGAGGAGTACGAGTCCGCCCTGGTCGACTCGTTCCTGGAGAAGGTCGACCAGCGCATCGACGGCGCGGTCGAGCGCCGGCTGCGCAGGCAACTCGCCGAGCAGCAGATGCAGGTCGCGCGTGGCGCCCGGTCCCCGAAGCCCACCGACACCTGGGGCGAGCGGTTCGGCTTCGGCATCATCTCGCTGGTGCTGGCGATCCCGCTGTCCGCGATCGGCGGCGGCATCGGCCACCTGCCCGGACTGCTCGTCGCCTGGGGCGGCATCGTCGGCGTCAACGCGGTCCAGGCCGCGCGCACCACTCCCGGCCTCTTCCGCCGCCGCAGGTCCTCCCAGGACAGTGACTGGGAGGAGTGACGGTCCGTCACAGGTGCCGACCGGCCGACGGATCGTCGAACCGCGCGCGTTGAAAGAGATGTGCGCGGGGACCGCCGCACCCCCGTTGCCGGGGGGCGGGACGACGGCGGTCCCCGCGAGGGACGCGGGCCGGGTCAGGGCCGGGCTGCGCGTCCGTGGCGTCCATGGAGGTCCGGGAGCCGCTCCGGAGGTCCTAGGCGCCGTTCGGCGCCGGCCGGGGCGGGGAGCCGCTCCCGCCCTGCCGACACCCCCTAATGTGCCGGACCCGTGTTAAGCGTGTGCTGCGCGCACGTGACACGCTCGTACCACTTCCGCGAAGTCCACCGCTTGGACAGGAAACCGCAAGTTCCCCTCCGCCACGGGCCGGTCACCGGAGGTTCGCTACGCCTTTCCGCCCTTGGCCAGGAAGGCCAGCAGGTCCTGCCGGCTGACCACACCGGTCGGCTTGCCCTCGACGAGGACGATCGCCGCGTCCGCCGTGCCGAGCACGTTCATCAGGTCGCCTACCGGCTCGCCGGAGCCGACCTGGGGCAGCGGGGCGCACATGTGCTTCTCCAGCGGGTCCTCCAGCGAGGCCCGCTTGTTGAACAGGGCGTCGAGCAGCTCCCGCTCCACGACCGAGCCGACGACCTCGGCGGCCATCACGTCCGGGTGACCGGCGCCCGGCTTCACGACCGGCATCTGCGAGACGCCGTACTCGCGCAGCACCTCGATCGCCTGGCCGACGGTCTCCTCGGGGTGCATGTGCACGAGGGAGGGGATGTGGCCGCCCTCCTTGTGGTCGAGGACGTCGGCGACGCGGGCGCTGGAGCCCTCGTCCTCCAGGAAGCCGTAGTCGGCCATCCACTCGTCGTTGAAGATCTTGCTGAGGTAGCCGCGCCCGCTGTCGGGGAGCAGGACGACCACGACGTCGTCGGGACCGAGCCGCTCGGCGACCCGCAGCGCTGCGACCACGGCCATGCCGCAGGAGCCGCCCACCAGGAGCCCCTCCTCCTTGGCCAGGCGGCGGGTCATCTGGAAGGAGTCCTTGTCGGACACGGCGACGATCTCGTCGGCGACGGTGCGGTCGTAGGCGGTCGGCCAGAAGTCCTCACCGACGCCCTCGACCAGGTACGGCCGCCCGGAGCCGCCGGAGTACACGGAGCCCTCCGGGTCCGCGCCGACGACCTGGACCTTGCCGTCGCTGGCCTCCTTCAGGTAGCGGCCGGTGCCGGAGATGGTGCCGCCGGTGCCGACGCCCGCCACGAAGTGGGTGATCTTCCCCTCCGTCTGCTCCCACAGCTCGGGGCCGGTCGAGTGATAGTGCGAAAGGGGGTTGTTGGGGTTGGAGTACTGGTCGGGCTTCCAGGCGCCGGGCGTCTCACGCACCAGCCGGTCCGACACGTTGTAGTACGAGTCCGGGTGCTCGGGGGCCACGGCGGTGGGGCACACGACGACCTCGGCGCCGTAGGCCCGCAGCACGTTGATCTTGTCCGTGCTCACCTTGTCCGGGCACACGAAGATGCACTTGTAGCCCTTCTGCTGGGCCACGATGGCGAGCCCGACGCCGGTGTTGCCGCTGGTCGGCTCGACGATCGTGCCGCCCGGCTTCAGCTCCCCGCTCTCCTCGGCGGCCTCGATCATGCGCAGGGCGATGCGGTCCTTCACGGAGCCGCCCGGGTTGAAGTACTCCACCTTGGCCAGGACGGTGGCCTGGATGCCCTTGGTCACGCTGTTGAGCCTCAGCAGCGGGGTGTTGCCGACGAGGCTGATCATCGAGTCGTGGAATCGCACCGTTGTCTCCGGTTGCTTGCAAAAAATGTGGTCTCAGTGGTTCCGCCAGCCTACGGCCACCGGGTGCGCCGCGGCGGGCGTTCACTCCCTGTTGAGATTGGCCGACGGGCTGTACGGGGCAAGGAGTGGTTGTACGGCTACGAGGAGGTGGCGGCGACGCATGACGAACATGTCCAGGGCGAGGGTGGCCCGGCGTATCGCGGCCGGTGCGGCGTACGGCGGCGGCGGGGTCGGGCTGGTCGGTGCGGCCGCCGTGGGGCTGTTGCTGGCCGAGGTCCAGATGGCCAAGCGCCATGTGGGCAACGGCACGGACAACCACGTCCCCACGGCGGAAGGCCTGTACGGCCTCTCCTACTCCGTCCCGGGCGAACCGCCCCTGCGCATGACACTGCTGGGTGACTCCACGGCGGCGGGGCAGGGCGTGCACCGGGCGGGCCAGACGCCGGGCGCGCTGCTGGCGTCGGGCCTGTCGGCGGTGGCCGAGCGCCCGGTGGACCTGCGCAACGTCGCGCTTCCCGGGGCTCAGTCCGACGACCTGGACCGCCAGGTCGCCCTGGTCCTGGCCAGTCCGTTCCCCACCCCGGACGTCTGCGTGATCATGGTCGGCGCCAACGACGTCACCCACCGGATGCCCCCGACGCGCTCGGTGCGCCATCTGTCGGCGGCGGTACGACGGCTGCGCACCGCCGGTGCGGAGGTGGTGGTGGGCACCTGCCCCGACCTGGGCACCATCGAGCTGGTGCAGCAGCCGCTGCGCTGGCTGGCCCGCCGGGCCTCGCGGCAGCTGGCGGCGGCCCAGACGATCGGGGTGATCGAGCAGGGCGGCCGCACGGTGTCGCTCGGCGACCTGCTGGGCCCCGAGTTCGCGGCGAACCCGCGGGAGCTGTTCGGCCCCGACAACTACCACCCCTCCGCCGAGGGGTACGCGACGGCCTCGATGGCGCTGCTGCCGACGGTGTGCGCGGCGCTGGGGCTGTGGCCCGCGGACGAGGAGCGGCCGGACGTCTCGCGGCGCGAGGGCTTCCTGCCGGTCGCGCGTGCCGCCGCCGAGGCGGCGGCGGAGGCCGGCACGGAGGTCACGGCGGCCATGCCCACCGGTCCGCGCGGGCCGTGGGCGCTGCTGAAGCGGCGGCGCAGGCGGCGGGTGCCCGAGCCGGAGCCGACGACCGAGCCGTCGACGCAGCCTTCGTGAGAAAAGCAAGCGCTTAGAAAATTGCGGCCAGTGTCACATCGCGACACCGGTGACCGACAAGGTACGTACGGGTAACTTCCCAAGCAGCCCTGCCCATCCCCGTACCGTTGAGTACGTACGCCCATGGAGCTGTGATGCCCGAAGCCGTCATCGTCTCGACCGCCCGCTCCCCCATCGGCCGCGCCGGCAAGGGCTCCCTCAAGGACCTGCGCCCCGACGACCTCACCGCCACGATCATCCAGGCGGCCCTCGCCAAGGTCCCCGAACTGGACCCGCGGGACATCGACGACCTCATGCTCGGCTGCGGCCTGCCCGGCGGCGAGCAGGGCCACAACCTCGGCCGGATCGTCGCCGTGCAGATGGGCATGGACCACCTCCCCGGCTGCACGATCACCCGGTACTGCTCCTCGTCCCTGCAGACCAGCCGCATGGCGCTGCACGCCATCAAGGCCGGCGAGGGCGACGTCTTCATCTCGGCCGGTGTCGAGACGGTCTCCCGGTTCGCCAAGGGCAGCTCCGACGGCCTGCCGGACACGCACAACCCCCTCTTCGCCGAGGCCGAGGCCCGCACCGCCGCCGTGGCCCAGCAGGAGGGCACCACCTGGCACGACCCGCGCGAGGACGGACTCGTCCCGGACGCCTACATAGCGATGGGGCAGACCGCCGAGAACCTCGCCCGCTGGAAGGGCGTCACCCGCCAGGACATGGACGAGTTCGGCGTCCGCTCGCAGAACCTCGCCGAGGAAGCCATCAAGAACGGCTTCTGGGAGCGCGAGATCACCCCGGTGACCCTGCCGGACGGCACCGTCGTCTCCAAGGACGACGGCCCGCGCGCGGGCGTCACCCTGGAGGGCGTCGCCGGCCTCAAGCCGGTCTTCCGCCCCGACGGCCTGGTCACCGCAGCCAACTGCTGCCCGCTGAACGACGGCGCCGCCGCGGTCGTCATCATGAGCGACACCAAGGCCCGCGAGCTCGGCCTGACCCCGCTCGCCCGCATCGTGTCCACCGGCGTCTCCGGCCTGTCCCCCGAGATCATGGGCCTCGGCCCGGTCGAGGCCTCCCAGCAGGCCCTGCGCCGCGCCGGCCTGACCATCGACGACATCGACCTGGTCGAGATCAACGAGGCCTTCGCCGCCCAGGTGATCCCCTCCTACCGCGACCTCGGCATCGACATCGACAAGCTGAACGTCAACGGCGGCGCCATCGCGGTCGGCCACCCCTTCGGCATGACCGGCGCCCGGATCACCGGCACGCTCATCAACTCCCTCCAGTGGCACGACAAGCAGTTCGGCCTGGAGACGATGTGCGTCGGCGGCGGCCAGGGCATGGCGATGGTCATCGAGCGCCTCAGCTGACCCCTACGCATTACCCATAAGTAACCCCCGAGGGACCCACCGTGACCCTCTGGCCCGGAGTTCGGGGAACATCCGAACTCCGGGCCGATTTGTGATCCAATCTCCCCCAGGATGTGACCTATCTCCCTTCGGGAAGGGATTCAGGCAGGTCAGAGCGGTTTCACGGCGAAACACCAGGCCCAAGTTCCTGTCCGGTTCGTGACGTTACGCACTGACAGCTGGTTAGTCCGCCCTTCAAGCTGATGTAGGAAGTCGGGGGTCGACTTTGAACCGGGAGAACGTCAGTGAGCGCCATGCCGATCGCCCTGCTGCTCACCACGGTCGCCACGGGCGCCGTGGGCGTCGCCGTGCTGCGCACCGTCCTGCTGCTGCGGCGCCAGGTCGCTGAGCTGCACACCCAGCTGGCCGAGAGCCAGGCGGCCGCGACGCGTGCCCTGCTGCCCGCCGCGCGCACCACGGCGGACACCGAGGAGATACGGGCCGCGGTGGCCGAGGCGCTCGCCGAGGAGCGGGAGCGGGAGCTGGCCGAGGCCCGCGCGTTCTGGGCGGCCCAGGAGGCCCGTGACACCTCCGACGCACCGTCGCTGCTCGGCCTGCCGGACAGCGAACCGTTCCTGCCCCGCCAGTCCGACTTCATCGGCCTGGAGCCGCTGGAGCCGGTGACCGAGTCGAGCACGGAGGCCGACGAGTTCCCCGGGGACTCCCCGGAGCTGGCCGCGGCCCGCCGCCGTCACCCCTCGCACCCCGACTTCGTACCGGTGCAGTCGCCGGCCGGGAACGACCACGAGCGCACGGTCAGCACGCTGGAGCAGCTGGCCGACTCCGGCGTCGAGCTGACCGACGTCCGCCCCGGCCCGCTGGGCACCCTCGACGTCTACGTCTTCGCCGACGGCACGACCCTGTGCATGACGCCGGGCCACCGCGAGACCGCGGAGCGGCTGGCGGCGGCCCTGCGCGCGGGCCAGACCCCGTATCTGCTCGGTGGTTCGGGCATCTCGGGGGCGTACACGCTGACGTTCGCGTGCGGCGAGGAGAACGTGTACATCCTGGCGGACCGGGTCATCGCGTCCCTGTAGACGCGGGTCGTACCCACGCACCGCACACGCGCGCCGGAGGTCTCAGACCCCGGCGCGTTTCTGTGCCTCCTCGACCAGTACCACCGCCTCCTCGACCTCGGCGTCGGTTTTCAGCACGAGTGCCAAGTCGTGTCCGGCGACGGTGATCTGGTCGGCCACCGCGAACATCCCGGCGTCGGGCATCTCATGAGGCTCCCCCGAGGGGTCCTCGATCCGTTGGGCACGGCGTGCCAACTCCCTGGCCAGGTCCAGCGCTTCGGCGGCCGCGCTGCGCTGCAGCCGGCTCTGCGGTGCGGCTCGCAGACGGTCCGCGAAGTGCTCCACAGCTCGGGTCAGAGGTGTCGTGTCAACCACGTCGCGAGACTACGCGTCGCGGCGGGACTGTTGCCAATACGCCAACGCTCAGGCACGGTGACGTGAAGGACCGGCTTCGAATGCGTCCGGAGGCGCCGATGTCCCAAGTCTTCTCCGAAGAGACCCATCGCAATATGCTCGCCCGCATCCCCCACTGCACCGGTCGTGAAGTCTCCGACTGGCTTCGCACCATGGAAGATGGACCCGCTCTCTTCCGCTTCGAGGAGAAGGTCAGCTGGCTTCGCCACGAGCACAACCTCGCGTACGGCCACGCCAAGGCAATCGTTCACGAATTCGACCTGAGGAGGGCCGCGCGCAAGCTGCTCTAGGCGCGCACCACCGGAACGACGAAGGGCCCCGGGAAGAACCCGGGGCCCTTCGCGCGGCGTCGGCCGCGGCGTCGTGCTAGTCGTTGTTGCTGAAGATCGCCACCAGCCGCAGCATCTCCACGTAGATCCATACGAGGGTCAGGGTGAGGCCGAACGCGGCCAGCCAGGCCTCCTCGCGCGGGGCGCCGTAGGCGATGCCGTCCTCGATCTGCTTGAAGTCGAGGGTCAGGAAGAACGCGCCGATCAGGATCGCGATGATGCCGACGATCGCGCCGAGCGGACCGAAGCTGCGCAGACCGCCGTCACTGGCCACGCCGAACGCGACCAGCAGCAGGTTGACCGCCGTGACCAGCACGAACGCGATCGCGATGGCCATACCGATGCGGGCGTAGCGAGCGGTGACGCGGATCCAGCCGGCCTTGTAGACCAGCAGGGTCGCGGCCGAGACCGCCATGGTGCCGAGCACCGCCTGGAACGGGGCGCCGCTCCACTGACTGTTGTACATCTCGCTGATCACGCCGAGGAAGACGCCCTCGAAGGCGGCGTATCCCAGGATCAGCGCGGGCGACGCCGTGCGCTTGAAGCTCTGTACGAGCGCCAGGACCATCGCGATGATGGCCGAGACGAACGCCAGGCCGTAGCTGGTGGTCGACACCGGCAGCAGCGCCCAGGCGAGGGCGGCGCCGACGGCGACCGTACCGAGCGTCATCGCCGAGCGCATGACGACGTCGTCCATCGTCATCCGGCCGGTGGTGACCGGGGCCTGCGGCGGGGCGCCGTACTGCTGGTCCTGCTGTGCGTACGGGTTGCTCGCGTAGGGGTTGCCGCCCTGGGCGTACGGGTTGCCCTGGGCGTAGGGGTTGCCCTGTGCGTACCCGGCCTGCGGCGCGGCGTTGAAGCCCGCGTAGCCGTTGTCGCGGCTGAACCCCCGTCGCGAGAAGACCGGGTTGCTACTCCTCATTGCACTCCTCCATGGCCACCCTTCGTGGCCTTGGCTCAAGAGTAATAGGTTGGCAAAGGATCGACCCTAATACCTGGGGAGGATCTTTCCCATGACGTGCTGGCCAACACGCTACGCGGACGCGTGATTCCCGGCCATGGAGGGCACCACTCCATGACCAACCCGCTACCTGCCCGGAACCGGCCGGATACCGGTCGGCCGCACGGACCGCCGGTCAGCCGACCGGGAAGCCGGTGTAGGCCTCGGCCAGGTCGGTCCCGGCCGCGCGCGAGGAGGCGATCCTTTCCAGCCGGGCCAGCTGGAGCCGGTCGTCGAAGGCGGTGGCGTCCGGGGCGCGGTGCAGGAGGGTCGTCATGTCGTAGGAGAACCGCTCGGCCTGCCAGACGCGGCGCAGACAGGTCTCGGAGTACGCGTCCAGGAGCTCCGGCGAGCCGGTCTCCTTCTCGTGGGCCAGCGCCCGGGCGAGGGTGACGACGTCACCGACGGCCAGATTGAGTCCCTTGGCGCCGGTCGGCGGCACGATGTGGGCGGCGTCCCCGGCGAGGAAGAGGCGGCCGTACCGCATGGGCTCGTGGACGTACGAGCGCATCGGTGTGACCGACTTCTGGGTGATCGGCCCGCGCTCCAGCCGCCACCCGTCGGCGGTCTCGAAACGCCGCTCCAGCTCGGCCCAGACGTCCTCGTCGTTCCACTGCCCCGCCTCCGTGCCGGCGGGCACCTGGAGGTAGAGGCGGGAGACGGACGGGGACCGCATCGACAGGAGGGCGAAGCCGCGGTCGTGGCGGGCGTAGACGAGCTCGTCGTGCGAGGGGGCGACGTCGGCGAGGATGCCGAGCCAGGCGTAGGGGTACGTCCGCTCGAACACCCGGGAGAGGGAAGCGGGTACGGCCTTCCGGGCCACCCCCCAGAACCCGTCGCACCCGGCGACGTAGGAACACTCCAGCACGTCCTCGCGCCCCGCGTGCCGGAAGCGGACACGCGGGGCGTCCGTGTCGGCGCCCTCGACGGCCAGCGCCTCCACCTCGAACAGCAGCGGGCCGCCCTCCTTCGTCTGCAGGGCGACGAGGTCCCGGCACACCTCGGTCTGGGCGTAGACCATCACCGACCGCCCGCCGGTGAGACCCGGGAAGTCGACGCGGTGCCGCCGCCGGGCGAACCGCAGCTCGATCCCGTCGTGCCGCAGTCCCTCCCGGTCCATCCGCTCCCCGGCCCCGGCGGCACGCAGCACGTCCACCGTGCCCTGCTCCAGGATCCCGGCCCGCTGCCGGTGCTCGACATGGGCACGGTCGCGGCTCTCCAGAACGACCGAGTCGATACCCGCGCCGCGCAGCAGCCGCGCGAGAAGGAGCCCGGCGGGGCCGGCCCCGATGATGCCGACGGTGGTACGCATCGGTCGTGTCCTCCCGGAGCGACTGCCGCTCGCTGCCTGTTCGTGAAGTGAAGTTTTCTTCACCTATTTCCTGACGGGAGTCTCCGACCACGAGCGTCCACTGTCAACGCTCCAGGGACGTTTTCGGGGGGCGAGACAGGTGCGGGAAGCGCCCGGAGCGCACACCGCGGCGGGTGCCGGAGACCGTATGGCCCTGGCACCCGCCGCGGTTCGATCGGGATGGTCCGCGTCAGCGTCGCCGACGGCTCACTCGGTGCCGCGGTGCAGGTACGCGCGCTTCACGGTCTGCTGGACGCTGTTGCCGGCGGAGTCCGTCGCGGTCACCCGCAGCGTCACGTACGCGTCGCCGTGCACGTTCGACGGCCGCTCCACGGTGGCGGTGAACGGTCCGTCGCCGACCTGCTGTTCGGTGCGCGTCGTGGTCCAGGTCCTCCCGTCGTCGTAGGACGCCTCGACCTTCAGCTTCACGCCGCGCGGGGCGGCCATGCCCTCCTGCATGCGGACGGTCAGGCCGAGGGTGTGCTCCCGCGCCCGTCCCACCGCGTTCTGTGCGTCGACCGGTACGTCGTAGTCGAGCTGGAGCAGCGGCAGCAGGGTCGCCTCGGCCGCGGTGTCCGAGCGGAACGTCCAGGACGTGTGGGTGTCGGTGGCGTAGCGCCAGTCGTCCGAGGTGCGGGCGGTGGTCAGGTCGAGCCGGTAGTCGGCGTTGCCCGCCGGCACCTCGAAGTTGCCCCACGCGCCGTTGTCGGACGTGGCGATCTGCTCACCGTTCCGGTACAGCACCGCCTTGGACGTGTCGCTCACGAAAGCCACGCCCGGGCCGCCGCCGATTCCGCCGAAGGGGTCGGCCTCCGCGAACGACCAGTGACCGGCGCCGGAGTCGTTGAACTCCGGGACGTACACCGACAGGGTGTCGCCGTTGCGCACCGACGACAGGCCCTTGCCGCGCGGGATCGACGGGCGGACCACCGCTCCGAACCACCGCTCCGTGGCTCGCCGGCCTGCCTGGTAGGTGTGCGTGGAGTCGTGCATGCCGGCCGACAGCGGGAAGTCGACATTGTTGACGATGTTGTGGTGCACGACGTGCTGCCACAGCGTGTCTCCGGCGCTCACGTACTCGACGCGTTCCTGTCCCAGCGGAACGTAGCGGCTGTACTGGTTCCACGCGGTGTCCTGGAACGGCCGCCACCCGAAACGCTGTTCGCTCGCCCAGGACGAGGCACCGGTGCGGGTGTACGTGCTGCGGACCTCCGCGGTGTTGCGATCCGAGACGGTGTAGACCACCTGCTTGGGGATGGAGCCCTTCGACACCTGCATCACGTCGTACAGATACGGGCTGCGCACCGTGCCGGAGAACTCCACCGTCGTGGTGCCCTTCTTGATGCGCTCCAGCAGGGCCGACCCGTTCTTCCAGGAGGTCTGCATGGTGGGCAGGGCCATCCGGTCACCGTCCGGCTGCCACCGGGTCCAATCGGAGAAGCCCTCGGGCTGCACCACCAGCAGCGCCTTGGCCCCGGCGTCCGCGGCGGCCTGCGCGAGAGCCGGTCGGTCGTACCACGCGGAGTTGTCGTCCCGTACGACGGCCAGCTTGCCGCGCGCCCCGCGGAAGTCGGGCGCCGCCGCCAGGCCGGCGGCCACGGCGGTCAGCTGCGCGCCCCGGTCCCCGAAGACCGGGGAGGTCACCTGGTAGTACGGCGCGAACTGCTGCGAGCTGCCCGAGACCTTGGCCCGCAGTTGCGGGGCCGTCATCTGCCAACGCGAGGAGTACTCGAAGACACCGTCGGTGACCTGGGCGGTGGGGCTGACGTAGAGCCGCTTGACGGTGTCGAAGAACAGGGCGCCCTGCATCAGGCCCTGACCGTCGATCTTGCGGTAGAACGTGGTGCTGAGGACGCCGTGCTGCTCGGCGGGGCGAGGCGTGCGGATCTTCACCTCGGTGACCTTCGAGGCGTCCAGGGTCACCGTCATGTCCTTGGTGACCTTCACCTCGGGGTCGACGATCTGGCCGGCCTCTTCGCCGTCATCGGTCCGGTCGTAGAAGCCGGCGCTGAGGTAGTACGTGCCCTCTTCCACGACGGCGACTCCCGCGTCGCGGTCCGTGTAGCCCACGAACCCGTCGGTGCCCCAGATGTTCGGCAGCCAGCCCGGCACGACCTGGCCGCTGCGGTCGCGGTAGACCACGGTGAGCCGGTGCTGGGGGGCGTGCACCACGAGGGAGACGGTGGTGTGGGCGAGCAGGGTGCCGTCGGCGGACTTGGCGGTGACGTATCCGTAGAACTTGCCGCGGACCGCGTGCGTCGCGTCGGTGCGCAGCGGCACGTCGGCGGTGGCACCGGGGGCCACTTGCACGGTGCCGGCGTCGGGGCTGACCACTCCGTCGGGCATGACCCGCCCGTTCTCGGTGGCCATGTTCACGGCCAGGGAGAGGGTGACGGCGTGATCGCCGGTGTTGGTGTAGTGGAGGGTGGACGCCTCTTGCTGACCCTGCGTGCCGCCAGTCGTCAGGGGGGCGAGGGTGACAGAGCCGGTGGCCGTGATCGGGCCCATGGCCGCGGCAAGGTCGATGCGGCCGCCGCCCTGTTCGGTCACCTTGGTGCCGGACACCGTGTGCGCGGTGCTGATCAGGGCGTCCTTGAGCTGCTGGGCGCTCCAGTCCGGGTGCTGCTGGGCCAGCAGCGCGGCGGCGCCGGCGACGTGCGGGGTGGCCATGGAGGTCCCGGACAGCGCCACGTAGTTGGCGTCGATCGGGTCGCCCAGGGTGGTGCCGGCCGCGCGGGCGGCGACGATGCCCACGCCGGGGGCGGTCACATCGGGCTTGACGGCTTCGTCGCCGAAGCGCGGGCCGCGGCTGGAGAAGGGGGCCAGGGAGTCGTCGCGGTCGACGGCCCCCACGGTCAGCGCGGAGTCGGCCGCGCCCGGCGTGCCGACGGAGTACGGATCCGGACCCGAGTTGCCGGCCGCGACGACGAAGAGCGTGCCGGTGGAGGCGGTCAGGTTGTCGACGGCCTGGCTGAGCGGGTCGGTGCCGTCGGTCAGCTCGGGCGCCCCGAGGCTCATGTTGACGACCTTGGCGTGCTCGGCGGTCGCCCACTCCATGCCGGCGATGATGCCCGACTCGTTGCCGTAGCCGTTGTCGTCCAGGACCTTGCCGATCAGCAGGTCGGCCTTGGGCGCGACACCGCGCCGGGTGCCGGCCGAGGCGGCGCCGGTGCCGCCGACGATGGAGGCGACGTGGGTGCCGTGGCCGAAGTGGTCACCGGTGTTCCCGCTGCCGGAGAAGTCCTCGGCCTGAGCGATGCGGCCGGCCAGGTCGGGGTGGTCGGCGTCGATGCCGGTGTCGAGCACGGCCACCTTGACGCCCTGGCCCTCGTAGCCGGCCTTCCAGGCGGTGGGGGCGTTGATCTGCGCCGTGCTGCGGTCCAGCATGGCCTTGACCTTGCCGTCCAGCGAAATCCGCGGGGTGACCGCGGCCCGGGCCGCGTCCGACTTCTCACCGGGGTTCAGCGTCTTCCAGAACGTCCCCAGGTCCTTGCCGGAGACCCGCACGGACCGCGCGTCGATGCTCGCCAGGGTGCGGGAACGCGTCGACTTGAGCGCCACCAGTCGGTCGGCGAGGTCCGCGGCGGCCTTCGATGCCCGTGCGCCGGCCCTGGCTCCCTGCCGGGACGGCGCGGAGGAGACGATCAGCGGAAGCGCGGACGTGTGGGCTTCGTCGTAGCCCTGGGAGATCAGGGCGGTCACGTTGAAGAGCCGACGGTCCAGCGTCCCGGCGGACACCAGCCCCTGGGCGTCGAACGGCATCACGGTCAGCGACTTGTCGTCGCCCTCGAACGTCTCGAAGGGCACGTGCTCACGCCCGGGGCCGGGCCGCACCGACGCGGTCCGCCGTCCGCCGGGCAGCGACGTCACGGTCACCCGGTCGCCCGTCACCAGCCGAACGGTCGCGGAGTGGGCCCCCGGTACGGCGGCGGGGTGAGTGGCGGGGCCGGTGACCGGCGCCCGTGCTGCGGCGACGGCCGGCGTCACACCGGCCACCACCAGCAATCCGGTCGATATCGCCGCCAAGCGGCGGATTCTTGCCATCAGGGGAACACCTTTCGTACAGCTGCACGCCACAACTGGCCGAAAGCATTCGTTGGTACGACCGGGCCTGTCACTGGCCACAGGTGTCGCATGTGTGACGTGGCCCAAACGCGACACGCGTCGCCTGCGCGGGTCAGCGACATGACAGGAGCCGCGCACGCCTGTTCCTCGAACGCATCCGCGTGCCGCGCACCGGCCTTGGCGATGGGGAAGCCGACAGCAGCCAGCGGGCCACTGTCGGATCACTCCCGAAGGTGGCCCGCTCGTTGCGCCGCAGGCGCGGCAAGTGCCCGGAACCGGACTTGAACCGGTACGCCCGCGAGGGGCAGCGAGGTTTAAGCTCGCCGTGTCTGCATTCCACCATCCGGGCAGGCCATGGGCTCCGCTTCGAGGTCCCGAGCCTATCGGGATACATCCCCCGAACAGCGGACGGGCGGACCGATGTTGTCTTATTTTATTGACGTCTGAGGGAGCATCAGCCCGCCGCACGCGCCATCCGCACTTGCCAATAGCGTTACGTGTGGTGGGTGCGCGCGTACGCGGAATGACGGAATTTCACCGTCCGAACGAGGGGGCTCCACCTGTTCTCGACGGGTCGTCACCCTTTCTCCGACTCGGCCGTCATCCCCAGGTATGACGCGAGACACTCCCGTCGGTATGACGCGAGGCCCTCCCGTCCGTCCGCAGTCGCCCCCCGGAACCGGAACAGCGGCTGACTACACGGCGGTGGGCGGCGGAGACGATGGATCGGTCCCTCGAACCACGTCCCGACAGGAGCGCCCACCCGTGACCACCACACCCATCGCCCCCCGGACCACCGCCGTGGCCGCGCGGGCCACGGATCTGTCGAAGATCTACGGACAGGGCGAGACCCAGGTGGTCGCCCTCGACCGGGTCTCGGTCGATTTCCGGCAGGCCGAGTTCACCGCGATCATGGGCCCCTCCGGGTCCGGCAAGTCCACGCTGATGCACTGCGTGGCCGGCCTGGACACGTTCTCCTCCGGGTCCGTGCGGATCGGCGAGACCGAGCTGGGCTCCCTGAAGGACAAGCAGTTGACCAAGCTGCGCCGGGACAAGATCGGGTTCATCTTCCAGGCGTTCAACCTGCTGCCGACGCTGACGGCGCTGGAGAACATCACCCTGCCGATGGACATCGCGGGCCGTAAGCCCGACAAGGCCTGGCTGGACCAGGTGATCCGGATGGTCGGCCTGTCGGACCGGCTCAGCCACCGCCCCTCCCAGCTCTCCGGCGGCCAGCAGCAGCGCGTCGCCGTCGCCCGTGCCCTCGCCTCCCGGCCCGACATCATCTTCGGCGACGAGCCGACCGGAAACCTCGACTCGCGCTCCGGCGCCGAGGTGCTGGGCTTCCTGCGCAACTCCGTGCGGGAGCTGGGCCAGACGGTGGTCATGGTGACGCACGACCCGGTGGCCGCCGCCTACGCGGACCGCGTGATCTTCCTGGCCGACGGCCGCATCGTGGACGAGGTCCTGCGCCCGACGGCCGACTCCGTGCTCGACCTCATGAAGCAGTTCGACGCGAAGGGCCGGACGAGCTGATGTTCCGCACCGCTCTGCGCAACGTACTCGCGCACAAGGCCCGGCTCCTGATGACCGTGCTCGCCGTCATGCTCGGCGTGGCGTTCGTGTCCGGGACGCTGGTCTTCACCAACACCATCGCGGACGCCTACCAGAAGAGCTCGGCCAAGGGCTTCGACCAGGTCGACGTCGCCGTCCGGGCCAAGTACCAGGACTCCGAGGGCGACAAGCTCGGCAAGACGCCCGACCTGACGCAGTTCGTGCTCGACAGGAGCGCGAAGGTTCCCGGCGCCGCGTCCGCCCTCGGCGTCGTCAACGGCTTCACCGCCATCGCCGACAAGGACGGCAAGCTGATCGGCGGGGGCTTCAGGTCCGAGGGCGGGAACTACTGGGGCGACAAGGACCCGCGCTACCCGCTCAAGTCCGGTTCGGCGCCGCACGGCGGCAACGAGGTCGCCATCGACGCGGAGACCGCGCGGCGGGCCGGCTACAAGGTCGGCGACACCGTCCGGATATCCGTCGACGGCCCGGTCCTCACCCCGAAGATCACCGGCATCTTCACCACCGACGACGGCAACGTCGCGGCCGGCGGCAGCCTCGCCCTCTTCGACACGGCGACCGCGCAGAAGCTGTTCGCCAAGCCGGGGGCGTACGACGAGATCGACGTGCGGGCGAAGGCGGGCACCAGCCAGGCCGCGCTGAAGAGCGCGCTGGACTCCGCCCTGCCGAAGAAGCTCGTCGAGACCACCACCGGCCGGCAACTCGCCGACGACCAGGCCAGGGTGATCTCCGCGTCGATGAGCGGGCTCAAGCAGGGCCTGCTGGTGTTCGCGGGCATCGCGCTCTTCGTCGGCACGTTCATCATCGCCAACACCTTCACCATGCTGGTCGCCCAGCGCACCAAGGAACTGGCGCTGCTGCGCGCGGTGGGCGCCTCCCGCCGCCAGGTCACCCGGTCGGTGCTGATCGAGGCGTTCGTGGTCGGCACGGTGGCCGGCGTGTCCGGTCTGGTCGCGGGTATCGGCATCGGCGTCGGCCTGCGCTCCCTGATGAGCACGCTCGGCGCGACCGTCCCGGACGGGCCGCTGGTCGTCTCCCCGGGCACGGTGGCCAGTGCGCTGGCCGTCGGCATCGTCATCACCATGCTGGCCGCCTGGCTGCCGGGCCGCCGGGCCGCGAAGATCCCGCCGGTGGCCGCGATGAGCAGCATGCACGCCAAGGCGACCACCAAGTCGCTGGTGCTGCGCAACACGCTCGGCGCGCTGTTCTCGGCGGCCGGTGTCGCCGTGGTCCTGGTGGCCACCACCATGGACGGCTCGTCGGGCCAGGCCCCGATGGGGCTCGGCGCGGTCCTCCTGATCATCGGCGTGTTCATCCTGACCCCGCTGCTGTCGCGCCCGCTGATCGCGGCCGCCGCCCCGGTGCTGCGCGTGTTCGGCGTCTCCGGCAACCTGGCCCGCCAGAACTCGGTGCGCAACCCGCGCCGTACGGCCGCCACGGCCTCCGCGCTGATGATCGGCCTCACCCTGATCACCGGCATGACCGTGATGGCGGGCAGCCTGCAGCAGGGCATCGACAAGATGGCCGGCTCCGCCATCCGCGCGGACTACGTGGTGTCGATGGCCAACGGCAACGAGCTCTCCCCGCACGTCTACACGACGATCAAGTCCACCGACGGCGTGACCGCCAGCAGCCCGATGCGCAACGCGCCCGCGCGCATCAACGGCCAGACCGAGTTCCTGACCGGCGTCGACGGCTCCGCGATCGGAAAGCTGACCGACCTGAAGGTCGACAGCGGCACCTTCGAGGTGGCCGGACCGCGGGTCGTCGTCGACGCCGACCTCGCCAAGTCCTACGGCTGGAAGGCCGGTTCGAGCTTCACCGCCCACTACGAGGACGGCAAGGCGCAGAAGCTGACGGTCGCCGGGGTCTACGAGGGCAACGAGATGATCCGGGGGATCATGCTCGACAACACTGCCCTGGCCCCGCACCAGAGCGACCCGTCCGACATGCAGGTCATGGTGAAGACGGCGGGCGGCGCGTCCGACGCGACGAAGGACAAGCTGGAGAAGGCCCTCGGCACCAACCCGGCGATCAAGGTCCAGGACAAGAAGGACCTGTCCAACTCCGTCGCGCAGATGTTCACGCTGATCCTGAACATGGTCTACGGCCTGCTGGCCATGGCGGTGATCGTCGCGGTCCTCGGTGTCATCAACACCCTGGCGATGTCGGTCTTCGAGCGCTCCCAGGAGATCGGCATGCTCCGCGCGATCGGCCTGGACCGCAAGGCCGTCAAGCGGATGGTCCGGCTGGAGTCCCTGGTCATCTCGCTCTTCGGCGGGGTGCTGGGCATCGGCCTCGGCATCTTCTTCGGCTGGGCGGCCGGTGAGCTGCTCGGCGCGAAGATGGCGACGTACGAGCTGGTACTGCCGTGGGCCCGGCTGGGTCTGTTCCTCCTGCTGGCCGCGGCGGTCGGCGTGCTGGCCGCCCTGTGGCCGGCCCGGCGCGCGGCCCGCCTGAACATGCTGACGGCGATCAAGTCGGAGTAGCGGGGCAGTAGCCGCAAGGCGGCGGTAGGGACGGCCGAGGGGCCCTCTCCGGCGACGGAGGGGCCCCTCGTGCGTACGGGCCTCAGGCGCCCCACGTTCGGGTGCGCAGCGGCAGTCCGGACGCGCCCGGCGCGGGGGTGCGCACCGCCAGCACCTGGTTGACGCCGATCCGGTTGCGCTCGAAGGCGAGGGCGCAGGCGGCCATGTACAGACGCCAGACCCGGGCCCTGCCGGGCGAGGTGAGGCGGACCGCGCGCGGCCAGTCGTCCTCCAGACGGGTGACCCAGCGGCGCAGGGTGAGGGCGTAGTGCTCGCGGATCGACTCCACGTCCCGGACCTCGAAGCCGGCCCGCTCCAGTTGGGTGACGGTGGTGCCGAGGGGGGCGAGTTCGCCGTCGGGGAAGACGTAGGCGTCGATGAAATCGTCCACCTGGTACGTCGTCTCGTCCGACTGCGGGCGGCGCGCGATCTGGTGGTTGAGGAGCCGGCCGCCCGGTTTCAGCAGGCCGTACAGATCGGTCGCGTACTCCAGGTACCGCTCGGCGCCGACGTGTTCGGCCATGCCGATGGAGGAGATCGCGTCGTAGGGCCCGTCGCGGACGTCCCGGTAGTCCTGGACGCGGATCTCGACCCGATCGGTGAGTCCCTCGTCGGCGACGCGCTTACGGGCGTAGGCGGCCTGCTCCTGGGACAGGGTGACGCCGACGACGCCCACGCCGTGCTCGCGGGCCGCGTGGACGGCCATGGCGCCCCAGCCGCAGCCGACGTCCAGCAGGCGCTGACCGGGGGTCAGGCCGAGCTTGCGGCAGATCAGTTCGAGCTTGTCGCGCTGGGCGGACTCCAGTGTCCCGCCGTCCTCCCAGTAGGCGCAGGAGTACACCATGGAGGGGCCGAGGACGATCTCGTAGAAGTCGTTGCCGACGTCGTAGTGGTGGCTGATGGCGCGCCTGTCGCTGTGCCGGGTGTGCAGGTGACGGCGTCTGCGGACCTCCTCGCCCGGCGGGGCCGGCGGGATCGGCGGTCCGGCGAGCCTCAGCAGCTCGCCGGCGGCGGAGCGGGCGTCGGGGTCGCGCAGCGTCCGCAGGAGGCCGCGGCCGCCCTTCTCGCGCTCCCAGACGAGTCCGGCCATGACCTCAAGGACGCCGTACAGGTCGCCCTCGATGTCCAGGTCGCCGGCGACCCAGGCCCGGGCCAGGCCCAGCTCACCCGGCTTGAACAGCAGGCGGCGCAGGGCGCGGCGGTTGCGTACGACCAGGGTCGGCGCGTCCGGCGGACCGGAGCGTGAGCCGTCCCAGGCTCGGACGCCCAGCGGCAGCGGTTCTCCCAGCAGCCGTTCGGCGAGACTCGTCAGCCGCGACGCGGCGTCGGCCATGACGCACCTCCGTGACGAAGGATCCCGGTGTCCGGATACCACGTAAACACCGGCGAGCGCCCGGCGCAGTCCCGCAAAGGAGTTACAGCCGCGCGAACCTCACCCACACGCCCGGTCCGAACCCCACGAGACCTACCGCACCACGCCCCCACACACCACGAAGGAACGCCGAGAAACCAACGACATCACGCGTCCGCACGCCGCCGGGCACGACCACGCCCGCCGCGGCGCACCACCGAGCGACCTGCCGCCCCCGCCTCCGTACATCGCGGCAGAACACCGAGGAACTCCCCACGCCTGACGACCGGGCGCGCCGCGGAGGGACACCGAAGAACCTGCCCGCACCACGCGGCCACGCGCCACCGAGGGACCCCGAGCACTCCCCGCACCACACGCCTACACGCACCGCGGAGAGCCTGCCCGCATCACGCGCCCACGGTCCGCGGAGAACCGCCAAAGAACCTGCCGCCCTACACGTCCACGCGCCGCCGAGGGACCCCGAGCACTCCCCGCACCACACGCCTACACGCACCGCGGAGAGCCTGCCCGCATCACGCGCCCACGGTCCGCGGAGAACCGCCAAAGAACCTGCCGCCCTACACGTCCACGCGCCGCCGAGGGACCCCGAGCACTCCCCGCACCACACGCCCACGCGCGCCGCGGAGAACCGCCGAAGACCTGCCCGCACCACGCGCCCACGCGCCGCCGGGGGGACACCAAGAACCTCCCCGCACCACACGGCCACGCGCGCCGCGGCGCAACACCGAGAAACCTGCCGCACCACGCCTCCGCCCGTCGCGGCGGAACACCGAGGAACTCCCCGCGCCAGACGGCCGCGCGCACCGCGAAGAACCGCCGAAGAACTGCCCCCACGAACGCCGAAGGACCTCCCGCACCACGGATGGCGGGAGGTCCTTCGGTTTGTTCGGGGACCGGGGAGGTCAGGAGGCCTTGGCCTTCTCCCCGGTCTTCTTGGCGGCAGCCACCGGCGCCGGCTTGGCCGCCTCGTAGAACTCCTCGCGCGGGTTCTCCATGGCGCCCAGGGACACGACCTCGCGCTTGAGGAACATGCCGAGCGTCCAGTCGGCGAAGATGCGGATCTTGCGGTTCCAGGTCGGCATCGCCAGACCGTGGTAGCCACGGTGCATGTACCAGGCGAGGCGGCCCTTGAGCTTGATCTTCATCTTGCCCATGACGATCATCGCCACGCCCTTGTGGAGGCCGAGACCGGCCACCGCACCCTTGTTGGCGTGCTCGTAGTCCTTCTGCGGGAAGCCCCGCATACCGGAGATCACGTTGTCGCCGAGCACCTTGGCCTGGCGCAGCGCGTGCTGGGCGTTCGGCGGGCACCAGGCGTTCTCGTTGCCCGCCTTGCGACCGACGAGGTCGGGCACCTGGGCGTTGTCGCCCGCGGCCCAGATGTAGTCGGTGCCGGCGACCTGGAGCGTGGGCTCGCAGTCGACGTGGCCGCGCGGGCCGAGGGGCAGACCGAAGCGGGCCAGGGCCGGGTTCGGCTTGACGCCCGCGGTCCACACGATGGTGTTGGAGTCGACCTCGAGGCCGTTCTTCAGCACCACGTGGCCGTCGACGCACGAGTCCATGGAGGTGGAGAGGTAGATCTCCACACCGCGGCTCTCCAGGTGCTCCTTGCCGTACTGGCCGAGCTTGGGCCCGACCTCGGGAAGGATCTTGTCGGCGGCGTCGACGAGGACGAAGCGCATGTCCTCACGGGACACGTTCTTGTAGTACTTGGCCGCGTCGCGGGCCATGTCCTCGACCTCACCGATGGTCTCCGCACCGGCGAAACCGCCGCCGATGAAGACGAAGGTGAGCGCCTTGCGGCGGATCTCCTCGTCCGTCGTGGAGTCGGCCTTGTCGAGCTGCTCAAGGACGTGGTTGCGCAGGCCGATGGACTCCTCGATGCCCTTCATACCGATGCCCTGCTCGGCGAGGCCGGGGATCGGGAAGGTGCGGGAGACCGCGCCGAGCGCGACGACGAGGTAGTCGAAGGGCAGCTCGTACGCCTCGCCGACCAGCGGGGCGACCGTGGCCACCTTGCGGTCCTGGTCGATGGTGGTGACCCGGCCGGTGAGGACCTCCGCCTTGGGCAGCACGCGCCGCAGCGGGACGACGACATGCCGAGGGGAGATGCTGCCGGCGGCGGCTTCGGGGAGGAAGGGCTGGTAGGTCATGTACGACCGGGGGTCGACGACCGTGACGGTCGCCTCTCCGTAGCGCATCTTCTTCTGGATGCGCCGAGCTGCGTACAGGCCTACGTACCCACCGCCTACTACGAGGATCCTGGGACGCTCCGTGGTGCTCATGGCATCGAGTATCCACCCGCCCCTGGAGGGTCGCTCGTGCGCCCCTTCACAAGCTCCTTGAGTGCCCGTGCTACACTCCGCGGCCCGCGTGACGCAGGTCATGGTCCCGACCGGAACCACGGTCCACTAGAGCCCGTTGTCAATGCCGCTTGAGCTGCCACTCCTGGCCGCCGGGCCCTGGGGACCAGCCCCTCACGATCCGATCGCGAGGCACCCTCGTCACAGTGTCCCGAGCGAGTTCACGGGGCCCCGGGGCCCCCGAAAGGGCTTGTCGGCCTCTTTCCGTCCCTCACCAGGCACGAAATCCTTGTGAAGAACTTCACGAACTTTTCCGACGACGCATCACCGAGGGGCCCGGACGGGCCCCTCCGGCACGCTCATACGCTATCCATCACGCTCAGCGGAGTGCTACTACTCAGTAGTAAAGGAGACCCAGACCACCCCGCCGTTGCGGCCTACGCCACGGACCAGGCGATGCCGTCGAGGATGTCGTGCTCGCTCACGACCACCTCGTCCGCCCCGATCCGCTCCATGATCGCGAGCAGGACGAGGGCACCGGCGCCGATCACGTCGACCCGGCCGGGATGCATGGAGGGGATCGCCGCCCGCTCGGCGTGCGTGGAGTGCAGCAGCCGCTCGGTGATCTCGCGGACGCGGTCGTGCGAGATGCGGGAGTGGTGGATGCGGGCGGAGTCGTACTCGGGCAGCTCCTGCGCGATCGCCGACACGGTGGTGACCGAGCCGGCGAGACCGACGAGCGTGTGCGCCTCGCGCAGCGGGACCGTGCGCTCGGCGAGGTCGAGCGCGGCCTCGATGTCGGCCCGTACGGCGGCGATCTGCTCCTCGCTCGGCGGGTCGGCGACGACGCCCTCGTGCACCAGGTGCCGCTCGGTCATCCGGACACAGCCGACGTCCACGGAGCGCGCGGCGCGCACGTGCGCGTCGCCGACGACGAACTCGGTGGAGCCGCCGCCGATGTCCACGACGAGGAAGGGCTTGGCCAGGTCGTCCCGGCCCGTCAGCTCCTTCGTCGCACCCGTGAACGAGAACTCGGCCTCCTGGTCGCCGGAGATGACCTCGGGCTCGACTCCGAGGATGTCGAGGACGCCCCGGACGAACTCGTCGCGGTTCTCGGCGTCCCGGGAGGCGGAGGTGGCCACGAAGCGGAGCCGCTCGGCCCCGTGCTCCTTGATGATCGCCGCGTACTCGCGGCAGGCGGCGAACGTCCGCTCCAGCGCCTCGGGGGCGAGCCGCCCCGTGCGGTCGACGCCCTGGCCGAGCCGCACGATCGTCATACGGCGGTCCAGGTCGACGAGTTCACCCGTCTCGGGGTTCGCGTCCGCGACGAGCAGGCGGATGGAGTTCGTACCGCAGTCGATGGCGGCGACTCGGGTCACTGGTCGTCCTCCTTCGGGAGCGTCACGCAGGCCCCCTTCAGCCACCACTCGGGCAGCATCGCGATGGCCTCGTCGCCGAGGGGGTTCACGCCCGGCCCGGCGGCCAGCGAGTGGGCGACCAGCACGTGCAGGCACTTGACCCGGTCCGGCATGCCGCCGGCGCTCGGGAAGCCCGTGAGCTCCTCGATCTCGTCCCGGCGCCGGATGTAGTCCTCGTGCGCGGCGCGGTAGGCGGCGGCCAGCTCCGGGTCGGTCGCGAGCCGCTCCGTCATCTCCTTCATCACGCCCTCGGCCTCCAGAGTGCCGATGGCGGAGTTCGCCTTCGGGCACGTCAGGTAGTAAAGCGTGGGGAAGGGGGTGCCGTCGGGCAGGCGGGGTGCCGTCTCCACGACGTCCGGCTGCCCGCAGGGGCAACGGTGCGCGATCGCCCGGAGCCCGCGCGGCGGGCGGCCCAGCTGCTGCTTGAAGGCTTCGACGTCCGCGTCGGTGGGCTCGGTGCGCGGAGTGGGCGGCGGAGGCGTTTCCATGACTGTCTTCAGGCTGTCTTTCTGTCGGTTCACTGGCCGGGGCTGATTCGAACCTACCGGCTCGCCGGCCGGGGCCGACGCGCAGCCGCCGACTCGACATCGGCGGCCGACTCGACGCTACCCGCTCCTCGGCCGCGGCTGACTCGAAGCGCCCCGGCCCGTCGGGCGCGACCGACTCGACGCCGCTGGCTACCGGCCACCGGCCGCCGGCTCCTCGGGCACGGTCGGCGGGAGGTCAGTGGCTCAGCGGTCGGAGGCGTCGGACTTGTCGACGCCGTCCCAGACGTTCGAGTACCAGGGGCGGTCGGCCGCCCCCAGCTCGGCGCGGGTCTGCTTGGCCGCGCCGGGGTCGATCACGACGTAGCCGGTCTCCCCCGGCATCACGTAGTGCAGCCGCCGCCGGATCTCCTGCTCGGCGTACGCGTCGTCCTGCCACCGGGCCTTGAGGTCGCGGAGCTGCTCGACGCGCTGCGCCGCCTGCTCCCGCTGCCGTCGCAGGTCGGCGACCTCACCGCGCTGGGAGACGTACTGGCGCATCGGATAGGCCAGGGCCACCACCATCGTGCAGAGGACGAGCGCGAGCAGCGCGGCCCGGCCGGTGAGCCGGGAGCGGCGGGCCTGCCGTTTGGTCTGGGAACGGTAGACGCGGGCCGCCGTCTGCTCGCCGAGCAGCCGCAGTCTGGTCGCGGTGGAGAACCGGTCCCGGTCCTTCACGGCCATGTTCCCCGCCTCCCGATTCATACGCGCGTACGTCCCCGCACACGGTACGGGACCGGGTACGGGGACGTACGTACGACTGGCTAAGCCTCACCCCAGGTTGGGTCAGCCCTTGAAGCGGGGGAACGCGCTGCGGCCGGCGTACACCGCGGCGTCGTCGAGGATCTCCTCGATGCGCAGCAGCTGGTTGTACTTGGCGACGCGCTCGGAGCGGGCCGGGGCGCCGGTCTTGATCTGGCCGCAGTTGGTGGCGACGGCCAGGTCGGCGATGGTGACGTCCTCGGTCTCGCCGGAGCGGTGGGACATCATGCACTTGAAGCCGTTGCGCTGGGCCAGCTCGACGGCGTCCAGGGTCTCGGTGAGCGAACCGATCTGGTTCACCTTCACCAGCAGGGCGTTGGCGGTGCCCTCCTCGATGCCGCGGGCCAGGCGCTCCGGGTTGGTGACGAACAGGTCGTCGCCGACCAGCTGGACCTTGTCGCCGAGCTTGTCGGTGATGACCTTCCAGCCGGCCCAGTCGTCCTCGAACAGCGGGTCCTCGATGGAGACGAGCGGGTAGGCCGCCACGAGCTCCTCGTAGTACTCCGTCATCTCGGCGGCCGAGCGGGACTTGCCCTCGAACTCGTACTTGCCGTCCTTGTAGAACTCGGACGCGGCGACGTCGAGCGCGAGCGCGATCTGCTCACCCGGGACGTAGCCGGCCTGCTTGATGGCCTCGAGGATGAGGTCGAGGGCGTCGCGGTTGGAGCCGAGGTTCGGGGCGAAGCCGCCCTCGTCGCCGAGACCGGTGGACAGGCCCTTGGTCTTCAGCACCTTCTTGAGGGTGTGGTAGACCTCGGTGCCCCAGCGCAGGGCCTCGGAGAAGGACTCCGCGCCGATCGGGGCGATCATGAACTCCTGGATGTCCACGTTGGAGTCGGCGTGCGAGCCGCCGTTCAGGATGTTCATCATCGGCACCGGCAGCAGGTGCGCGTTCGGGCCGCCCAGGTAGCGGAAGAGGGGGAGGTCGCTGGCCTCGGAGGCGGCGTGCGCGACGGCGAGGGAGACGCCCAGGACGGCGTTGGCGCCGAGCGAGCCCTTGTTGTCGGTGGCGTCCAGGTCGAACATCGCCTGGTCGATCAGGCGCTGCTCGGTGGCGTCGTAGCCGACCAGCTCCGGGCCGATCTGCTCGATCACGGCGAGGACGGCCTTCTCGACGCCCTTGCCGAGGTAGCGGTTGGGGTCACCGTCGCGGAGCTCGATGGCCTCGAAGGCGCCGGTGGAGGCGCCGGACGGAACGGCGGCACGACCCGTGCTGCCGTCGTCGAGGCCGACCTCGACCTCGACCGTGGGGTTGCCTCGGGAGTCCAGGATTTCCCGGGCTACGACGACGTCGATGGACGGCACGAGCATCTCCTTCTTGGGATGTGACGCTGGAAGTGCGGGGCTGGTGTGCCTTGCGACTAGAGCCTAACCGTCCCGGGGCCGTCGGCCACCGACCGACCGTCCCGTGGACAGGGTCTGACGGTACCCATTGTTTCCTGTCGGAACAAAGGGAGAGTGGAAAACGACTCGAAGCCCCGGCGAACGGCACACGAAAAACCCCGCCCCGGCGCGTACGGGGGATTACGCGCCGGGGCGGGGAGACCGTGGGGACGGGGGTGACCTCAGGTGCCCTCCGCGGTGGGGGCACGAGTGTGAGGGCGCCGTGGCTCAGCTGCGGGCCACTGATTACTTCAGGTGCAGCTGCTGGCCGGGGTAGATGAGGTCGGCGTCCTGGACGATGCCCTTGTTCAGCTGGAACAGCTTCTGCCAGCCGCCCTTGACCTTGTGCTTCGCGGCGATCGAGCCGAGGGTGTCACCCTTGACGACCTTGTACTCGCCGTCGCCCTTCTTGACCTTCTTGCCGGTCGGGGTGGTGACGGTCTTGGTCACGGCCGGACGCTTGGTGGAGCGGGTGGCGGCCTGCGGCTCGGTCGAGCGGGTGGTGGGCGCGGCGGCGGAGCCGCCGTACGGGGTGCTGGACAGGCCCGTGCCGCAGACCGGCCAGGCACCCTTGCCCTGGGCGGCGAGGACCTTCTCGGCGATCTCGATCTGCTGCGCCTTGCTCGCCTTGTCGGCGGTGGCGGCGTACTTCGTGCCGCCGTAGGCGGCCCAGGTGGAAGCGGAGAACTGCAGACCGCCGTAGTAGCCGTTACCGGTGTTGATGGACCAGTTGCCGCCCGCCTCGCACTGGGCGACCTTGTCCCACTCGGAGGCGGTGGCGGCGGAAGCGCTGCCGGAGGCGACCAGCGGAGCGGCGATGGCGGCGCCGGTGACACCGGCGATCGCGATGGCGCGGGTGGCCTTGGCCGGACGACGGTGCTTGCCCTTGCCGGAAAACAGCATGGATCGATCCCCTCACCGACGCCTGCGAGGTGAGCTGTCGGGTTCGGGCCGGTTGAGTTGCCCGGCCACACCTTCCGAGAAGGCGTGGCTTCACCCCAAGCCGGATCCGGCATCAACTGCCGGGCCCGGCACCTACCTTGGGTCCCCCGCTCCTGCCTACGGCGCGTGACGCGACGACTGTTCCCGTACGGCCGCTGACAGGATTCGGCGTTGCGGCAGCCGGGGCTCGTGGTGACGAGCGGTCCCGACCGTAGACACGTGATCCGGGGAATTTCAAAGACGATCAGGGCTTCTGAGACTCATCCCACACTTTCAGCAAAGCGGACATTGAGCCCGAATCGGGACGCCAACTCCCGCTACTTTGCACCCGTTTCGCCGCCAACTTCCAGGGTCTGACCGGCGGAGATGTCGTTCGGGTCGGCCCCGATGGACTTCTCGTTGGCGGCATAGAGCGCCCGCCATCCGCCGTCCACGTCAAGGGAGTCCGCGATGGAGACGAGAGTGTCACCGGAGCGCACGGTGTAGGTGGAGTCCCCACGAGTGGCGTGACGGCCGGAAGTTGTGGCGGTCTGTCCGCTTACGGCACTTTCGTCCGCGTCCTCGTCCGCACTGACCCCGCGGTGGCGGCCGCCGCTGCTCGCCCCGGTGTCGACCAGGCTCCAAGAACTACCGGTCTGCCACGAGTTGTCCGAGTCGTCCACCTTGGGAGACTCGGTGACCGAGCTGTGGGTTCCCTGCGAATCGCCCGAACCCTTGGAGTCGGGCGATGCCGACTTGTCCGACTTTGCGGAGTTCTCCCCCTCGCCCTTCTTGCCGGTGTCGGCGCTCGACGAGGGAGAGGCGGACGGTGAGGAACCGTGGGACGGAGCGGCACCGTCGGAGTCGCCGGACTCGTCGGACCCGCTGGACGAGTCGGACAAACCGGATGACTCATCCGAATCGCCGGAAGAGGCCTGGCCGTTGCCCTGCGAGCCGGATCCCCCGACACCGGTGTCGACGTCGACCGAACCGGAGTTCGCGGTGAGCCCGGACAGCAGGGCGCAGGTGGCCCAGTGCTCCGTGCCCTGGTCGGCGAGGATCCGCTCGGCGACGGCTATCTGCTGCGAACGGCTGGCCTGGTCGGGGCTGACGGCGTAGTGGAGGCCGCCGTACTTGTCCCAGTCGTCCTGGGACATCTGCAGGCCGCCGTAGTACCCGTTGCCCGTGTCGGCGCTCCAGGAGCCGCCGCTCTCGCACTCGGCCACCTTGTCCCAGGTGTTTCCGTCGGCCGCGTTCGCGGCGGTGGCACCGAGGAGCGGGATGGCGATGGCGGAGCCGGTCACTCCGGCCGCCACGAGAAGAGCCGGAGCCTGACGGGGGCGACGGTGACGACCGTTCCCGGAGAGCATGCGGAGACCTTTCGTGCGACAGCGTTGACCGGCGCGGCAGGTGTTGCAGGAGTACCGCGTCGATGGGTGAACGTATAGGCAGACGATCACTTGTCACAAGTTAATGCCGCGTAGATCACGTGAAGATCACAGCCCTGAGGGAGTGTCAGGTGTCGCTCCGGGTACGGATCTACGGAACTGCCCGTTCCGGTCATTACCGGACGGGTGTGAACTCCACCGGCAGGGTCCGCAGCCCGCGCATGATCAGCCCGCCGCGCCAGCGCAGCTCGTCCGGGTCCACCGCGAGCCGGAGGTCGGGGAGGCGGGTGAGGAGGGTGGCCAGCGCGGACTGGCCCTCCAGGCGGGCGAGCGGGGCGCCCAGGCAGTAGTGGATGCCGTGGCCGTACCCGAGGTGCTGGTTGTCCCGTCGGCCGAGGTCGAGGACGTCCGGGTCGGCGAACCGCTCCGGGTCCCGGTCGGCGGCGGCGAGGACGACGAGGACCGGGTCGCCGGACGCGATGTCCTGTCCGCCGATGGTGAGCGGCTCGGTGGCGAACCGCCAGGTGGCGAGCTCCACGGGGCCGTCGTAGCGCAGGAGTTCCTCGACCCCGGTCTCCAGCAGGTCCCGTTCGCCCGCGTCGAGGGAGCGCTGGAGGCGGTGGCGCTGCTCGGGGTGGGTGAGCAGGGCGTAGGTGCCGTTGCCGATGAGGTTCACGGTCGTCTCGAACCCGGCGAACAGCAGGATGAAGGCCATCGCGGCGGCCTCGTTCTCGGTGAGGTGCTCACCGTGGTCGGAGGCCCGGATGAGGGCGGAGATGAGGTCTTCGCCGGGGGTGGGGTCGTCGGGCAGGGCCTCGCGCTTCTTGCGGATGAGCTCGGCGAGATAGCCCCGCATCTTCTTCACCGACCGCGCGACCCCGCCCCGGGGCCCTCCCCCGTGCCGGATCATCATGCCCGCCCAGTCCCGGAAGTCGTCCTGGTCCTCGCGCGGGACGCCGAGCAGGTCGCAGATGGCGTAGATGGGGAGCGGGAAGGCGAACTCGTGGATGAGGTCGGCCGAGCCCCGCGCGGCGAACTGGTCGATGAGGTGGTCGGTGAGCTCCTGGACGCGGGGGGCGAACTCGGCGACGCGACGAGGCGTGAAGGCCTTGCTCACCAGCCGGCGCAGCCTCGTGTGGTCCGGCGGGTCGATGTTGAGCAGGTGTGTCATCAGCTCGGCCTTGCGCTCGCCGGGGATACCGGTCTTGCCCTTGGCGTGCGCGGGCTCGTCGTGATGCGCCGGGTTCTTGGACAGGCGGCCGTCGGCGAGGGCCTGCTTGGCGTCGCCGTACCGCGTGACCAGCCAGGCATCCACCCCGCTCGGCAGCTTCGTCCGGTGCACGGGAGCGTGCTCGCGCAGCCAGGCGTAGGCGGGGTAGGGGTCGGCGGCGAACTCCCAGGTGAAGAGGTCGGGGGCGGCGGGAGCGGGCGCGTCGGAGGCGGGGTTCGCGGGGTGGGGCTGGTCGGTCACTCCTTGACGGTATCCGGGATCGGGGGGTGGGCCTTGCCGGGGGGCGGGGCGGCGGTAGCCGTCGGGGTGAGGGTGGCCGTCGGGCGACGGCTAGCCCTCCGTGCCCTCGGCGGTGCGTATGGCGTCGCGGTAGGCGCGGGCCGCCGCGCGCAGGGCCGCTTCCGGGTCCACACCGTCCGCCTCGGCGCCGACCGCGAGCGCGAGCAGCTCGTATCCGATGCCCTCGCCCTGCGGCAGCGGCACCTTGAGGCCCGCGGTGCGCACACGGGAGGCGAGCTTCGCGGCGAGGGCGAGGCCGGGCTGGCCGAGCGGGACGCCCTCGGTCACCGAGGTGCGGCGCTTCTCCTCCGCCTTGGTGCGCAGCCAGTGCTCCTTGACGTCCTCGGGGGTCTGGGCCGTCTCGTCGCCGAAGACGTGCGGGTGGCGGTGGATGAGCTTGGCGACGATGCCGCCGGCCACGTCGTCGATGGAGAACGGCGCCTCGGGGTCCTCCTCGGCGATGCGGGAGTGGAAGACGACCTGGAGCAGGACGTCGCCCAGCTCCTCTCTCAGCTCGTCGCGGTCGCCGGCCTCGATCGCCTCGACGAGTTCGTAGGCCTCCTCGATGCCGTACTTGGCGAGGCCCAGGTGGGTCTGCCGGGAGGACCAGGGGCACTCGGCGCGGATGCGGTCCATGACCTGGACGACGTCGAGGAGGCGGGCGCCGGGCAGGTCGTAGGAGGCGGGGAGCAACTCCAGCTCCGGCATCCGCACGCGGCCGGAGCCGGCGAGGCGGGCTAGGCCGTCGGTGAGGGCCGGTTCGCCCTCGCCGGCGGCGACGACGACCACCGTGTGTCCGCCGACGCAGGAGTCGACCAGTTCCTGGGCGGTGGGGGACGCCTCGTCCACCGCTATCCCCGCCTCGCGCAGATAGGGCAGCTGGGGATGCGTCCCGTCCGCGCACAGCACGCGGTCGGCGGTGCGCAGCGCCTGCCAGGCGGGCCAGGACAGCAGGCCGGGGGCGACGCGGTGACTGGTGGTGAGCAGGACGACACGGCCGGGGGCGGGCTGCTCGTCCGGTCCCGGTACCTGGGTGTCTTCGAGGCGCGTGGTGTTCACGCATCGAACGTAACGCACCCCGCGCACCCGCCTCGCGCGTTGTCCACAGGCCCGGAACGACGATGCGATCGTATGACGGACGGTGATGGGTGGGCGGCCTCCCCACCCCACCCGCAGGCGACGTGCATGAGGTTCCCGCGACGGCGCCGGTCAGGCCGTCAGCTGCGTGCCGTTCGTGGTGACCTCGCGGACCCAGGGGGTCTTCGCGTCGACGCGGCTGCTCTTTTGCACGTCCCAGCTGCCGTAGCGCGGGTTGAGGTCGACGTGGAGTTCCTCGGACGCCGCGGACAAGGCCTTCCAGAAGGCGGGCTCGGTGGTGTTGGTGCCGAGCTTCTGGGCGAGCTTCTGCGCCTCCACCTGGAGCCGGAGGTTGTCGTCGAGACGCTCGGGGGCGACGCCGTACTTCTGCAGCCAGGCCGTCTCCAGCGCCTCGGCGCTGCCCGCCTGCTGCAACAGGCCGCCGCGCATCTGCTGGACCTCCTTGCGGGTGACCGTGATGCCCTGGTCCCTCGCGGCGCGGTGCAGCACCCGGTCGAGCACCATGTTGTGCAGGGTGTCGCGGGTGAGGCTGCTGGTGGAGGTGAGTACCTGCTCGTACTGCGCCTGGTCCGGCACCGCGGCCTTCTGCGCCCGGCGCACCTCGTTCACCCGGCTCTCCAGCTGGGCGACGGTGATCCGCTGACCGCCCACGACGGCCGCCGCGCCGGGATGCGCGTCGTCTCCGCAGGCGGTGAGAAGGGGGGCCGCGGCGACGATCACGGCGGACAGGACGAGCGCGGTGCGACGGCGGCGGTGCAAGGAAACCTCCCGAGGAGATTGTGCGGCGGTGCACAAAGTCTTGCGGTGATCGATGTTAGGCAGTGACCAGGCTCTGGCCAACCCATTCGACCAACGATTCACGTGTGCTTCGGGCACCGCCGTACCCGCGTGCGGTGGGCGTCAGCCGGTGATGGCCACCGGGGCGTCCCACGCGTCGCGGTCCACGGTGATCGTGTAACCGTTCCGCGTCTCCTTGCTGTTGACCATGTACTGGTGGGCGCGACTGTGGCCGGTGTACTGCGTCGCCCCCCACGGCCAGTCCGCGGTGGTGGTGTACTGCTTGTCCCACAGCGCGTACCAGAGGTTGCCCGGCAGGTCCGTCTTGTCCGTCGCGGTGGCGATCGCCTTGGCGCTGGAGCTGGTGAAGCCGTAGTAGCCGCCGCGGTACGTCTTGGCGCGCAGCGTCTTGCTGAAGGAGCGCACGTACGTCAGCACGGCGTCGTTGCACGCCTTGTTCGTGACGTCGTACGCCTCCATGTCGAGGTAGATCGGGCTGCCCGCCTTCATGCCGAGGGCGGAGGCCTTGGCGACGGCGTCGGCGGCGTCGCTCGCGCCGAGGGAGGCGGCGGTGGCGGCGCTGATCCTCTCCGGGCTGGTGCCGGTCTGGCAGGGCGGCTGGGCGCCCACGTAGAGCGGGATGAGCTTCCAGCCCACGTCGCTGACGGACTTGACCCAGGAGGGGGTGAGGTTGGGCTGGTTGCAGCCGCGGTTCCTGCCGCCGACGTAGACGGCCGCGGCACCGTAGAACCCGTTGCTGCGCCATGCCTTCATCGCGTTGAGAGAGGGCGCGGTGCAGGTGTCGAAGGCGTGCCCGGTGTATGTCCGCTGCGCGGGCCAGGTGGTGGCGGCCATGGAGGCCTGCGCGGCGATCCCGGCCCCGGCGACGACGGCGGCACCCGCCACCGCCCACGTGACGTACCTGCGCTTCTTGGTCTGCCGATGGCCGGCCATGTACCCCACCCTCGATCGCGCGTTGCCAGCGCTCTTGTTCTGCCTGGCAAAAGCGAAGGGCAACCTATCCAGCGCCGTTCATGCCTTCGGGAAACACAACCCCCCGAAGATCACAAGAATTGCCCAGGGAACGGCAAAATCTAGCCGCGCACCTGCCCCAGCCACTGCAGCGAGCGCCGGACCTCCGCGGCCATCGGATGACCGGGGCCGTTCAGGCGCTCCACGTCGAGCAGCAGCCGCGCGAGCGTGTCGTGGGCGGCGGAGCGGTCGCCGAGGGCGAGCAGCAGATGGCCGATGCGGCGGCGGACGTCGTGGGCGAGCGCGGGGTCCCCGGCGACGTACTGGTTCTCGTAGTACGGCAGCAGCGCGCGGTACTCCGCGAGCGCCGCCGCCGGTTCGCCGAGCTGTTCCAGGCACAGGGCGGCTTCGTAGCGGAAGCGCAGCGACTGCGGGTCGGCCTGACCGGCCTCGGCGGCGCGTTCGTCGGCCAGCCGGCGCAGTTCGGGCAGCGCGCGCCGGAACTGACCGTCGTCCATGAGCGTGGCCGCGTACTGCTTGCGCAGGGAGCGGACCACCGGGGAGTGCTCACCGTGCTGTTGGGCGGCGGCGGGCAGGATCGCGCCGAGGATGTCGACAGCCTGGGTGATACGGCCCTCCCCCAGGAGGCGCTTGACCTCGTCCACGGCGGCGGCCACATCGGGCTTCTCGGCCGCGTCCGGCACGGGCGTCACGGGGGCGGGCTGGGGCGCGGGCGTGCGCGCCCGGTCCGGCCAGGGGGCGTGCGGGCGCAGGAAGGGCCGCGTGGGGTCGAGGGGCGCCCCGGTGGGTATCCCGCGCGCGGGCAGGAGCAGCGCCAGGTGCTCGTAGACCTCCTGCGCGGAGGCCGGCCGGTGCTGCGGGTCCTTGGCGAGCAGCCGCAGGACGAGCGCTTCGAGCGCCTCCGGCACCTCGGGGCGCAGGCGGCGCACGGGCAGCGGCGGCTCGTACAGGTGCCGGTGCAGTACGCCGAGCGCCGTGGAACCGGAGAACGGCACGTCCCCGCTGAGCAGTTCGTGCATCAGCACGCCGAGCGCGTACAGGTCGGTGTACGGGCCGACCGCGCCGCCCATCGCCTGCTCGGGCGCCATGTACGCCGGCGAGCCGATGGGCGAACCGGTGTGCGTGAGGCGGGTGGTGTCGGTGTCCATGACGGAGGCGACGCCGAGGTCGAGCACGGTGACCGTGCCGTCCTGCTTCACCATCACGTTGCGCGGCTTGAGGTCGCGATGGACGATCGGCACGGCGTGCACGGCGCTCAGCACGGCGCACAGCTGCGCGGCGACCGCGACCGCCCACTGCCACGGGTAGGGGTCGTGCTCGGCGAGGTGGTCGGAGAGGTCGGCGCCGTCGACGTACTGCATGACGAGGAACAGCTCCTCGCCCTCGCTGCCCGCGTCGTGCACCGTGACCAGCCCGGGGTGGTCGACCTGCGCGGTGACCCGGCACTCGCGCACGAACCGGCGGCGCAGTTCGTCCGCCTCCTGCCCGGCGACCTTGTCGGGGCGCAGCAGCTTCACCGCCACGCGCCGGTCCAGCCGCTGGTCGTACGCCGTCCAGACCTGGCCCATGCCGCCCTGCCCGATGAGCGTGGACAGCTCGTAGCGGCCGGCGACGACGCGTCCTGTCGCCACGGTCACCTTCCGCCCTCGTGGTTGTCCTCGGGATACCCGTCGTGCTTGCGCAGGTAGTCACTGAGCTCGTCCAGCTCGGCGCGCACCTGGTCGATGCGGGCGGGGGCGGGACGCTGGTGCGGCGTGGAGATCGGCGGCCCGGGCGGGGGCGTGTGGGGCGTGAGCGGCATCGGCGCCACGGGCGTGCTCGGCACGGTCGTCGCGGTGTACGGCGACACGGGGCCCGGGTAGTTGTACGCCCGGGCCATCGGCTGCTGCGCGCGGTAGGCCTCGCGCTGGCGCGCGAAGTGCCGGATGTCCGCCGCGAGGTAGTAGACCGTCACGATGACGAGCGTGCCGAAGAGGATGCCGAGGCCCACGGCGCCGCCGGTGCTCACCTCGTCGGCGGGGTCACTGCCGATCAGCACCACGCTGATGATGTCGGCCGCCAGCGCCACGATGAACAGGCACCAGTCCAGCGGCTTGCGGGTCACGACGGCCAGGCGCAGCAGCATCGCCCAGGCCGCGAAGCCGATGCACAGGAACCCGATCACCACGAACAGGATGCGCAGGAAGACCAGCACCGCGGTGTCCGGCGGCTGCTTCACCGGCTGTGCGTAGCCGTGGCCTTGCATGGTTGCTCCTGTTACCTGAAGAGGGCGTACGCGTTCCGTCCGGCGCCGTCCGCGGTGCGGACAACCCCGGTCATGCGATTGTCGCTTCGAGCATATGGCCCGACACGGACAACCGGTTCGGGTTGTACCGAACCGTTGTCCGGCCGGTCACTTCCCACGACGGCGCAGGTGCGGACGGGGTTGCGCGGAGCAGGACGTTCCGGGCGCAAGAGCCGACGCAGGCGTCGCCCCCGCCGTACCACCGCCGTACCACCGCCGTCGCCCCACAGTCTGCCCCGCGGGTCCCCCGCCGCGTCATTCAGGTGCCACCGTTCCGTCCGTCAGACCGTCGTACATCCCGCGCACGAGCTGCTCCCCGAGCCGGCCCGCGTGCCGCAGCGCCCGCTCGAACTCGTCGAGTGCGCGAAAGCGCGCGCCGTAGCGACGCTGTTCGTCGAGCGGGAGCCGCGGCAACTGGAGGCGGCGCACGTCGAGGCGGGTGGCCGTGGACGCGTAGCTGCTGGCCTGGCGGTTGTTGGCGGTGCCGCGCAGGAAGCCGGCGAGGAACCAGGGGTCGAGCGCCGTGGGATCGGGGCGCAGGAGCGCGAGGTTGCGCCCCAGGGCGGCGCCCTCCGTCACCTCGTCGATCACGCGGGCCATCGAGCCGCCGCCGAGCACCGGCACGACGATGTCGCCCACCTCGGTGAGCACGGCCTCCTCGTCGCTCTCCGGGAGCGTCCCCGAGGGCGCCGTTCCGGCCAGCACGTCGTGGTCGGTGAGGACGGGCACGCGCGCGTGGCCGCCGCTTCCGCCGGTACGCAGCACCAGGGCGCCCCCGCGCGCGAGTTCACCGACGGTGGTGAGCGGCCAGCGCGCGGGGCGCGCGGCGTCGGCGGGCGGCGGAGTGAGGTCGGCGGTCAGGCGCAGCGTCTCGCCGAGGCGCTCCCGTACGGCCGTGAGCTGCTCGGCGCCGTCGGCCGCCGCGGCCGGCGGGAGGTGCCGGGCGGGGGCCAGGTCCACGTCGTCGTCGAGGAGTTCGATCACGGGCACGGAACGGGCCAGCCCCGGCCGCTCGTCGAGCCGCCCGGCGCGTTCGAAGGCGACCCAGGCGTCCAGTACGGCGTCCCGCACCGCCTGCCAGTCGGGGCCGCCGCGCCCCTCGGTGGCGAACTGCCCGGTGTCGGCGAGCAGCACCTCGGGCTGCGCGGGCGTCCGGTCCGGCCGGCGCAGCACCCATACGTGCAGGGGGATGTTGTACGGCGGCGCGGCGCCGACCGGCAGCGCGAGGACGGCGCGGAGCGCGCCGCGGCGCAGCAGGTCGGCGCGGATGCGCCGACCGGAGCGGCGGGAGGCGGCGGCGGGCGGCATCAGCAGTACGGCGGTGCCGCCGTCCTTCAGCCGGGCGAGCGCGTGCTGGACCCAGGCCAGCTCGGACTCGGTGCGGGCGGGGAAGCCGTACTCCCAGCGCGGGTCGTAGGCGAGTTCGTCGTGGCCCCAGTTGCGCTCGTTGAACGGCGGGTGGCACAGGACGGCGTCGGCGTGCAGCCACGGATACGCGTCCCCGCGCAGGGTGTCGCCGACGGCGGCGCGCACGGTGGAGCGGGCGTGCAGCGCGAGCCGGAGCGCGGTGAGCACGGCCAGGTCGGGCGCGCTGTCCTGGGCGTAGAGCTCCTGATCGGGGCGGGTATCGATGGCGCGCAGCAGGGCGCCGGTGCCGCAGGCCGGGTCGAGCACGGTACGGGCGGGGCCGGCGAGGTCGGCCATGAGGCGGGCGAGTTCGGCGGGCGTGAGCGTGTACTGGCGCGGGTTGGCGTCGAGGTGCCGCCCCAGCAGGAACTCGAACGTCTGCCGGGCCCCCCTCTCGGCCGCCAGCTCGGCGGCGCCGCGCAGGAGGGGGACGGAGGGAAGGAATTCGGGGCTGGTGGGGATGTGAACGGCCGGGGTGCCGATCACGGCGGGTGCGGTGTTCACACCGTGGGCGGCGTGCCCGGCATGTGCGGTGTGTGCGGCGGGCCGGGTGTTCACATCGCCGCCGGTGTTCACACCGGCTGGGGTCGTGACCGGCGAAGCGGTGCGTGACGCGGCCGGGGTGTTCACAGCGCCCGCGCTGTGAGCCGATGTCGGCGCGTTCACAGCCCCCGGAGCGTTCACAGCCGCCGCGCCGCCGCCGGCCCGCCCGCTGTGAACTCGGCGGCCCCGCGTCACACCGAAGCGCGGCACGATCACCTTTTCCAGTGTGTCGGGCAGCAGCGCGGCCAGCCGCTCGTCGGACCCGGCGCTCATCTCCAGCCACACGGTGGGCCGCTCGTGGATGAGCAGCAGGGCGCAGCCCGCGTGCACCAACGCGGTGACGGGGCCCTCGGGATGGCCGGCGAGTTGCTGCCAGACGCGTTCGCGGAGCGGGACCTCGGCGAGCTTGCCCTGCTTGCGCAGCCAGGCCTCCACCTCGACGAGCGCGAAGGACGGGCTGGTCTCGGTGCCGCCGACCGGTTTGGGGAAGTCGGCGTGCCGACGGCGCCAATTGCTGACGGCGGCACGGCCGACGCCGGCGAGCCGTGCGATTCCGGCGGCGGTCACCTCTGTCGCGTTGTCCTGCACCCGCCCCGCTCCCCTCGTCCATGTGTGACCACGAGCATACCGGTGAACACGTGATCCATCCCTTCACGGCCGTGTACGCGACTCATCGCGTGAACCGTGTTGACTCGGTTCACAGGCTCTGGTCTTATTGACCCAGCGAACGAGCGACCGCCTGAGGGGGGCGGTCGCCGACTCGGGAGGGGGCAGAGCCATGGGCATGAAGGGCAAGGCCGTGCTGGGGGCCGTCGTGGGGGTCATCGTCATCGGTGCCGTGTCGGCGAACGCCGGCGGCAGCGACAAGGGCGACGACAGCGGTTCCCACAGCGGCGGCAAGGGCTCTTCGCCGTCCGCCGAGCACCGGTCCGGCGGCAAGAAGGGGGCGAACAGACCGGAAGCCGCCGCGAAGAAGGCCGCGTTCGACGGGGACGGTGACTTCCAGGTCGGCAAGGACGTCAAGCCGGGCACCTACCGCACCAGCGGCAACACCGACGAGATGTGCTACTGGGAGCGCGCCAAGGACGCCTCGGGCGAGACGGACGCGCTGCTGGCCAACGACAATGTCACCGGCACCAGTTACGTCACCGTCAAGGCCACCGACAAGCTGTTCAAGTCCAGCGGCTGCAAGGGCTGGGAGGCCGTCGACCCGAAGGCGAAGGGTTCACCCGCCTCGAAGATGGCCGGCAAGGGCGGCATGTTCAAGGTCGGGACGGACATCGCCCCGGGCACGTACAGGTCCACCGGCAACGCCGACGACTCCTGCTACTGGGAGCGCACCAAGGACGCCGAGCACGGGCTCGACTCGATCATCGCGAACAACAACGTGACCGGCACCGCCGTCGTCACCATCAAGGCGTCCGACGCCTACTTCAAGACCACCGGCTGCAGGGACTGGAAGAAGACCGCCTGACCCCGCCGGCCCGTCTCCCCCCGCACCACCAACCGCCACACGCACGTCACTTCACCGCACCTCACTTCACCGCACCTCACCTCACCGCACCTCACCTCACCTCACCGCTCATCTCTTCACCAAGGAATTCCCATGCGTCGCACCGCACTTGCCGCCCTCTGCCTCGCCGCCGCGGCCACCGCCGGACTCACCGGCTGTCTGCCGGGGCAGCACAAAGACTCCGCGGACAGCAAGCCGAAGGGCCCGTTCGCCGGGCTGACGGGAGCCGAGATCGCCGACCGGGCGATGAAGGCCACCACCGGGGCCTCGTCGCTGCGGATGAAGGGCGATGTCCCCGACGACGAGAGCAAGGGCACCATCCAGCTCGACATGGCCCTGAACAGGAAGGGCGAATGCGCCGGCACCATGAGCATGAACGGGCAGGGCAAGGCCGACCTGATCAAGACCGGTGACGCCATCTACATGAAGTACGACGAGGCGTTCCTGCGCGCCCAGAGCAAGGGCGAGGCCAAGTCCGACACCGACGCGGCCGTGGCGATGCTGGCCGGGAAGTGGACCAAGATGGCCGTGAAGGGCCAGGACGCCAAGGACATCGCGGGCCTCTGCGACCTGGACGCGGTGCTCGGCGGCGCCGAGGACAGCAACTCGGACGCCACGCGCGGCAAGACGACCTCCGTCGACGGCACTCCGGCGATCGTCCTCCATGAGAAGGACGGCAAGGACAACTACACGCTCTACGTCGCCACCGAGGGCAAGCCGTACCTGCTGAGGGTCGACGGCACCTCCGCCAAGGAGCCGGTGAAGCTCTCCTTCAGCGACTACGACAAGCCCGTGCCGGCGCAGAAGCCCGCCGGCAAGATCATCGACCTGGACGCGCTGGGCGGCTGAGCCGCGTCCCGGCGCCGCTCACAGCGGGTGCCGCATCCACACATTGGGCTCGACGTACACGGCGTATCCGCGTTCCGGTTCACAGCGGACCGGGACGAGGGCGCCGGGTACGTCGATGTCGCCCTCCGTGTCGAAGGCCAGCCCCGTCCAGCGGCGCCATTCCTCCAAGGAGGCGGCCACGGTCATGGACGCCGGCGCGATGGAGTCGATGGTCGCGCCGGCCCGTGCGTGGACGCGCAGCCACGGGTCGTGCGGCAGACCGTCGGCGCGCACCCGGTGCGCGTACTCCGCGATGTCGGTACGCGGCTCCAGGTGCTTGGCGCTGGGCCGGACCGGCGCGACGACCTCGCCGAAGCCGTGCGCCCGGGCGTTGTCCCGCATCGCCGAGAGCATCCGTGCGGACAGCCCGCGGCCCTGCGCGTGCGGGGCCACGACGATGGCGATCGCGCTGACCGTGTCGGGGCGGGTGCCGCGGCGCAGGTCGGCGAAGGCCCAGCCGAGCACCTGGTCCCAGCCGCGGGCGGGCAGCGTGCCGCGTCCTTCGGCGCCGAGGGCGAAGGGCACGCTGTAGCCATGTGCGACCACGTCGCCCCGCTCGTCCTCGGCGAACAGCGCGTACTGCGGCAGTTCGGTCGGGATACGGCCGTAGTAGGCGCCGCCGACCGGGTCGTTGGTCGTGAACTCCGCCCAGGTGTCGGCCATCCCGACGACCTTCTCCAGCATCTCGGGCCTCTCGGCGAGGCTCGCCACCGTGACATCCATGCAGGCCACGCTATGCGAGAAGGGCGACGGCCGCGAAGAGAATCCGGGCGCCCGGGGCCGTCAGCGCGCCCGGAAACGCTCCGGCGCCTTGGTCGGGTTGCCGCCGGACGGGAGCTTCTGGTCCGGGCAGGAGGCGAGGACGTCCTTCATCGCGGCCTTCTCGGCGCCGGTCACCCACAGGCCGTACTTCTTCTTCACGGCGACCTGGGCTGCGACGTAGGCGCAGCGGTAGGCCTTGTTGGGCGGGAGCCAGGTGGCCGTGTCGCCGTCGCCCTTGCCGCGGTTGGTGCTCGCGTCGACGGCCAGCAGGTTGAGGGGGTCGTTGGCCAGGGCTATGCGTTTGCTGGGGTCCCAGTACTTGGCGCCCTTCTGCCAGGCGTCCGAGAGGGCGACGACGTGGTCGATGTCGACCTGGCTGCGGCCGCGCCGGTAGGTGATGGCCTTGCCGGAGTACGGATCGGGCTCCAGCAGGCCGTAGGAGACCTTGCAGTCGCCGCGGGTGAACCTCACCTCCTTCAGGTCGCGTTTGAGGATGTCGTCCCGGGTGTCGCAGGAGTTGGAGTCGGTGTCGGCCCAGGCGGTGCCGAACCTGGCCCGGGAGTAACCGGTCTTCGGCGCCCGGCCCTTGACGGCCAGTGACTCCGCGGCGGTCAGGGCGGCGCCCCCGCTCCCCGGCCGTCCGGCTCCCGAAGAACCCCTGGTGTCCTGGTCGGTGCAGCCGGCCACGGCGAGCAGCACGACGGCGGCGGTGATGGCCCCGCCCCTCAGACGCATCACGGCGCGTCCCCCTTGCCTCCCCTTGTTCCGCCCCCCGCACGGGCGGACGTTCCTGGACCCACCGTAGCGACCGGGTGGTTCGCGCCGGACGGGGGGTGGGGGGCGCGCCGGGGGCAGGCCGGCGTATCGGCGGTCGCTCGCGGCGGCCGTACGCTTGCCCGGCTCAGACCTTGCCGATGCCCAGCGTCGACTCGGCGGGGAGCAGTCCCGTGGACAGGACCGCGACCCAGTAGTCGCCGAGCAGTGCGGTCAGGCGGTCCACGGCGGGCAGGCCGAGGCTCTGCCAGGGGGCGGCGGCGAGGCGGTCGGTGTGCCGCTCGACCTCGCGGCGCAGCTCGCGGCCCGCGTCCGTGGCCGTACCGTTCGCGTCGACGAGGCCACGGGCGGTCAGGCGTTCGCGTGCGGCCGTCCACTCCTCGGGGCTCCAGCCACGGCTCTCGAAGCGCTCGACGGACGCGGCGCCTATCGCGGCGAAGGAGACCAGGGACTCGACGGGGTCGAGGCCGGCGACGAGGAGGGCGGCGAGATGGCCGTCGCCGCGGTGTTCGCGCAGGATCGTCGCCGCCTGCCACAGCTGCAGGTGGGGGGCGTCGGGCCAGGGCAGTTCGGCGTTGGCCGCGGCGAGCGGGCGGCCCGCGGTGTTCGCCGCCTGTGCCGCGCGCCGGGCCAGGGCCGCGGCCTCGGCCAGCTCGGGGCTGTCGACGCGGTCGCCCAGGATCGAGCGGTACGTCCGGTCGATCCCGCGCAGTCTCGCCCTCAGGACCGCCTCCGGGCCCGCGACCGTCCAGGCGCGGTCGCTGTGTTCGGCGACCATCCGGGGGGCGAAGCTGTAGAAGGCGGAGGCGACCCGCTCACCGCCGACCGCCCCCAACGGCGCCGCGCGGAACGGGAAGTAGGCCGGCCAGCGGTCCTCCGTCCCGTATCCGAGGGCGGAGGCCTCCTCGAAGACCTCCGGCGCGTAATACAGAACGGCGTGCAGGGGTTCCAGCAGGTGCCAGAGCGCGCGCACGCGCGTCGGCTCCACCCTGCCGTCCTGTCCCGTCCCACCCTCGGCGGCCTTGCTGACGTGCTCGGACATGGCGTGACTCCTCACCGGCATCGGATCGGTCGGCAACAGCTCACCATGTGACACGGACAGGACTGAGGTGTTTCGCACGCGGGCGGCCATGACGTCGGGACGGCGTCGGGCGGCCGGCCGGACGAGTGCCCCCGCCCGTGCCACACCCGAGCCGCCGCCCGCCCGTTCGCCCGGCGGGGCCCGCACGTCCTCGCCGTCGGCTACGACCCCAGGATCGACGCCAGGAACTCCCCGACCCAGCCGAGCAGTTCACGCCCGACCAGCGGCTTGCCGCCGACCTTCGCGGTCTTCGGGCGGGGCACCAGCACCTGGTGGACCGCCGGCTTGATGACCGTGCCCGGGTACAGCCGCTTGACGCGCAGTTCCTGCGACTCCCGCAACTCCACCGGGGCGAAGCGGATGTTGTTGCCCTGCAGCACGATCTCGCCGACGCCACACGCGCGCGCCAGCATGCGCAGGCCCGCGACGAGGAGCAGGTTCTCGACCGGTTCGGGCAGCTTTCCGTAGCGGTCGACGAGTTCCTCGCGGACGGCCTTGATGTCGTCCTCCGTGTTGGCGGAGGCGATGGCCCGGTAGGCCTGGAGGCGCAGTCGCTCGCCGGGCGCGTACTCGTGCGGGACGTGCGCGTCGACGGGGAGCTCGATCTTGACCTCCAGCGGCGGCTCCTCCTCGATCTCGCCGCTCTCCAGCTGGCGCCGGTAGTCCGCGACCGCCTCGCCGACCATGCGGACGTACAGGTCGAAGCCGACGCCCGCGATGTGGCCGGACTGCTCGCCGCCGAGCAGGTTTCCGGCGCCGCGGATCTCCAGGTCCTTCATCGCCACGTACATGCCCGCGCCCATCTCCGTGTGCTGGGCGATGGTCGCCAGGCGCTCGTGGGCCGTCTCCGTGAGGGGCTTCTCCGGCGGGTACAGGAAGTACGCGTAGCCGCGCTCGCGGCCACGGCCGACGCGTCCGCGCAGCTGGTGCAGCTGCGACAGGCCGAAGGTGTCGCCTCGTTCCACGATCAACGTGTTGGCGTTGGAGATGTCGATGCCGGACTCGACGATCGTCGTCGAGACGAGGACGTCGAACTTCTTCTCCCAGAAGTCGACGACCACCTGCTCCAGCGCGGACTCCGACATCTGGCCGTGGGCGGTGGCGATGCGCGCCTCGGGGACGATCTCGCGCAGCCGGGCGGCCGCGCGGTCGATCGACTCGACCCGGTTGTGAATGTAGAAGACCTGGCCCTCGCGCAGCAGTTCGCGGCGGATGGCCGCGCCGATCTGCCTCTCCTCGTACGGCCCGACGAAGGTGAGAACGGGGTGCCGCTCCTCCGGCGGGGTGGTGATCGTCGACATCTCGCGGATGCCGGTGACCGCCATCTCCAGGGTCCTGGGGATCGGGGTCGCGGACATGGTCAGGACGTCGACGTTCGCGCGGAGCTTCTTCAGCTGCTCCTTGTGCTCGACGCCGAAGCGCTGCTCCTCGTCGACGATGACCAGGCCGAGGTCCTTGAACTTCGTCTCCGAGGAGAACAGGCGGTGGGTGCCGATGACGACGTCCACCGAGCCCTCCTTGAGGCCCTCCAGGGCCGCCTTCGCCTCGGTGTCGGTCTGGAAGCGGGACAGGGCGCGCACGTTCACCGGGAACTGCGAGTACCGCTCGCTGAAGGTCCCGAAGTGCTGCTGCACCAGCAGCGTGGTCGGGACGAGGACGGCGACCTGCTTGCCGTCCTGGACGGCCTTGAAGGCGGCGCGCACCGCGATCTCGGTCTTGCCGTAGCCGACGTCGCCACAGATCAGGCGGTCCATCGGGACCGACTTCTCCATGTCCTCCTTGACCTCGGCGATGGTCGTCAGCTGGTCGGGGGTCTCGGCGTACGGGAAGGCGTCCTCCAGCTCCCGCTGCCAGGGGGTGTCGGCGCCGAAGGTGTGTCCGGGGGCCGCCATCCGCGCGCTGTAGAGCTTGATCAGGTCGGCGGCGATCTCCTTGACGGCCTTCTTGGCGCGCGCCTTGGTCTTCGTCCAGTCCGCGCCGCCGAGGCGGTGCAGGGTGGGCGCCTCGCCGCCGACGTACTTGGTGATCTGCTCCAGCTGGTCGGTCGGGATGTACAGCCGGTCGCCGGGCTGGCCGCGCTTGGCGGGGGCGTACTCGACGACGAGGTACTCGCGGGTGGCGCCCTGGACGGTGCGCTGCACCATCTCGATGTAGCGGCCGACGCCGTGCTGCTCGTGGACGATGTAGTCGCCCGCCTCCAGGCTGAGCGGGTCGATGGTCTTGCGGCGGCGGGCGGGCATGCGGGCGCCGTCCCGGCCGGCCGCCTTCTGGCCGGACAGGTCGGTCTCCGTCAGGACGGCGAGCTTGAGTGCCGGATCGACGAAGCCGTAGTCGATGGAGCCGCAGGAGACGTGCACGACGGAGGGGCTGAGCTCCCCCAGGTCGGCGTCGAGGCGGGCCGCGATGCCCTCGCCGCCGAGCACCTCGACCGTACGGGCCGCGGGGCCGTGGCCCTCGGTGACGAAGACCGTGCGCCAGCCGTCGGCCAGCCAGCCCTTGGTGTCGGCGAGGGCGCGCGCCGTGTCGCCGCGGTAGGTCTCGGGCGCGTGCATGCCGAGCTTGAGCGTGTCCGAGTCGCTCATCTCGTCGTCGGCGAAGGACTCGTCGGCGGCGAAGGGCGAGATGGACCACCACATCATGTCCAGCTCGCGCGCGCGGTCGCGGATGTCCGCGATGGACCACAGGGAGGCCGCGCCGACGTCGATGGGGGCCTCGCCGCCGCCCGCGGTGGCCGCCCAGGACGCCTGGAGGAACTCCTGGCTGGTGGCGACGAGGTCGGCGGCGCGCGTGCGCACCCGCTCCGGGTCGCAGACGAGTGCCATGGCGCCCTTGGGCAGCACGTCGAGCAGCAGCTCCATGTCGTCGACCAGGACCGGGGCCAGGGACTCCATGCCCTCGACCGCGATGCCCTCGGCGATCTTTCCGAGCAGTTCGCCGAGCTCCGGGTGCTGCTCGGCGAGGGCACGCGCACGCGTGCGGACGTCTTCCGTCAACAGAAGTTCACGGCAGGGCGGCGCCCACAGGCCGTGCTCGGCGACCTCCAGGGACCGCTGGTCGGCGACCTTGAAGTAGCGGATCTCCTCGACGTCGTCGCCCCAGAACTCGACGCGCAGGGGGTGTTCCTCGGTGGGCGGGAACACGTCCAGGATGCCGCCGCGCACGGCGAACTCGCCGCGCTTCTCCACCAGCTCGACCCGGGAGTAGGCGGCGCCCGCGAGGGCCTCCACGATGGCGTTCAGATCGGCGGTCTGCCCGGTCCTCAGGGCCACGGGTTCGAGATCGCCGAGCCCCTTGACCTGCGGCTGCAGCACGGAACGTACGGGTGCGACGACGACGGAGACCGGGCCGGTCTCGGGGTCGTCGGTGCTGGGGTGGGCCAGTCTGCGCAGCACGGCGAGGCGGCGGCCGACGGTGTCGCTGCGCGGGCTGAGCCGCTCGTGCGGGAGCGTCTCCCAGGAGGGGTACTCCACGACGGACGCCGGGGGCAGCAGCGAGCGCAGGGCGGCGGCCAGGTCCTCGGCCTCGCGTCCCGTCGCCGTCACCGCCAGCACCGGGTGGCCGGGCTCGCGGGCCAGGGCGGCGACCGCGAAGGGGCGGGCCGCCGGGGGGCCGACCAGGTCGACGTGCATGCGGTTGCCGTCCGCGGCCGCCTTGATCGCTTCCGCGAGGGCGGCGTCCTTGGCTACGGCGTCGAGCAGACCGTGCAGGCTCATGGAGGGGGCTTTCGTCCGGGGGGTGGGCAACACGAATGACCCGACGCGAGTCGCGGCCGGGGGGTCTCCAGCGTACGACGCCGCGCCCGCCGGTGCCGGGGGCTGTGGATAACGCCGGTTCTCTTGTGGCGCGGGTGGGTGTGCCGCTCACCCATGAAAAACGGACCCGGTGCCGGGAAGTCCCTCAGGACTCCCCGGCACCGGGTTCTCCCCCGCAACCCCCGTATGCGGTGGTCTGGCGTCGGCTCAGCCCGTGCGGCTAGTCCGTCGCGATCGCGCTCAGTACGTTCATCCGCCCCGCCCTGAACGCCGGGATCAGTGCCGCGAACAGCCCCACGAAGGCCGAGCCGACGAAGACTCCGATGATCGTCGGCCAGGGGATCTCCAGGACGTTCAGGCCCTCCAGGGCGAGGAGCCGCTGGGCGGTCGCTCCCCAGCCCATGCCCAGGCCGAGGCCGAGGAGGGCGCCGAAGAGGGCGATGACCACCGACTCCAGGCGGATCATGCGGCGCAGCTGGCGGCGGGAGAGGCCGATGGCCCGCATCAGGCCGATCTCCCTCGTCCGCTCGACCACCGACAGGGCCAGGGTGTTCACCACGCCGAGGACCGCGACGATGATCGCCAGGGCGAGCAGGCCGTAGACCATGTTCAGGAGCTGGCCGATCTGGTCCTTCAGTTCCTGCTTGTAGTCGGTCTGGTCCCTGACCTCGTACTGCGGCCACTTCTTCAGTGACGCCTTCAGAGCCGCGTAGGCCTGCTTCTCCTGGCCGTCCTTGGCCTTGGCGAACATGATCACGTTCGGCGGGACCTGGCTCTTCGGGACGTACTTCTCCATGGTCGCCATGCTCATGTAGCGCGCGCCCTTGTCGAGCGCGGTGTCGTCGTCCGTGATCGCGGCGACCTTGAGCTTCGCGGTGCGGCCGTGCTTGAAGGCGACGGTGATGGTGTCGCCGACGTGCACGCCGTGCTTCTTGGCGTAGTCGGAGCCGACCGCCATGGCGTCCGTGCCGTAGGCGTTCTTCAGGGTGCCCTCGGTGGTGGTGCGGCGCAGGTCGTCGGCGTACGACGGGTCCGCGGCCGTGACCCCCTTGTCGTCGGCCTTGCCGTCGGGCGAGGTCAGCGTGGCGTCGACCTCCTTGTAGTTGGTGACGTGGGCCAGGCCCGGCGTCCGCTCCATCGCGTGCTGGGCCTGCGGGAAGATCCGCTGGTGGCCCTGGACGATGAAGTCCGCGCCGACCGACTTGTCCAGCTCGTTCGTGGCGGAGGCGACCATGGAGGAGCCGACCACCGACAGGCAGGCGACCAGCGCCAGGCCGATCATCAGGGCGGCGCCCGTGGCCCCCGTACGGCGCGGGTTGCGCAGGGCGTTGCGCTCGGCCATCCGGCCGACCGGGCCGAAGGCCCGCAGCAGGACCGCGCTGATCACCCGGACCACCCCGCCCGCCAGCAGCGGGCCGATGATCACGAAGCCGATCAGGGAGAGGACGATGCCGGCGCCGAGGACGAGCGAACCGTCCTTCGCCTTGTCCGCCGTGGCCGCCGCGTACAGCGCCGCGGTGCCGGCGCCGGTGAGGACCAGGCCGATCAGGCCCCGTATCCAGCCCGCCCTGCCGTCGGCGGGCGTACCGGACTCGCGCAGCGCGGCCATCGGGGAGACCTTGCCGGCGCGGCGGGCCGGCAGATAGGCGGCGAGGACGGTGACGATCACGCCGAGGACCAGGCCGACCACGGGGGTGGTCGCCTTGACCGTCAGGTCCCGGGTCGACAGGTCCATGCCCATCGAGCTCATGATCTTCATCAGGCCGACGGCGATGCCGACACCGGCGCCGACGCCGAGGATCGAGCCGACGAAGCCGAGCAGCAGCGCCTCGACCAGCACCGAGCGGTTGACCTGCTTGCGGGAGGAGCCGATCGCCCGCATCAGGCCGATCTCGCGGGTGCGCTGGGCGACCAGCATCGAGAAGGTGTTGACGATCAGGAAAATGCCGACCAGGAACGCGATGCCGGCGAAGCCGAGCATGGCGTACTTGATGACGTTCATGAACTGGCCGATGCCCTTGCGGTTCTCGTCGGCGTTCTCCTTGGCGGTCTGGTACTTGTACGTGCCCGCGCCGAGCGTCCGGGTGACGTTCTGCTTGAGCCGCACGTCGGAGACGCCTGCCGAGGCGGTGACGTTGATCTGCGTGAACCGGCCGGTGGCGCCGAGCAGTTCGCGCTGGGCGGTGGCGGTGTCGAAGTAGACGACCGCGGCGCCGGGGTTGGTCACCTTGAAGGTGGCGATGCCGACGATCTTCGCCTTGAGGTCGCCGGTCTGCGCGATGGTGCGCAGCTCGTCGCCCAGCTTGAGGTCGTGCTTGTCGGCGGTGTCGGCGTCGACCATCACCTCGGTCGGCCCGCGCGGGGCGTGCCCTGAGGTGATCTCCATCGTCCGCAGGTCGTTCCGGGTCCAGTTGCCGGCGATGGTGGGTGCGCCGTTGCTGGAGCCCATGTTGTCGTTGTGGCTGTTGACAACGGTCACGTTCAGGGAACTGACCGCACCCTCGGCCGACTTCACGCCGTCGGCCGACTTCACCTGCTCCACGGCGGACGCGGGCAGCGACAGCGGCACGCCGTTCTGCGGGGTGTCGTCGTTCGACGCGCCCTTGGGCGAGACGGTGACGTTGGAGGCGGTCAGCGAGAACAGCTTGTCGAACGTCGTGTTCATGGTGTCGGTGAACACCAGCGTGCCGCAGACGAACGCCACCGACAGCAGCACCGCGATCGCCGACAGCGCCATGCGTCCCTTGTGCGCGAAGAAGTTGCGCATCGACGTCTTCAGGACGGTCATGACGTACGTCCCCGGGCGTCGAAGTCCTTCATGCGGTCCAGGACCTGGTCGGCCGTCGGCTGGTGCATCTCGTCGACGATGCGGCCGTCGGCGAGGTACAGCACCCGGTCCGCGTAGGAGGCGGCCACCGGGTCGTGGGTGACCATCACGATGGTCTGGCCCAGCTCGTCGACGGAGCGGCGCAGGAAGCCCAGCACCTCGGCGCCCGCGCGCGAGTCGAGGTTTCCGGTGGGCTCGTCACCGAAGATGATCTCCGGGCGGGCGGCCAGGGCGCGGGCCACGGCGACCCGCTGCTGCTGGCCGCCGGACAGCTGGGTCGGCCGGTGCTTGAGCCGTCCGGCCAGGCCCACGGTCTCCACGACCCGGTCCAGCCAGGGCTTGTCGGGCTTGCGGCCCGCGATGTCCATCGGCAGGGTGATGTTCTCCAGCGCGTTCAGCGTGGGCAGCAGGTTGAACGCCTGGAAGATGAACCCGATCCGGTCCCGGCGCAGCTGGGTGAGCTTCTTGTCCTTCAGGCCGGTGATCTCGGTCTCGTCCAGGTAGATCTGGCCGCTGCTCACCGTGTCGAGTCCGGCGAGGCAGTGCATCAGGGTGGACTTGCCGGACCCCGAGGGGCCCATGATCGCGGTGAACTGGCCGCGGGCGATGTCCACGTCGACGTGGTCGAGGGCGACGACACGGGTCTCCCCGGATCCGTACGCCTTGACGACCTGCCGGGCCCGCGCGGCAACGGCCGTAGGCCCTCCAGTACCCCCGTGCCTGGGAATGGTCACAGCCGATGTCACGGTAAGTCTCCTATATCGGTCGGTCGATGGGCGGCGCGGAGTGCCGCGTCGTCGTGCGGATCGGTACGTCGATGAGTCTCGTGGCCGGCGGGGGTTCGGCGCGCTGGTGCGAAGCCCCGTCTTGTGCGGGGGAAAACCCCACCCCCGCCGGTTCGGTCAGCCGCCCCCCAGCGGCGTAAAGCCAGGTTAAGGACAACCCGGGGTCCGGCTCGTCCTCCGGCGGTACGAACCCTCCCCGATCCGGATTACGGAGCTTCCCCTAGGGGCGGTCCACCGCGAGGTGGAGTCGTCCTAGGGGTCGGCTCCACCCTCCGGCCCAGTCAGGTTCCACCCTCCCGTGGCGTCATGGTCAAGTGGGAAGCTGTCGTCCGGCAGATAGGTGCAGGGGGCACGGGGAGGGATGAGGGTGGGAAGTACGAGGCCGGCGACACGGGACAGCACTCGACGCAACGCGGCTTCCCGGCGGGGGGCGGTAGTCGCGGCCCTGATGCTCGCGATGGCACTGGCCGCGCTCGACGCCACCATCGTCTCCACGGCCGTACCGCAGATCGTCGGCGATCTCGGCGGGTTCTCGGTCTTCTCCTGGCTGTTCTCCGGCTATCTGCTCGCCGTCACGGTCACGCTGCCCGTGTACGGGAAGCTGTCCGACACCTTCGGCCGCAAACCGGTGCTGGTGGCGGGCGCGGCCGTGTTCCTGCTCGGCTCGGTGCTGTGCGCGGCCGCCTGGAACATGGGGGCGCTGATCGCGTTCCGGGTGGTGCAGGGGCTGGGCGGCGGGGCGCTGCAGGGCACGGTGCAGACCCTCGCGGCCGACCTGTACCCGCTCGAGGAGCGGCCGAAGATCCAGTCCAAGCTGTCCACGGTGTGGGCGGTGTCGGCGGTGGCCGGCCCGGGGCTGGGCGGGGTGCTGGCGGCGTACGCGGACTGGCGCTGGATCTTCCTCATCAACCTGCCCATAGGGTCGGCGGCGCTGTGGCTGATCGTGCGTCATCTGCACGAACCGGCACGCACGCCCCGCGCGCGGGTGCGGGTGGACTGGGCGGGCGCGCTGGCGGTGTTCGCCTGCGGTGGCGTGCTGCTCACCGCGTTGGTGCAGGGCGGAGTGGCCTGGCCGTGGCTGTCCGCGCCGTCGCTCGCGCTGTTCGCCCTCGGGCTCGCACTGATAGCGGTCGTGGTGTGGGTGGAGCGACGGGCGCCGGAGCCGATCATTCCGGGCTGGGTGTGGCGGCGCCGTACGATCGCGGCGGTCAACCTGGCGCTGGGCGCGCTCGGCCTGCTGATGGTGGCGCCCTCGGTGTTCCTGCCGACGTACGCGCAGTCGGTGCTCGGCCTCGCCCCCATGGCGGCCGGGTTCGTCCTGTCCGTCTGGACGCTCAGCTGGCCGGTGTCGGCCGCGCTCAGCCAACACGTGTACCGGCGCATCGGCTTTCGCAACACGGCGATGCTCGGCATCGGCACCGCCGCGCTGATCCTGTTCGCGTTCCCGTTCCTGCCGTATCCGGGCGCGGCCTGGCAGCCGGCGCTGCTGATGCTGCTGCTGGGCGGCGCGCTGGGCCTGTTCCAGCTGCCGCTGATGGTCGGGGTCCAGTCGACGGTGGAGTGGGAGGAGCGCGGCACGACTACGGCCTCGGTGCTGTTCTGCCGGCAGACCGGGCAGACCGTCGGCGCCTCCCTGTTCGGCGCCGTCGCCAACGGGGTGCTGGCCGCACGGCTGGGCGACGCCGGCGATCTGGACTCCGTCACGCGCGCGTTGGACGCCGGTACGGCCCCGGAGGCGACCCGGCACGCCATCGCCGACGCCGTGCACGCGGTGTATCTGGGGGCGGCGGGCGCGGCGGCGCTGGCGTTCCTGGTGCTGCTGTTCCTGGCGCCGCGGCGCTTCCCCGTCCTCAAGGACTGAAGCCTTCAGCGGCGGGGCGACCGAAACAGCTTCCCGTCCCCGCGGGCGGAAAAAATCTGAGTCAACGCGGGTAACGCCCAGGGTCTGCGCCCCAGTCGTGGAGAAAGCGCATACCGACCGTCCAGTTCGCAGAAAAGGGCGCGCGCCCTGGATACCTGCGAGTAACGTGCATGGCTCCCACCCCCCATCTCCCTGCGGTCCGCCGCCACGGACCCGAGCCACGCAAGGAGCACGGGATGTCCCACGACCCGTACCCGCAGCCCCCGGAGTACCACACCTACCCCTGGCAGCCGGCACCCCCCACACCACCCCGGCCCCGCCCCCGACCCCGCCACGAATCGCTCGGCCACCACAGCGACCTGCGGATCCTGCGCGGCGCCTACCGCTGGCAGCGACGCACCGCCACGCTCACCGCTCTCGGCTACTTCACCCTGTTCCTCGTCCTGTCGGCGTTCGCGCCCGACTTCATGACGAGCCCGCTCGCCGACGGGATCCCCGCGGGCCTGCTCCTCGCCCTCCTCCAACTGCCCGTCACCTGTCTGGCGATCGCGCTGTACGAGTACACCGCGCGCCGCCATGTCGACCCGCTCGCGGACCGCATCCGCAAGCAGGCGGACGTGGACGCCAGGCGGGGGGCCGCGCGATGAGTGGGTTCACGGGCTTCAGCGGCTCGGCGCAGGCCATGTCCCTGGTCGCGTTCTCGGCCGTCGCCACCATCACCCTGCTGCTGTGCGTCATGACCGGCCCCGACCGCGACGACCTCGACGAGTTCTACACCGGCTACGGCTCCCTGTCCCCCATGCGCAACGGCCTCGCCATCGCGGGCGACTACATCTCGGCGGCCTCCGTCCTCGGTACCGGCGGCGTCATCGCGCTGTGCGGCTACGACGGCATCGTGCTCGCCCTGAGTACGGCCCTGTCGCTGATGCTGCTGATGTTCCTGCTGGCCGAACCCCTGCGCAACGCGGGCCGGTTCACCATGGGCGACGCGCTGGCCCGCCGCCTGCCCGGCCGTGGCGTCCGCGTCGCGACGTGCGCGGTGACCATCGCCGCGCTGCTGCCGCTGATGCTGGTGCAACTCGCCGGCGCCGGTCAGCTGATGGCGTTCATCCTCGGCTTCTCCAGCGAGTCCCTGAAGACGGGCTGTGTGATCGGGCTGGGCGCGCTGATGATCAGCTACGCCGCGATCGGCGGCATGAAGGGCACCGCCCTCATCCAGATCCTGAAGATCGTCATGCTGCTCGGCTCGGGCGCCCTGGTCGCCGTCCTGATCCTGCGCCGCTTCGCCTGGGACGCGGGCGCCCTGTTCGACGCGGCGGCGCGGCAGAGCGGGGCCGGGGACGCCTTCCTGCACTCGGGCCTGCAGTTCGCGGGCGGGGCCAGCCCCCGCCTGGACATGATCACGTCCGAGCTGACGATCGTCCTGGGCGGCGCCTGCCTGCCGCACATCACCATGCGCATGTACACCGCCTCCAGCGCCCGCCAGGTGCGCCGCTCACTGTCCTGGGCGGTGTCCAGCGTGGCCCTGTTCGTGCTGGTCATCACGGTCGTCGGGTTCGGCGCGACGGCGCTGATCGGCCGTGCGGCGATCGCCGCGGCCGACCCGCAGGGCAACACCGCCTACCTGCTGGGGTCCCGGGCCGCGTTCGGACCGGACGTGTCGACCGGCGAGACGTTCCTGTTCACCACGGTCACCACGGCCATCTTCCTGACCCTGCTGGCGTCCGTCGCCGGGATGATCCTCGCCTGCGCCAACTCCCTGGCCCACGACGTGTTCGCGGCCTACGCGCGTGACATGACGGCCCGCCGCGAGATGAGCCTGGCCCGGCTCTCGGCCCTGACGATCGGCGTTCCGGCGATCCTCCTGGCGACCCTGGTCCAGCACCGCAGCCTGCAGCCCCTGGTCACCCTCTCGTTCTGCCTCGGTGCCTCCGCCCTCGCCCCCGCCCTGGTCTACGGCCTCTTCTGGCGCCGCTACACCCGAACGGGCCTGATCTGCACCCTGATCGGCGGCTCGCTCACCGTGCTGCTGCTGATGCCGGGCACGAACCTGGTCTCCGGCTCGCCCGTCGCGGCCTTCCCCGACGCCGACTTCAACTGGTTCCCGTTCACCACGACCGGCATCGTCTCGATCCCGGCGGGCTTCGCCTTCGGCTGGCTGGGCACGGCGGTCTCCGGCCGGCGCAAGGCGGAGGAACAGCGCCGCCAGTACGAGGCGGTGGAGGGGTGGATCCTGGCGGGGGCGGTACGCAGGGGGAATTGAGCGGACGGGACGCGTACCGCCGGTGCGGGCGTGGGCGGGTGGGCGCGGGCACGGGTGCGAGTGGGCGCCGTGCTCCTTCGCGCCCACCCCGCGCGCCGACGGCTCTATTCGGCCGGTGCGCGCCCCGTCAGTGCCGTCAGGCTCTTGCGCACATGGTCCATGTGCGCCCGCACCTCGTCCCACTGCTCACCGTGTTCGCGCAGCACCCGCTGCGTGTCGCTCGCGATCCGGCCCTCCTGCATACGGGCCTCGGTGAGAATCTCGCCGGCACGCGCACGTGCCGCGTGCTGACACCGCCGCGACCACTCCTCCGCCTGCTCGACGGAGCGCTTCGCCTCGGCGAGCTCGGCCTCGGCCCGGGCCAGGCGCTCGGCCTGCTCCGCGTCGAACGCCTCGGCCCGCCCGACCGCCTCGCGCTTGGCCTCGGCCCAGCGCTCGGCGTGTTCCTTGGCCAACTCGCCGAGCATGGCCGAAGTCCGATCCCGCACCTCGCGCAGCGCCGCGAGGGCCTCGGCGCGTCGCTCCTTCACCTCCCGGCGCGCACCGATCCGCAGATCGTCGGCCTCGGCGCCGGCCGCGAGGAGCCGCTGACGGGAGCGTTCCTCGGCCTCCGCGCAGAGCTCGTCCGCGTACTCCTGTGCCGCCTGGCGCACGCTCAGCGCGCGCGCTTCCGCCTGCGCGACCTCTTCCTGCGTCTCGCGCCGCACGGACTCCCGTACGAGCGTGGCTTCCTCCACCACGAGCTGGAACAAGCGCTGGGCGCGCTCGCCGAGCGTCTCGTACGTCTGCGGAGCGAGCTGCGCGACCGTCTCGCGCAGCTGTTCCAGCTCCGCCTCCATGTCCTTGGCGAGGACGGTCAGCCGCGCCGCGCGTTCCCACGCGGCGTCGCGGTCCCGCGCGAGCGCGGCCGCGTAGGCGTCGACCTGCTCGGGGCGGTAGCCGCGCCCCCGGACGGTCTCGAACCCGTGCGGCATCTCCGATGCGCTGCTCACCGTGGGAACCCCTCTCCGCCCGACACGCACGAAATGATTATTTCGCGCACATCTTGATGGATCAGACGTAACGGTTCATAACGCGACACTCCGCCAGAAGTCACGGTCGATGTGTTTTCCGCCCTCCCGGCAGCGGATTCGGGCCGTCATGCCCGGCCCGGCACGGCATAAGCAGAGGGCCGGGTCCGGTCGACCGACCGGACCCGGCCCCAAGACCGGTCACCTGACGCGTGGCTGCCGAAGGCGGACTACAGCAGCCCGTCCCACATCTGCTCCAGCAGCACCGACCACCAGCTCTCCGGCGAGCCCAGCGCCGCCGGGTCGAGCGAGGCGAGCTGCCCCTGGAAGTCGACGGTCCAGCGGCCCGCCTGCTCCTGGTTCAGACCGAACCGCAGCCGCCACATCCGGCCCAGCAGGGCCAGGCAGCGCGCGAACTCCGGCAGACCGGTGTTCACGAACTGCGGCGGTACGGGCGCACCGCCCGGCCCCGCCTCGACGGGAACGGCGACGATGTTGGCGGTGCCGTACTGCACACAGATCGCCTTGCCGAAGTCGGTGCCCATCACGAGGTACGAGCCCGCGTCCGAGGCGGGCTGCACCCCGCGCTCCTGCGCCAGCTCGGCCAGCGTCGGCACCGGACGGCCCGGCTGGGCCTGCGCCCAGAAGAACGGACCCATGTCCAGCGGCAGTCCCGCCACCACCAGCGTGTGCGCCACGACCGGCGGCACGCCCTGCCGGGACACCGCCGCCTGCTCGAACCGGAACACGCCCGGCCCGAACGCCGCCGCCAGCTCCTGCGCGATGCCCTCCGGCGGGATCGGCGGCGCCGGCGGCACCTGCGGCACCGGCACCCGCACCGGCGCCGGCCGTGCGGGACCGTCCGCCACCTGGTGCAGCTCGCCCTGGTGCGCCAACAACTGCTGCATGCCCTGCTGCCGGCTCGCGTGGTCGGTGCCGTACGGCGCGATGCTCGTGATCCGCGCCTGCGGCCACTGCTCCCGGATCATCCGCGCGCAGTAGGCGCCGGGCAGCGCGCACGACTCCAGCTCCGTGTGCAGCTCCAGCACCTTGTCCGGCGGCACGTTCATGCCACGCAGCTCGTGGAAGATCTGCCACTCCGGGTGCGGGGTGCCCGGCGCCGAACGCCGGATCAGCTGCTGCTCGGAACCGTCCTGCGCGCGGTAGCGCAGCACCGCCTGATAGCCCGGGCCGACCGTCGGCTGCCCCGGCTGCGGGTAGCCGTAGGCCGGGGGCTGCTGACCGGGCACGGGCTGCCCGGGCGGCGGCATGGCTCCCGGCGGCACCGCTCCCGGCGCCATCGCACCGGGCGGCATCGGCTGCGGGGCACCGGGCGCCATGGGTTGCGGGGCACCCGGCGCCATCGGCTGCGGCGCGCCGGGGTGCATGCCGGGAGCGCCCGGGGCCCCGGGCATGCCGGGAGCCGGCGGCGGGGGTGCTCCGGGGCCGGCCACCGGGGGCCCGGACAGCACGGTCTCGGCGTGGTGCACGGCACCTCGCCCGCCCCCGGGAGCGCCCTGCCCGCCGGGAGCGCCCGGCATACCGGGGGCGGCCGGGGGCTGGGGTGCGCCGTAGGCGTTCGGAGGCGGCGGGGTGCCAGGGGCGCCAGGGCCGGCCGGGGTCGGAGGCATGCCCGGGGCGCCCGGAGGCTGCGGCGCGCCCACCCGGCCGGGGTCGGCGAACATCGTCTCCGCGTAGTGCACGTTGCCGGACGGCGTTCCGCCCGGCGCGCCCGGCGCCTGCGCGGCACCCGGACCACCCGGGCCCTCGGGCCCGTCCGGACCGAGCGACGACACGAGCTGCGTCGGCACGTACGCACCGCCCGACGCACCCGGAGCACCGGGAGTACCCGGCGCTCCCGGCGGCGGAGGGGTGCTGCCCGGCCGCGCACCCGGCGCACCGGGGACACCCGGCGGCGGAGGCGGCGCGCCCACCCCGCGGCGCGGCGGCGGCGCGGCCTTGCTCGTCGCGGCGTCCGCGATCTCCCCGGCGTTGGGCGCGAGCGCCCGTCCCGGCGCGCCCGGACCGGCCGGGGGCTGCGGCGCCTCCGGGGCGCCGTCCGGCGCCTGCGGATAGCCGTAACCAGGGGCGCCCGGCGGCACAGTGCCCGGCCCGGCGGGAGCGCCGGGGCCCTGCGGGTACGCGTAGGACGGCGCACCGGGCGCAGGCGTGCCGCCCTGCGGAGCGCCGGGCGCGGGCGGCGGAGGCGGCGTGGCCGGAGCCGCCGGGCCGTTCGGGTGGCCGTACGACGACGCGCCCGGCGGAGGCGGAGGCGTACTGCCGCTCGGCGCGCCCGGTGTGAAGCCCTGCCCGCCCGGCGCGTTCGGGGTACCGAGCGCCGGTGAGACCGCCGTGGGCGGCAAGTGGCTGCCACCCGACATCAGCGCGGTCTTGGCGTCCGCCGGCGTCCCGTCGTCGGAACCGCTCAGCGGCGGCGCGAACACCGTCGCGGGCAGCGGAACGGAACGGTCCTCACCGGCCTCGGCGTTGGTGTCCGTACCGGCCCAAGGCGTCGCCCCCGGAGGCACGTTCGGCGCACCCGGCGCACCAGGTGCGCCCTGCGCCGCGTCACGAGGCCCGGCGACCGCACCCGCGCCCGCCTCGCCGCCACCGGCGGACGGCCACGACGCACCACTGCCACCCGGCGCACCCGAGAGCGCGTCGGAAGACTCGCCCGCCCCGGCCGCAGTCCGTGCCGCCGGGACCCCGGCCTGCGTCTCGGGAAGCCCCCCGCCCCCCGAGGACCGCCGGTCCGGAATCCCCAGCTTGTCCGCCGCCTCCTGCAACCACTCCGGCGGCGACAGCAGGAACGACGTCTGATTCAGATCCACCCGCGCCGCGGGCGCCGGCGCGGCGTCCGCGACCTCGTCCTCCCGGCCGTACTCCTCCTCGTACCGGCGGATCACCTCGCCCACCGGCAGCGCCGGCCACAGCGTCGCCTCACCGCTGTCGCGGGCGATCACGAGCCGCTGCGCACCCGCGTCCGAACGCGGGCCCTCCGCACGGTCCTCGCCCCACACCACGAACCCGAGGTCGAACTCCCGCACCCGCACCTCACGATGCTGGTACGCGGGCACATCCCCGTTGATCCACTCTTCCGCGCGCTCCTGCGCCTGCGCGAACGTCACCATCGCTCAGCTCACTCCCCCACCGACACGGAAGAGACGGGCACGGCATGCGCGAAACCGCCGTCCACCATCAGGTTCGCCACCGTCTCCAGCTCCGGCGGACTGCCGGCCAGCCGCGACAGGAACACGTCGAAGTCGTCACCGCACGGCAGCAGCAACCGCTCCACCCGTTCCGCCGGCGGCATCGCGGGATCCACGTCCCGCGCGTCGTCGTAGGCGCAGAAGTACACCGAGCCGATCCGCTCGCCCTTCACCTTCACCGCCAGCAACCCGCCCTGCACGAAGGCCACACCGAGGTAGTCCTTCGTCAGATGGTCACGCAGGCACTTGTTGACGTACACCAGGTCATTGACCGCCGCCTCGTCCCGCACCGTGAAGAACGGCTGGTCCACCAGCAGGCCCAACTCCGCGTCCAGCGCCGTGCCCACCGGGGCACACCCGCCCGCCGCCTTCAAAAACGAGCGGTACGAGCCCGGCAACCGGTAGCCGAGATCCTCCTCGACCCCCTGCACCTGCTGCTCCGTCACCGCCACACCCGACTTCGGCAGCCCGAAGTGGGCCGGCCGCGTCTCCTGCAACGGCCGCGTCCCACGCTTGCCGTGGTCCACCCGCGCCGTCGCCACACCACCGTGATGCCGCAGCAAGGCCTTCACCTCGACCGGAACCAGCTCCAGTCGCCGCGAACCCACCACGTGATGCCACGTCCAGCCGTGCGGCGTCGCCACCGCCGGCACCGTGTCCCACAACTCGTGCCCCGACGCCGCCAGCGCGGCGTTCGCCGACACGTAGTCCGTCAGCCGCAGCTCGTCGACGCCGAAACCCTCCGGCGGATCGGCGATCTCCGCGGCCGCGCGCGCGTACGTGGAGAAGTCGGGGTAACCGTGCTCGTCGACACGTACCCCTCTCGGGTGACGTGCCGCCCGGACCGGATCCGGGAAATGCACGACCTGCCCGGCGTAGGCCGCGTTCGGCGGCGCGGCTTGCTGCCCGAGCCGACCTGTCGTCATGGCGGTTGCCCCCTGCGGCACTCTGTACGGATCGTAGTGACCACTTCTGGGCGCCCTACGACCCGTATCGACTGTCTCTCCCACGTCTCTGACGCGTTCACCGCACGCATCGCGGTGCCGACAGCCTATGCGGTACGCGGACACCGGTCACCGGGCCTCCGCTTCCGTGACCAGCCGTCACCCCGCCGTGACAGCCTGCCCAAACCCGGGCGTGTCGCACCGCCCCAGCTTCCGCACCAGCCACGGCATTTGGCACTCTGTGTCCTTCGGGGGGATGCCCGGGAGGGATGATGACCATGAACGTGACGCAAACGGGACCGCATACGGACACCCGCACCACCAGCCCGCCCAGCACCGGTTCGGGCGACCCGCGCATCGGCTGGAGCGCCACCGAAGCGCCCCACGCGCCCGCTCTCCTGCACCGCCGCGACGGCATCCTCCCCACCGTCGCCGCCGCCCTCTCCGTCCGCGGCGCCACCCTCACCGGCACCGCCGCCCGCGGCGACCAGCCGCCGGCCCTGCACCACCTCGTCCAGGACTTCCTCGACACCCTCACCAGCGCCCAACGCGACCGCTTCACCGGCCGCTGCGCCGAGACCATCCTCATCTCCCGCCACATCGCCGCCGCCGACGCCGCCCGCAGCAGGCGCTCGGCCCGCAAGCCGATGACCAACGGCGAAGCCCGCAAGGCCCTCAAGCAGGCCAAGCTCACCGCCCGCCGCATACGCGAGGACGGCGACCCCCTCCACGGCAGCTTCGCCGCCCCCTGCCGCGCCTGCGCCGCCCTCAGCGCGCACTTCGGCGTCCGCATCGTCGACCCGACGGCGACCGACGGCTGATTCCCCCGCGGCAGCAGAGGCACCGGCCGCCCCACCCACCCCCAGTCAGCGACGCGCCGCGGGACCGGCGCGCCACCAGCACGACCCGCCGCTCGACACGACGCACCACTCAGCACGACGCACCACCAGCACCACGCACCACCCCCGAACCTCGACGAACGAAGGGCAGATGCACGCCGACCGCGCCTCCTCCACCCGATTCGCCGTGCCCGTCGACGCCGCCCTGCGCGCCGCCGGCTGGCAGCCCGGCCGCTGGGACATAAAACAGGCCGAATACTGGGCCGACGCGCTGCGCGACCACGCCTCACCCGCCGGACACCGGCACACCGTCTTCCCCGCCGCCGTCGAGGCCTGGGCCGAATTCGGCAACCTCCACATCAGCCCCACCGGGCCCGGCCGCCAGGTGGCCCCCGCCACCCTCCACCTCGACCCCCTGCACGGCCTGCACCTCGCCCGCACCCTCGGCGACCTCGGCCGCGCCCTCGACACCGAGGTCTGTCCCCTCGGCGCAGAGACCGACACCCACGCGTTCCTCGCCATCGACGCCGAAGGCCGCGTCTACACCCTCGACCACACCGGCGACTGGTACCTCGGCCCCGACATCGACCACGCGCTGTCCGCACTCATCGCCGGAATAGAGCCGGTACGGCTGACGGCCGGCTGACCACCGGCCCGCCCGCGCGGCGCCCGGTCACACCGCCGGAATCACCGCCGACACCCGGAAACCACCCGCGTCCGTCGGCCCCGACACGAACACACCGCCCAGCGCGACGACGCGCTCCCGCATCCCCACCAGACCATTGCCGCCCGAAGGCAATCGCGCCGCCGCCGCCGACCCCGGCTCCGGCGGCGGCTCGTTCTCCACCTGCATCGCGATCTCCGACATCCGGTGCGCCAGCCGCACATGCGTCTTCGCACCCGCCGCGTGCTTGTGGACGTTGGTCAGCGCCTCCTGGACCACCCGGTACGCCGTCTGCTCGATCTGACGCGCGTACGACCGGATCTCCCCCTCCACCGACAGGTCCACGACCATCCCCGCGGCCGCCGACTGCCCGATCAGCTCGTCCAGCTCGGACAGGTACGGCCCCTCGGCCGCCCCCTCCTCCTCGACGGCCCGGGACACCGCCACCGCCGCGACCACACCCAGCGCGGCCGACGGCACCGGCGCCTGACGCCGCGCCGCGCCGCCATCACCCGAACGAAGCACCCCGAGCATCTCCCGCAGCTCGGTCAACGCCTGCCGGCCCATGTCCCCGACCAGCGCCGCGTTCCTCACCGCCTTGTCGGGATCCTTCCGCGCCACCGCCTGCAACGCCGCCGCGTGCACCACCATCAGGCTCACCCGGTGCGCGACCACGTCGTGCATCTCGCGCGCGATCCGCGTCCGCTCCTCGCCCCGCGCCCACTCCGCGCGCTCCTCCGCCCGCTCCGCGAGCAGCTGAAGCTCCCGCTCAAGACTGTCGGCACGCTCCCTGAGGCTCTCCATCAGCCGGCGCCGGGCGCCCACGTACAGACCGAGCAGGACAGGAGGGGCCGTCAGACCCAGCGACGTGGTGATGGAGGCGAACGGCACGAACCAGTCGCCCAGCGTCAGATCACCCCGGGCCATGTCCTGCCGCACCCGAACGAACGTCACGATCATCGTCCCGAGCAGCGACATGCCCGCCAGCGCCACGATGATCCGGCGCGGCAGCTCCGCCGCGGCCAGGGTGTACAGGCCGACGATGCCCATCAGGAAGCCCATCTGGGCCGGCGTGATCGCGATCGCGACGAGCACCACGGCGATCGGCCACTTGCGGCGCAGCAGCAGCACCGAGCCGGCCAGCAGACCGAACACGATCCCCACCGACACCGGTATGCCCGCGTCCTTGGCGAACGGGATGCCCTCCGCGCCGCACTCCAATGCCGACACCAGCGCGAGACTCCCGTCGAGTACCGCGCTGCGCCACCTCGCCCACCACCACGGGCCGGTCAGGCCCGTGACGCGGTCTTCCCCCGTCGTGGTCATGCATCCAGCCTACGGGCGCCCGGGGGCGCTTTTCCGGTGAGTTTCACCTACTGGCCTACACCACACTCCGTAATCGAATAACAACGAAACTCCCCGGAATCCCTCGAACTGCTGAACCACACCCACTCAACACCGGAACCCCACATTCCGGCCGGACGGTATGCGTATGGCACATTCACCTGGCAAGTACGCGAACTTCGAGGCCCTGCGCGAACAGGCACTCGCCCTGCGCCGCGCGGGCCACAGCCTCCGGCAGATCCGCGACGAACTGAAGATCTTCAACAACGACCTCCTCCACCAACTGGTGAAGGGGGAACCACCACCGGAGTGGACGAAGCGGCCGAACGCGAAGGACGACCTGCGGGAGAAGGCGCGGGAGCTGCGGCTGCGGGGCTGGACGTACGACCAGATCGAGGCGGAGCTGGGGTGCTCGAAGAGTTCGATCTCCTTGTGGGTGCGGGACCTCCCCCGACCCGCACCCCGCTACACGCCGGAAGAGCAACGCGCACTCATGAACGAGGGGCTCGCGAGGCGCCGCGCGGCGGAGAACGAGGAACGCGGCAGGACCAGGCTCGCGGCCAACCGCGAGATCGGCGAGATGACGGACCGCGAACTGTTCATGACAGGAGTGGCGCTGTACTGGGCCGAGGGCGCGAACAGCAAACCGTACGACCGGCGGGAGCGGGTCGTCTTCGTCAACAGCGATCCCGGGGTGATCCAGACCTACCTCGCGTGGCTCGACCTTCTCGACGTGGACCGGGAACGCCTGGGCTTCCGACTGCTCATTCACGAGTCGGCGGATGTCGAAGTGGCGCACCGCCACTGGGCGGAGATCGCCGACATCGACGTCTCGGTCTTCGCGAAGCCGACGCTGAAGAAGCACAACCCGAAGACGGTGCGCAAGAACACCGGCGACGACTACCACGGCTGCCTGGTCGTCACCGTGGCGCGCAGCGCCCACCTGTACAACCGCATCGAGGGCTGGTGGAACGGAATCGTGCTCCAGGCTCAGGCACGTCTCCGGTAAGGTCTGAGGCGCTGTCCCCCGTGGTGTAACTGGCAGCACACTGGTTTTTGGTACCAGCAGGACAAGGTTCGAATCCTTGCGGGGGAGCCACGGCGCACAAGACTCCGGTTCGGGCCCTGACTTATAGCAGTCGGGGCCCACTCCCATGTCCCCCGCGAAACGCCCCGGTATCCTGCGGATGTCCCCACCCGTCCACAGCCGAAGGGCAACTCCGTGAGCGTCATTCGCCCGGCAGCCGTCGTCGTTCTCGCAGCGGGTGAGGGCACCCGTATGAAGTCGGCCACACCGAAGGTGCTGCATCACATCTGCGGCCGTTCCCTGGTGGGCCATGTGCTCGCGGCCGCGCGCGAGTTGGACCCCAAGAACCTGGTCGTCGTGGTGGGACACGCCCGCGAGAAGGTCACCGAGCACCTGACCGGCACCGACCCGCACGTCCGTACGGCCGTGCAGGCGGAGCAGAACGGCACCGGGCACGCCGTACGGATGGCCCTGGAGGAGCTCGGCGGGACCGTCGACGGCACCGTGGTCGTCGTGTGCGGAGACACTCCCCTCCTCACCGGTGAGACGCTGAAGCGGCTCGCCACCACTCACCAGACGGACGGCAACGCCGTCACCGTGCTCACCGCCGAGGTCCCGGACGCCACCGGCTACGGCCGCATCGTGCGCGACGACGCCTCCGGCGCGGTCACCGCGATCATCGAGCACAAGGACGCCAGCGACGCGCAGCGCGCGATCCGGGAGATCAACTCCGGGGTCTTCGCCTTCGACGGGCAGCTGCTCGCCGACGCCCTGGGCAAGGTTCGGACGGACAACAGCCAGGGCGAGGAGTACCTGACCGACGTGCTCGGGATCCTGCGCGAGGCCGGGCACCGGGTCGGGGCGTCGGTCGCCGGGGACCACCGGGAGATCGCGGGGATCAACAACCGCGTGCAGCTGGCTCAGGCCCGCCGGATCCTGAACGACCGGCTGCTGGAGCGCGCCATGCTGGCCGGCGTGACGATCGTGGACCCGGCGACGACGTGGGTCGACGTGACGGTCTCGTTCGAGCAGGACGCGGTCGTTCACCCGGGTACGCAGCTGCACGGCACGACGCGCGTCGGCGAGGGCGCGGAGGTCGGCCCCAACTGCCGGCTCACGGACACGCAGGTGGGTGCGGGGGCGCGGGTGGACAACACCGTCGCCGACCGGGCGCAGGTGGGTCCGGGGGCGAGTGTGGGGCCGTTCGCGTATCTGCGGCCGGGTACGCGTCTGGGGCCGAAGTCGAAGGTGGGTACGTACGTCGAGACGAAGAACTCGTCGATCGGCGAGGGGACGAAGATCCCGCACCTGTCCTACGTCGGTGACGCGACCATCGGTGAGTACACGAACATCGGTGCCGCGAGTGTGTTCGTCAACTACGACGGGCAGGACAAACACCACACGACGGTGGGCTCGCACTGCCGGACCGGTTCGGACAATATGTTTGTGGCTCCTGTCACGGTCGGGGACGGTGCGTACACCGCCGCCGGCTCTGTGATCACGAAGGATGTGCCGCCCGGTTCGCTGGCCGTGGCCCGTGGTCAGCAGCGGAATATCGAGGGTTGGGTGGCTCGCAAGCGTCCGGGGAGCGCGGCGGCGAAGGCTGCGGAGGCGGCCTCGCGGCAGGGCGAGGGCGAGGACTGACCGGAATCGGGTGCGCCGAACACGGCGTACCGTGATAAGTGCACACCCGCACCCCACCAGCTGAGACGGCCTCTCACGCCCAGCCGAGAGGTCGCTGGACACCCAGCTGTGACACCTCTGAGGAGACAGTGCTGTGACCGGGATCAAGACGACCGGCGAGAAGAAGATGATGTTCTTCTCCGGCCGCGCCCACCCCGAGCTTGCCGAGGAGGTCGCCCAGCAGCTGGGTGTCGGGGTCGTCCCGACGAAGGCCTTCGACTTCGCCAATGGCGAGATCTACGTGCGGTACCAGGAGTCGGCGCGTGGTGCGGACTGCTTCCTGATCCAGAGCCACACGGCTCCGATCAACAAGTGGATCATGGAGCAGCTGATCATGATCGACGCGCTGAAGCGCGCGTCGGCGCGTTCCATCACGGTGATCGTGCCGTTCTACGGTTACGCCCGGCAGGACAAGAAGCACCGTGGACGTGAACCCATTTCGGCGCGTCTGGTCGCGGACCTGATGAAGACGGCGGGTGCGGACCGGATCCTGACCATGGATCTGCACACGGATCAGATCCAGGGCTTCTTCGACGGTCCGGTGGACCACCTGTTCGCGCTGCCGCTGCTGGCGGACTACGTGGGCCGGAAGGTGGACCGGGAGAAGCTGACGGTCGTGTCGCCGGACGCGGGTCGTGTGCGGGTGGCGGACCGGTGGTGTGACCGGCTGGGTGCGCCGCTGGCGATCGTGCACAAGCGGCGCGACAAGGACGTGGCGAACCAGGTGACGGTCCACGAGGTCGTGGGTGAGGTCAAGGGCCGGGTGTGTGTCCTGGTCGACGACATGATCGACACGGGTGGGACGATCTGCGCGGCGGCGGAGGCGCTGTTCGCGCACGGTGCGGAGGACGTCATCGTGACGGCGACGCACGGTGTGCTGTCGGGTCCGGCGGCGGACCGGCTGAAGAACTCCCGGGTGGGTGAGTTCGTGTTCACGAACACGCTGCCGACGCCGGGTGAGCTGAGCCGTGAGCTGGACAAGATCACGGTGCTGTCGATCGCGCCGACGATCGCGAGCGCGGTGCGTGAGGTGTTCGAGGACGGTTCGGTGACGAGCCTCTTCGACGAGCAGTGAGGTTTCTGCACTAGCGGATCCCGCGGCCTCTGAAGATCCTTTTGGGTCCGGCCTCCCCTCCGAGTAGACTGCTGCAGTTGCTCGGCGAGGGAGGCCGTTCCCGTTCTCAACGGGGTACGGCGATCCGTTATCGACGCGCTCTTCGTAGCAGGCCGTTCGTGGCCGGGTGACCACGTTCGTTCCCTATGTACTACGAGGAGTGATCATGTCCGAGGTCAAGATCTCCGCCGAGACCCGTACCGAGTTCGGCAAGGGTGCCGCCCGTCGTATCCGCCGTGACTCGAAGGTCCCCGGCGTTCTGTACGGCCACGGCTCGGACCCGCTGCACCTGACCCTTCCGGGCCACGACCTGCTGCTGGCGCTGCGTACGCCGAACGTCCTGATCTCCCTGGACATCGACGGCAAGTCCAACGAGCTGGCGATCCCGAAGTCCGTGCAGCGCGACCCGATCAAGGGCTTCCTGGAGCACGTCGACCTGCAGCTGGTCAAGCGCGGCGAGAAGGTCACGGTCGAGATCCCGGTGCACGCCGAGGGTGAGCTGGCCGCCGGTGGCAACCTGCTGGAGCACGTCCTGAACGCGCTGCCGGTCGAGGCCGAGGCCACGCACATCCCCGAGGGCCTGACGGTGTCCGTCGAGGGTCTGGAGGCCGGTGCCTCGGTCCTGGCCAAGGACATCACCCTGCCGTCCGGTGTCACGCTGGCCGTCGACGACGACGCCGTCGTCCTGCAGGTCCTGGCCGCGCAGGCCGAGGAGGCCGTCGAGGGCGAGGCCGCCGAGGGCGAAGAGGTCGCCGAGGCCTGATCCTCGCCGTCGTCGTTCTGTCAGCCGCTGTTCCCGTCGGGGACGGCGGCTGGCGTGTATCAAGAAGACGTACCGGCGCGTATCGTCGGCACGTATCGAGGAGACATGGACGTGAGCACCCCCGCCAATGCCCCGTGGCTGATCGTAGGCCTGGGTAATCCCGGACCCGAGTACGCGATGAACCGGCACAACGTCGGGTTCATGGTGGCCGATCTGCTGGCCGAGCGGATCGGGGGGAAGTTCAAGCGCGCCGGGAAGGCGCAGGCACAGGTTCTGGAGGGGCGGATCGGTCCGCCCGGGCCGGCGAACCGCCGTGTCGTCCTGGCCAAGCCGATGTCGTACATGAACCTGTCGGGCGGCCCGGTCAACGCGCTGCGGGACTTCTACAAGGTGCCGCTCGCGAACATCGTGGCGGTGCACGACGAGCTGGACATCGACTACGGGATCCTGCGGCTGAAGCTGGGCGGCGGGGACAACGGGCACAACGGGCTGAAGTCGATGACGAAGGCGATGGGGCCGGACTATCACCGGGTGCGGTTCGGGATCGGGCGTCCGCCGGGCCGTATGCAGGTGGCCGATTTCGTGCTGAAGGACTTCGCGTCGGCGGAGCGCAAGGAGCTGGACTACTTCGTGGACCGGGCGGCGGACGCGGTGGAGTGTCTGGTGATCGAGGGGCTGGAGCGGGCGCAAAGCTCGTACAACTCCTGACTTGTCCGCCCGGTGGACCCGGCCGGAGTTGACCGGGCGTGCGGGCATGGCCAATGATCCCGGCCATGCCTGCCTCAGCCATCTCCTCCCGTCAGGCCTCGGCCGCCGCGCTGCGGTTCGGGCAGCTCGCGGCGATGGGTACGGTCGCCGTTCTGATCCTGATCGCGGGTGTGTTCGGTTCCTGGTCGACGGCGCAGCACGTGATGCTGACGAAGGGCCGCGAGCGCGGCACGATCGAGGTGACGCGGTGCGGGAAGGACACCTGCACGGGGCCGTTCACGCCGCTGTCCGACGGGGCGGGGGCGCGGCGGCAGGTCGTCATCGAGAAGACGGTGGCGGTGCGGCGGGGGCAGACGTACACGGTCGTGATCAAGCCCGGTACCGATGAGGTCGTCCGTTCGGGTCCGGCCGGGGTGCTGTACGCGTGGGTGCCGTTCGGCGGGGCGCTGTTGCTGGCGTCGGTGGTCGTCGCGGGCGGGCTGCGGCGGACGCGGGCGGCGTGGGTGCTGGCGGGGGCCGGGGCCGTGTTGCTGACGGCGGCGTTCGCGGTGATCTGAGCCCTGTGGGCCTGGTGGAATCCGAGTGTTGTGTGTTCGTGATTGACCGCGGGTCAGTCGGGGCTGGAAGCTGAGCCGCCCCCTCCACATCTTCCCGTCCGTAACTCGAAGATGGACTGCCCCATGCGAACCCTCACTCGCGCCGGCGCCCTGTGCGCCGTCTCGGCGGCCGCGCTGTTCGCCGCCCCTTCCGCCTACGCCACCGCTCCGGGTGACAACGGCACAGTGAAGATCCACGATGCGAAGACGGGCGAGGAGTTGCGCCGCAACGAACCGCACGTCTGCACGTTCTACCTGGACGCCTTCGGCTTCGACGGCGTGCAGAAGGTCGACTGGCACATCGAGGCGTGGGCTCCCACGGCCGCCCCGAAGGGCGAGACCGTGAAGTCCGGAGCCATCACCCTGGACGGCGAGGGACACGGCCGGACCCAGGACCTGTCGCTGCCCGACGGCCACTACAAGCTGTTCTGGAACTTCGACGGCGAGAAGGGCGCGGCCAAGCACAAGGTGTTCTGGACGGACTGCACCGACTCGGAGGGCGGCGGTACGACGCCGTCCGCGTCCCCGAGTTCGTCCGCCAGTCAGCCGACGAGCCCGTCCGGTTCCGCGTCCCCGAGCGCGTCCCCCAGCGAGTCGGCGGGCGGAAGCGAGTCGACGGCGCCGGCCGCGTCGTCGTCGCCCTCCGCGCCGGGCGGTGGCTCGGGCGGTCTGGCCGAGACGGGCAACGGCGCCCCGGTGGGGCTGCTGTCGGGTGTCGCGGCCGCGCTGGTCGGCGCGGGCGGCTACCTGGCGTTCCGGCGCCGCAAGGTCCAGGGCTGACAGACGAACGGTGCCCCCGTGCCGCGTACACGGCACGGGGGCACCGTCATGGTGTGGGCGCGGTCAGCCGGTGTTGCGCAGACCCGCCGCCACGCCGTTGACGGTCAGCAGGAGGGCCCTGGACAGCAGCGGGTCGGCTTCCTCGCCGGCGGCCGCCGCGTCGCGCTGCCGCTTGAGCAGGGCGACCTGGAGGTAGGAGATCGGGTCCAGGTAGGCGTCGCGGATGGCGAAGGTCTGCTCCAGCTCGGGCTGGGCGTCGAGCAGTTCCTTCTCCCCGGTGACGCGGAGCACCTCGCTCACGGTGAGCTCGTGCTCGGCGCGAATGGTGTCGAACACGTGCTTGAGCTCGTCGGGGACGAGGGTGTCGACGTAGTGCTGGGCGATCCGCAGGTCGGTCTTGGCCAGGGTCATCTCCACGTTGGAGATGAAGTTCTGGAAGAAGTGCCACTGCTCGTGCATCTCGCCGAGGACGGTGTCCCCTTCCTGCCGCAGGCCGGCCTCGCGCAGCGCCTTCAGTCCCGAGCCGACGCCGAACCAGCCGGGGACGATCTGCCGGGACTGGGTCCAGCCGAACACCCAGGGGATGGCGCGCAGGCCGTCGAGTCCGGCGCCGGAGTCGGGCCGCCGCGACGGCCGCGAGCCGAGGTGCAGGTCGGCGAGCTGGTCCACGGGGGTGGAGGCGAAGAAGTACGCGGGCAGGTCGGGGTCCTCGACCAGCTTGCGGTAGGCGGCGTGGGCGGCGTCGGAGACGACGTCCATGGCCGCGTCCCAGCGGGCGAGGGCCTCCACGGACTGGCGCGGGGAGGTGTGCAGGGCGGAGGCCTGCAGCGTCGCCGCCACGGTCAGTTCCAGGTTCTCCCGGGCGAGGGAGGGGATGAGGTACTTGTCGGAGATGACCTCGCCCTGCTCGGTGACCTTGATCTCGCCCTCCAGGGTGCCCCAGGGCTGGGCGAGGATCGCGTCGTGCGAGGGGCCGCCGCCGCGGCCGACGGTGCCGCCGCGGCCGTGGAAGAGGCGCAGCCGGACGCCGTAGCGGTGGGCGACGTCGCGCAGGCGGCGCTGGGCGCGGTGGATCTCCCACTGGCTGGTGGTGATGCCGCCGAACTTGGAGGAGTCGGAGTAGCCGAGCATGACCTCCTGGACGTCCCCGCGCAGTGCCACCAGGCGGCGGTAGGACGGGTCGGAGAGCATGTCCTCCAGGATGGTGTCGGCGGCCTTGAGCTCGTCGGTGGTCTCCAGGAGCGGGACGATGCCGATCTTGGCCCAGCCGGCGTGCAGGTCGACGAGGCCGGCCTCGCGGGCGAGGACGGCGGCGGCGAAGACGTCGTCGGCGCCCTGGCACATGGAGATGATGTACGACTCGATGACCTCGGGGCCGAACACCTCCAGGGCCTTCTTGACGGTGAGGAAGACGCCGAGGGTCTTCTCGCCGGCCGCGTCGACGGGTGCCGGGGTGGGGGCGAGGGGCCTGCGGGAGCGCAGTTCCTTGGCGAGGAGCTTGGCCCGGTACTCGCGGGGCATGTCGGCGTAGCGCCAGGACTCCTCGCCGAGGCGGTCGAAGAGCTGGCCGAGGGCGTGGTGGTGGGCGTCCGCGTGTTCGCGTACGTCCATGGTGGCGAGCTGGAGGCCGAAGGCGGCCAGGGTGCGGATGGTGCGGGCCAGGCGGCCGTCGGCGAACAGGGCGCCGCGGTTCACGCGCAGCGAGGTCTGGATGATCCGCAGGTCGTGGAGCAGTTCGGCGGTGCCGAGGTAGTCGCGGCCGGGCTCGTGCGCGGTGCCCTTGGCGAGGCGCTGCTTGGTGTTGACGAGCTTCTGCCGGATGCAGGTGGCCTTGAGCCGGTAGGGCTCCTCGGCGTTGAGGCGCTTGTAGCGGGGGCTGATCTCGGGCAGGCGTTCCAGGTCGTCCTGGAGGCACCGCAGGAGTTCGTCGGTGGCGCCGGTGTAGCGGATGGAGTTGGACAGGAAGCCGCGCAGCTCGTCGATCATCTCCAGGGCGTCGTTGATGCCGTGTTCGTGCTGGAGGATGAGGACGTCCCAGGTCACGGCGGGGGTGACGTTGGGGTTGCCGTCGCGGTCGCCGCCGATCCAGGTGCCGAAGGTGAGGGGGCGGGTGTCGTCGGGGAGCTTGACCCCGACGCGTTCCAGTTCGGCGGTGAGGTCTTCGAGGACGTCGCCGACGGCGCCGGCGTGCAGTTCGTCCAGGTAGTAGATCGCGTTGCGGGCCTCGTCGGTGGGTTCGGGTCGTACGACGCGCAGTTCGTCGGTCTGCCAGACGAGGTCGATGTTCTCGGCCAGCCGGGTGTCGAGGCGCCGGCGGTCCGATTCGATGACGGGGGTCTCCAGAAGCGCGGCGATGCGCCGGAGCTTGTTCAGGACCGACCGGCGCGCGGCTTCGGTGGGGTGCGCCGTGAAGACCGGGCGCACGTTCAGGTGCTCGACGGTCTGCCGGAGGTGTTCGGGGTCGGCGTCCTTGAGGCGGTCGGCGGTGCGGGACAGCAGGCCGCCCTCGGCGGCGCGGCGGGCACGCAGCTCGCGGCCGCGGTGGACCTGCTCCGTGACGTTGGCGAGGTGGAAGTACGTGGAGAAGGCGCGGACCAGCTTGGCCGCGGTCTCCAGTTCGGTGCCTCGCAGCAGCTCGGCGGCGGCTTCGCCGTCCTCACGGGTGAGGCGGCGGACCTTCTCGACCAGTTCGAGCAGCTCAGGGCCCTCTTGCCGGACAAGGGTCTCGCCGAGGAGGTCACCCAGTCGCCTGATGTCGGCGCGCAGCTCGGTGCTGGTTGTTGTGGACTGGGTAGTCAGGTCGTCGGCACTGCTCACAGGTGCGGCTCCTTGCAGTGTTGAAGCTCGTCTGGGAGGGAACCCGGGCGTCTGCCGAGCGGCGTGAGCCGCATACGGGCCGGACATCCGGGAAGGAAACAGAGCGGACCGCGCTGTCCGACCGATCCAAGGATAGGTGTCCATGCGGACGCGCAGGCTCACAGGCTCTTGTCGCTGGACACCGCGCTGCCATACTTACGTCGCCGTAGGTTACGGAACCGTAGAGAACTGCGGATACAGTCCCGCTCGGTCGCCGCGACCCGGCGCCCCTCTCCACCCTCGACCCCACAGGGGACGCCCATGACCACGAGTTCCGATGTGATCGACGACGCCCCGCAGGCGAACAACGACACCTCCGTTTCCTCCGCCACCCTGGGCGGCGAGCAGAAGGGCTCGGTCGAGCAGATCACGCTGCTGCTGTTCATCGTCGTGCCGTTCGTCGCGCTGCTGGCGGCGGTACCGCTGGCGTGGGGCTGGGGGGTGAGCTGGCTGGACCTGGGCCTGCTGGTCTTCTTCTACTTCCTGGGCTGCCACGGCATCACGATCGGTTTCCACCGCTACTTCACCCACGGTTCCTTCAAGGCGAAGCGCCCGCTCAGGATCGCGCTGGCGATCATGGGGTCGCTGGCGGTCGAGGGCCCGCTGGTCCGCTGGGTAGCCGATCACCGCAAGCACCACAAGTTCTCCGACGCGGAGGGCGACCCGCACTCGCCGTGGCGGTTCGGGGAGACGGTTCCGGCGCTGATCAAGGGCCTGTGGTGGGCGCACATCGGCTGGATGTTCGACGAGGAGCAGACGCCGCAGGAGAAGTACGCGCCGGATCTGATCAAGGACCCGGCGATCCGGACCATCTCCCGCCAGTTCATCTACTGGACGATGCTCTCCCTGGCCCTGCCGCCGCTGATCGGCGGTCTGGTGACGATGTCGTGGTGGGGCGCGTTCACCGCGTTCTTCTGGGGTTCACTCGTGCGGGTGGCGCTGCTGCACCACGTGACGTGGTCGATCAACTCGATCTGCCACGCGGTCGGCAAGCGCCCGTTCAAGTCCCGGGACCGCTCCGGCAACGTGTGGTGGCTGGCCGTCCTGTCGTGCGGTGAGTCCTGGCACAACCTGCACCACGCCGACCCGACGTCGGCGCGGCACGGTGTGGAGCGGGGTCAGGTGGACTCGTCGGCGCGGTTCATCCGCTGGTTCGAACTGCTCGGCTGGGCGTACGACGTGCGCTGGCCGTCACGCTCACGTATCGATTCGCGCCGCAACACCGAGGAAGGCGGCTCCCGGCGCGGGTCGGAGGTCGAGAACGCGGCATGATTGACGCCGTGGCGACCGACTCCAGCACCCCCAGCACCGACAAGCCGCGGCGAGCGCGTCGCACCCGTATGACCGGTGCCGAGCGCCGCCAGCAGCTTCTGGAGATCGGTCGCACCCTCTTCGCGGCGAAGGGCTTCGAGGGCACGTCGGTGGAGGAGATCGCGGCGAAGGCCGGGGTGTCCAAGCCGGTGGTGTACGAGCACTTCGGCGGCAAGGAGGGCCTGTACGCGGTGGTGGTGGACCGCGAGATGCGCCGACTCCTCGACATGGTCACCGGCTCGTTGACCGCGGGTCACCCCCGCGAGCTGTGCGAGCAGGCCGCCTTCGCGCTCCTCGACTACATCGAGGAGTACACGGACGGCTTCCGGATCCTGGTGCGCGACTCCCCCATCCCCCAGTCCACGGGTTCCTTCGCCTCGCTGATCTCGGACATCGCCACCCAGGTCGAGGACATCCTGGGCCGCGAGTTCAAGAGCCGCGGTTTCGACCCGAAGCTGGCTCCGCTGTACGCCCAGGCACTGGTCGGCATGGTCGCGCTGACCGGCCAGTGGTGGCTGGACGTCCGCCGCCCGAAGAAGGCGGAGGTGGCGGCCCACCTGGTCAACCTGGCGTGGCACGGTCTGGACGGGCTGGAGCCGAAGCCGCGGCTGATCGGGCACCGGAAGAGCTGACGGGTCCGCCCGGGACGGTGACGACGACGTCGGCCGACGGTGTCAGCCGGTCGGTTCCAGGAACTCCAGGCGGTTGCCGACCGGGTCCCGGGCGTAGAAGCGCCGGTGGCCCGGCAGGTCGTCGTCCCAGGTGAGCTCGACGCCGTGGGCCGCGAGCCGGGCCGCGTACGCCTCGATGTCCGTGACCCGCAGTCCGGGGTGGGCCTTTCCCGACGGGCGGAAGCCGTCCTCGATGCCCAGGTGGAGCTGGACGGCCCCGGCCGAGAACCAGCAGCCGCCGCGCGCGGCGAGTGCCGGCGGCTTGGGGATCTCGGTCATGCCGAGCGCGTCCACGTAGAAGGGCCGCAGCAGGTCCTCGGAGCCGGGCGGGGCCGCGAGCTGAACGTGGTCGACGGCGGCGAGCACTCTCACTTCTCCTTCGTGGCCACGGCGAACAGCCGGCGGAAGGGCAGCACGGTGCCGTACGGGGCGCTCGGGTAGGCCTCCCGCAGCAGGTCCCGGTACTCCGTCACGAAGGCGTCCCTGGCCTCGGGGTCGTCGGCCAGCGCGGTGAGGGCGGGCCGCAGTCCCGTGCCCTTGACCCAGTCCAGGACGGGGTCCTCGCCCTGGAGGACGTGGAAGTACGTCGTCTGCCACACGTCGGCCGCGCAGCCGAGGCGGGCGAGCCGGTCGAGGTAGACGCCGGGGGCGTGCACGGAGTCCTCGTGGCGCAGGACGTCGGCGAGCCGGGCCCGCCAGCGGGGCGTGGCGGCGAGTTCGCGCATCAGGGCGTGCAGGGGCGCGTCGATGTTGTCGGGGACCTGGAAGGCGAAGCTGCCGCCAGGCGCGACGGCGTCGAGCCAGACGGGCAGGGCCTGAAGATGTCCGGGGACCCAGTGCAGCGCGGCGTTCGAGACGATCAGGTCGTACGTCCCGGTCGGCGCCCAGGTGCGCAGGTCGGCGTCGGCGAAGTCGAGGCTGCCGCCGCCGGGGGTGGGGCCCGCGTACTCCACGAGCGCCTTGTCGAGCATGGCACGCGAGTTGTCGTACCCGGTGATGTGCGCGGTGGGCCAGCGCCCGGCGAGGACGGCGGTGACGTTGCCGGGGCCGCAGCCGAGGTCGGCGATGCGGGGCGGGTCGCCGGGCAGGCCGGGGATGCGGGCGAGGAGGTCGGCGAAGGGGCGGGCCCGGTGGCCTGCGTGGCGGAGGTACTGGGCGGGGTCCCACGTGGGGGAATTCATGCGCGTAACCTTCCCGATCCATTTAGCTCGACGTCAAGAGACTTGATATCAAGATAATGACCATCGAGAGGGTGGACGTCAAGAGACTTCATGTCGACACAACCACTACACTGATCGTCATGGAGGACGAGGTCGATCGGCTGGTCGCTGCGTGGCGCCGGGAGCGCCCGGACCTCGACGTGGAACCGCTCGAAGTGCTGAGCCGGGTGAGCAGGCTGGCCCGGCACCTGGACCGGGCACGTCGGCTGGCCTTCGCCGAGCACCAGCTGGAGCCCTGGGAGTTCGACGTCCTGACCGCGCTCAGGCGTGCGGGAACCCCGTACCAGCTCTCGCCGGGACAGTTGCTGACGCAGACCCTCGTCACCTCGGGCACGATGACCAACCGTATCGACCGGCTGGCGAAGAAGGGCCTGGTGGAGCGGCTGCCCGACCCGAGCGACCGGCGCGGCGTGCTGGTCCGGCTGACGGCGGAGGGGCAGGACCGCGCGGACCAGGCCCTGGCGGGTCTGCTGGACCAGGAACGCGCGATCCTCGCGGAACTCTCCCGCGCCCAGCGTGGCGAACTGGCCGCGCTGCTACGCCAGTTGACCGCCCCGTTCGACAACATCCCCGGCTAGGTCGACCGGTCCCACGCCCGCGCGGCGGGCCAGGGCGACGGCGGCGAGGGTGGAGTGGACCCCCAGCTTGCCGAGGACGTTCTGCATGTGGGTGCGCACCGTGTGCGGGGAGAGGAACAGCCGCTCGGCCACGGCCTTGCGGCCGAGCCCGGCGACCATGCAGCGCAGCACCTCCCGCTCGCGCGGGGTCAGGGACTCCACCAGCCGTTCGCTCTCGGTGCGGTGCTTGCGGGCCGCGGTCAGCTCGCGCAGGACGCCGGTGAGCAGGGCGGGCGGCAGATGGGTCTCGTCGCGCAGCACGCCCCGGATCACGTTGAGCAGCCGGGACAGCGAACAGTCCTTGGCCACCCACCCGCAGGCGCCGGCCTGCAGGGCCAGGGCCGCGCGCCGGGGATCGTCCTTCTCGGCGAGGACGACGGTGCGTACGCCGGGCTGCGCCGAACGGACGCCGACGACCAGCGAGATCCCGTCGACCAGTCCCTCCTCGTTTCCCTCCTGCACCGGCACGGCCGGCCGTATGCCCGGCACATGGCCGCCCAGATCGGCGTCGACGAGCAGGACGTCGAAGCGGCGGCCCTCGGCGGCCGCCCGTTCCAGGCAGCGCAGCGCGGCCGGACCGCTGCCGGCCGCGGCGACGTCGACGTCGGGCTCGGCGGCAAGCGCCGCGGCCAGCGACTCGGCGAAGATACGGTGGTCGTCGACGACCAGGACTCGGATGCGAACCATGAAACCCCCTAGCCCAAGCTCCGAAAGGAGCAGGGGACACCCCATCGTCCGGAGAACGCCGACCGGCGCGGGTACGACCCCCACGGGTGACGGAAACCGCACGGCCGCCGCCGTGCAGACACTGCTACCCCCACCGCGGGCGTCGTACCCGACTGTCTCGCCCCCTGATCAACACCGGCCCCCACCGGTGCTGTTCATCAGGGTACGGCCGGTGGCCGGGAGCGGAAGGTAATTTGCAGAACTGGCTGTCCAGCACGTTTATGGTGTGCCGCATGTTTCGTATTGAGACGGAAGTCGACAAGGCGAGGCGCGATCTTCTCCGTTCCCGGCTGCTGGACACCAACACCAAGGCCTCCCCCGTCCTGGCGGCGCTGCGCGGCACCCCCGCCGAACGCGAGGTCCCCCTCCACGTCTGGGCGTCGACGGAATCGGGCGAACTGGCCGGCGGCCTCGTCGGCCACACCTGGGCGTCCTGGCTGCACGTCACCTATCTCTGGGTCGACGACCGCCACCGCGGCGCGGGCCTCGGCTCCCGGCTCCTCGGCGAGGCCGAACGCGTCGCCCGCCGGGACCGCGGCTGCCGCTCCGCCCGCCTGGAGACCTGGGACTTCCAGGCGCCGGACTTCTACCGGAAGCAGGGCTACCAGGTGGTGTGCGTGATCGAGGACTACCCGCCCGGACTCACGGAGTACACGCTGACGAAGACACTCGTCTGAGTCTCGGCAACGGCTTCCCGCAGGCGCCCGGTTCGCCCTCCTGGGCCGGCATCCGGCCGCCGCGGCCCGGTCCCGGCACGAGGCCGTCCCGGACCGGACTCCGCGGGAGGCCGCGGCCCGCGTCTTCGGCTACATGACGGCGATGCAGGGCCCCGCACCGGAGATCCCCGACGTCCTGCGGCCGCTGTGCCGCGCCTGGGGCTGCCTCCGACCGCCGCCGGTCCAGGGCCCGCGCCGGACACGCGTCGGCCCCGTACGCGCTCACGCGCACGGGACCGGTCGCTCACGGTCGTGCCGAGGCTCAGCCGCACGCGGGCCGCACCCCACGCGGGCTCAGCCCACCCGTCGGGCCCCCGCCGCCGGTACCGCCTCGAACACCCGCGGTGCGGTGAAGCCCGCCGCCGCGAAGGCCTCTTCGACGGCCTTGCCGAGGGTGTCCACCTCGGCGGCCTCCGCCAGGACGATCGCCGAGCCGCCGAAGCCGCCGCCGGTCATCCGGGCGCCGAGGGCACCGGCGGCCAGCGCGGTGTCCACCACGAGGTCCAGTTCCGGGCAGGAGATGCGGAAGTCGTCGCGCAGGGAGGCGTGGCCCTCGGTGAGGACCGGGCCGATCACGCGCGGCTCGCCCGACTCCAGCAGGGCCACGACACGTTCGACGCGCTGGTCCTCGGTCACGACGTGGCGCACGAGGCGGCGCACCTCCTCCTCGTCGTCGCCGAGCCGGGCCAACGCCTCGTCCAGTCCGTCGTACGGCACGTCCCGCAGCGCGTCCACGCCCAGCAGTGCCGCGCCCTTCTCGCAGCCGGCGCGCCGCTTGCCGTACTCGCCGTCGCTGTGCGCGTGCTTGACCCGGGTGTCCACGACGAGCAGCCGCAGACCCTCGGCGGCCAGGTCGAAGGGGATCTGCCGCTGGGACAGGTCACGGGTGTCGAGGAACAGGGCGTGCCCGGCCTCGCAGCAGGCCGATGCCGTCTGGTCCATGATCCCGGTGGGCGCGCCGACGTAGACGTTCTCGGCGCGCTGGCACAGGCGGGCCAGCTGCCAGCGCTGGAGGCCGAGCCCGAACAGGTCGTTCAGGGCGAGGGCGATCACGACCTCCAGGGCCGCCGACGAGGACAGGCCGGCGCCGCTCGGGACCGTCGAGGCCAGGTGGATGTCCGCGCCGGTGACCGGGTGGCCGGCCTCGCGTAGCGCCCAGACCACGCCCGCCGGGTAGGCCGTCCAGCTCCGGTCGCTCTGCGGCTCCAGGGCGTCCAGCGACAGCTCCACGACCCCGCCCGCGTCACCCGCGAGGTTCGCCGAGTGCAGGCGCAGCACGCCGTCGTCGCGGCGCGAGAGGGCCGCCGTCGTCGCGTGCGGCAGCGCGAACGGCATGACGAAGCCGTCGTTGTAGTCGGTGTGCTCGCCGATCAGGTTGACCCGGCCCGGCGCCGACCAGACTCCCTCCGGCGCGGCGCCGTACAGCGCGGCGAAGCCCTCCCGGACCTGCTGTGCCCCCACTAGTTCTCCCTTGCGATCTTCTGCGTGAACTCCCACGCGTCCGCGACGATTCCGGCGAGGTCCGTGCGGGACGGGTTCCAGCCGAGGCGCTCGCGGGCGGCCCGGGCCGAGGCGACCAGGACGGCGGGGTCGCCGCCCCGGCGCGGGGCCACGACCTCGGGGATCGGATGGCCGGTGACCTGGCGGACGGTCTCGATGACCTCGCGGACCGAGAAGCCCTCGCCGTTGCCGAGGTTGCAGATGAGGTGCTCGCCGGACCGGGCGGCCGTCAGGGCCAGCAGGTGGGCCTCGGCCAGGTCCGCGACGTGGATGTAGTCGCGCACGCAGGTGCCGTCCGGCGTCGCGTAGTCGTCACCGAAGACCGAGATCGCCTCGCGGCGGCCCTGGGCAACCTGGAGGACCAGGGGGATCAGGTGCGACTCGGGGTCGTGCCGCTCGCCGCACGCGCCGTAGGCGCCCGCCACGTTGAAGTAGCGCAGCGACACCGCGCCCAGGCCGTGGGCGGCCGCCTCGCCGGTGATCATGTGGTCGACGGCGAGCTTGGAGGCGCCGTAGGGGTTGGTGGGCCGGGTCGGCGCGGTCTCGACGATCGGGACCTGCTCGGGCTCGCCGTAGGTCGCGGCCGTGGAGGAGAAGACCAGCTTGCGCACGCCGGCCTCGCGCATCGCGCCGAGCAGCGCCATGGTGCCGCCGACGTTGTTGTCCCAGTACTTCTCGGGCTTGACGACCGACTCGCCGACCTGGGAGAAGGCCGCGAAGTGCAGGACGCCGTCGTAGGAGGAGTCGAGCCACTTGCCGGCGTCGCGGATGTCGCCCTCGACGAAGGTGGCGCCGGCCGGGACGCCCTCGCGGAAGCCGGTGGAGAGGTTGTCGAGGACGGTGACCTCGTGCCCGGCCTCCAGCAGGTGCTGGGCGACCACGCCGCCGACATAGCCCGCGCCGCCGGTCACCAGATACTTGCCGCTCATGTGCTCGCTACCTCTCGCAGTCGCTCGGCCGCGCGCTCCGGCGGCACGTCGTTGATGAACACGCTCATGCCGGATTCGGAACCCGCGAGAAACTTCAGCTTGCCGGAAGTGCGGCGGATGGTGAAAAGCTCAAGGTGAAGACCGAAATCGTCGCGGCCCACACCGTCGAACTCCTCCAGCGCGCCGAACGGGGCCTGGTGCCAGCCCGCGATGTAGGGCGTCGGAGGTTCACCCTCGCCGAAGATACGGTCGAAGCGCCTCAAGAGTTCCAGATAAACCTTGGGGAACTCTGAGCGCGCCGCCTCGTCGAGGGCGAGCAGATCGGGCACACGGCGCTTCGGGTACAGGTGGACCTCGTAGGGCCAGCGCGCGGCGTACGGCACGAAGGCCACCCAGTGTTCACCCTCAAGGACGACCCGCTCACCGGCGAGTTCCCGTTCCAGGACGGCGTCGAAGAGGTTCTCCCCGCCGGTCGCCTCCCGGTGGGCGGCCAGGGAGCGCAGCATCAGGGCGGTGCGAGGAGTGGTGAAGGGGTACCCGTAGATCTGGCCGTGCGGGTGACCGAGCGTCACACCGATCTCCTCGCCGCGGTTCTCGAAGCAGAACACCTGCTCGACGGAGGGGAGATGCGACAGCTCCGAGGTCCGGTCCGTCCACGCGTCCAGCACCAGGCGCGCCTGCTCCTGACCGAGGTCGGCGAAGGAGGCGCTGTGGTCGGAGGTGAAGCAGACGACCTCGCACCGGCCGGAGTCGCCGGCCAGCGACGGAAAGCGGTTCTCGAAGACGACGACGTCGTAGGAGGAGTCCGGGATCTCGCTGAGCCGGCCGTCCCGGGAGGGGCACAGCGGGCACTCGTCGGCGGGCGGGTGATAGGTGCGGCCCTGCCGGTGCGAGGCGATCGCGACCGAGTCGCCGAGCAGCGGGTCGCGGCGGATCGCGGAGGTGGTCACGGTGCGGTCGAGCGGTCGTCGGTCCACCGCGTCGCGCACGGTGTCGTCCCGCAGGTCGTAGTAGATCAACTCACGACCGTCGGCCAGTCGAGTCGAGGTCTTCTTCACTGCGGACTCCCTATCCGAGCCACCACTCAACCATCAAACAGAAACGCACATACCAAAACACAACTCACCAGGGCAGTCAACAACGCAATCAGAGGAGGTGTATGAGCGGACGTGTTGAATGACGGTGTGCAAACCCCCACATTCCCCCTCACACCCGCCCACACAGCCCGGGAAGCCCTTCCCGCGCTGGCGGCCGAGCTGCGGCTCCCCACGAACTGGCTCGACTACACGATCCTGGCGATCTACTTCGTCGTCGTGCTCGGCATCGGCTTCGCGGCCCGCCGCTCGGTCAGGACCAGCCTCGACTTCTTCCTGTCCGGGCGCTCACTGCCGGCCTGGATCACCGGTCTCGCGTTCATCTCGGCCAACCTGGCCGCCACCGAGATCCTGGGCATGGCCGCCAACAGCGCCCAGTACGGTGCCTACACCGTCCACTGGTACTGGATCGGTGCCATCCCCGCCATGGTCTTTCTCGGCCTCGTGATGATGCCCTTCTACTACGGCAGCAAGGTGCGCTCGGTCCCCGAGTTCCTGCTGCTGCGCTTCGACAAGTGGGCACATCTGCTGAGTTCGATCCTGTTCGCCTTCGCCGCGATCCTGATCGCCGGGGTGAACCTCTACGCCCTGGCGATCGTCGTGGAGGCGCTGCTCGGCTGGCCCCAGTGGGTGGCGATCGTGGTCGCCGGCCTGTTCGTCCTCGCCTACATCACCCTGGGCGGCCTGTCCTCCGCGATCTACAACGAGGTGCTCCAGTTCTTCGTGATCCTGGCCGCGCTGATCCCGATCACGGTGCTCGCCCTCAGGAAGGTCGGCGGCTGGAACGGCCTGACGGACCGGCTCACCGTCCTGCACGGGCACGACTTCGTCACCGCCTGGGGCGGCACCGGCATCGGCAGCCCCAACCCGCTCGGCGCGAACTGGCTGACGATCGTGCTGGGCCTGGGCTTCGTGCTGTCCTTCGGCTACTGGACGACGAACTTCGCCGAGGTGCAGCGCGCCCTGTCCGCGAAGAACCTCTCCGCCGCGCAGCGCACGCCGCTGATCGCCGCGTACCCGAAGATCTTCATCGTCTTCCTGGTGATGATCCCGGGTCTGGTCGCGGCGGCGCTCGTCCCGAAGATCGGCACCAGCGCCTCGGGCCTGCAGTACAACGACGCGATCCCCTACCTGATGCAGGAGCTGCTGCCCAACGGCGTGCTCGGCATCGCGGTGACCGGTCTGCTGGCCGCCTTCATGGCCGGCATGGCGGCCAACGTGTCCTCGTTCAACACCGTGTTCACCAACGACATCTGGTCGAAGTACGTGGTCCGGCACCGCGAGGACGCGTACTACGTCCGCTTCGGCCGGCTGATCACGGCGATCGGCGTGATGGCCTCCATCGGCACCGCGTTCCTCGCGTCCTCGTTCTCGAACATCATGGCCTACCTGCAGACGCTGTTCTCCTTCTTCAACGTGCCGATGTTCGTCGCCTTCATCATCGGCATGTTCTGGAAGCGCGCGTCCGCGAAGTCCGGCTTCTGGGGCCTGCTCGCCGGGACCGTGACCGCGATGGTCAACTACTTCGTGATGTACAAGCGGCACATCATCGACATCCCCACCGACCAGGGCGCCAACTTCGTCTCCGCGATCGCGGGCTTCGTCGCGGGCGGGATCGTGATGTTCGTGGTGTCGCTGTTCACCTCGCCGAAGCCGGCCGAGGAACTGGAGGGCCTCGTCTACGGCACCCGGTCGCCCGGCATGGCCGAGCCGCCCGCCGCCGGCGACGACGCCTGGTACCGCAAGCCGGCCCTGCTGGGCTGGGGCGCGGTGATCATCGCCGCCGCCTGCTACATCCCGTTCTCGCTCTGACCGCGGGAGGATGGAGACACCATGTCCGACCACCCCGAGCACCGCGACCGTCCCGACGGCCCCGAGCGCCCCGAGGACTTCGGGTACTCCGGCTTCACCGAGCGGGACCTCCAGCGGGAGGTTCTGGACCTGGAGCACAGGTCCACGACCGCGGCCCGCATCTTCGACCTGCGCCGCATCATCGGCGGCCTGTTCGTCCTCTACGGCGTCATGGTCACGATCGCCGGCATCACGGCCTCCGACGCGGCCATCGCCAAGGCCGAGGGCGTCAACATCAACCTGTGGACCGGCATCGGCATGCTCCTGCTGGGCCTCTTCTTCCTGGCCTGGCTGAAGCTGCGCCCCACACCGCCGCCGCTGCCCGACACCGCACCGGACGACAGGGCCCGGTAGCGCGCCGCCCACAGGGGCGCGGAGCACCGGACTCCGGGCCCCTGTGGACGGCGGACGCGCGCCTAAGAGTCCCCGTGCGGCGCCGCCGAGTTCGGCAACGGGCCCGCGCGGTCCAGCAGACCCGTGCGGGCCGCCAGGGCCGCCGCCTCCAGCCGGGAGCCGACGCCGAGCTTCATCAGAACGCGCTGGACGTGGGTGCGGGCGGTGGAGGGGGCGATACCCATGCCCGCGGCGATCAGCCGGGTGTCCTCACCGTCGGCGACCCGGACCAGGACCTCCACCTCGCGCGGAGTGAGCATCTGGAGCAGGCGCTGGCCCTCGTCGTCGGGCTGCGCCGCCGGGTTGAGGAGTTCACTGAACGCGCCCTGCAGGAGCTGCGGCGCCACGGCCGCCTCGCCCGCCCGCGCCTTCATGATCGCCCGCTCGACGCCTTCTATGCGCTCGTCGTGCCGTACGTAGCCCGAGGCGCCCGCCGCGAACGCGGCCGCGATCCCGCGCGGCGACGGCACCGGACCCAGCACCAGGACCGCGACCTGCGGACGCTCCCGCTTGATCCGCACCACCGGGTCGAAGACCCCCGGCTCGGCCGGCGCCGCCGTCCCCAGCAGGCACACCTCGGGGGCCCGCGTGATCACCAACTCCGCCGCGCCCGCGGCCGGCGCCGCCGCCGCGAGCACCCGATGCCCGCGCAGCTTGAGCGCCGATGCCAGCGCCTCGGCGAGCAATCGGTGGTCGTCGACCACCATGAGCCGCACTCCCACAGAGCAACCCCCCAGTCCCCCCAATGGATGCCCCACTATGGATGCCCACTGGTACTCATGGACAGAGGGCCCCCCGGCACCTCGTCCTTCATGCCCCCGGAAGCTACACGCTTGTTCGACGTTGCGCTGCCCCTACTGATGAGAAGTGCCCCGGATCGACGGAATTTCTGGCATTGCTCGCATTCGAGGGTGATGAGCGGTACGCGTACGGCCCCGCCCCTGACCAGGGACGGGGCCGTCGGCCACCAGGGGGCGCGCGCTCAGCCGCCCGCGCCGAATGCCACCACCAGGTACTCCTTGCCGTACGTGGAGTCCGACTTGTGGGCGAAGACGGCCGACATGTACAGGTGCCCCTCCGAGTAGAGGATCTCCGCGTAGTCCGGCAGCATGCTCGTCTCCGCGTCCCGCTCCTTCTCGGTGGCCGGGTTCTGCAGCAGCTCGGTCTCCTTGAAGGAGCCGCCGGCGATGCTGACGATCTGGCCACCCTTGTCGTACGGCGGACGCTTGTACGCGATCAGGTTGCCGCCGTCCATGCGCAGCGGGGAGATCGTGTAGCCGTCGCCGGCGTCGGCCCGCTGGCCGGTCTGCTTGCCGGTGCCCAGGTCGAAGGCGACGATCTCGTTGGTCTTGCTGTAGTCGCCGGTGCCGTCGTGCTCCTCGGTCGGCACGTACAGCTTGTCGTTGCCGACCACGATCTGCTTGCAGAACTCGATGCGGGAGATGCCGTCGCAGCGCCCGCCGTACGAGTCGCCCGGCGCAGAGATCCGGGTGCGCAGCTTTCCGGTCTTGTTGTCGATGGAGAAGTAGTCCGAGATGCCGCTGCCGTCGCCCGCGCTGTCGCCGACGTCGGCGGCCACCACCAGCGGGTCCGTCGAGACGATGCTGGCGTACTCGATGCCCGCGGACATCTTGTACTCGGAGATCACCTTCCCGGACTTCGGGTCGATGTTCTGGACGTGCAGCTGCCGGTTGTCGTACTCGCCGCACTTGCGCAGCGCCACCAGCTTCGCGCCGCCGCCGTAACCCGCGTCGTAGCAGCTGTCGGTCTGCTTCGGCTTCCACAGCGGCTTGCCGGAGTCGATGTCGAAGGCCGCGCCGCCGTTGGTGCTGCCCACGGCGACGGTGTGCTGGGCGACCGTCACATTCTCGAAGTTGATCGGGTAGTCACCGGAGTCGACCGGCTTCGACCACAGCTTCTTGCCCGCGGCCAGGTCGATCGCGGCGACCTGGGTGCAACCCGCGGAGGAGCTCTTCGCGGGCATCTTGGGCTGGTAGACGATCGCCGTCCGGTCGTCCTCGGTCACGTGGTCGGTCACCGCGCACACCGGGCCGGCCAGCTTGATCGTCCACAGCTTCGAGCCCTTGTCGGGGTCGTAGCCCACGATCTCGGCGATGCCGGTCTTGGCGTACACCTTGTCGGTGAGCCACGAACCCGAGGTGACGACCGTGTCGTTCGCCTTCGGCAGCGGGACCTGGAAGAGGAGCTTGGAGGCGGTGTCGGCGGGCACGTTCTCCTTGCCGCCGGTCGTGCCGCCGTTCGCGCCGCCCGTGCCGGCCGTACCGCCGCTGGAGCTCGCGGTCTCGTGCTTCTTGTTCTTGCCGTCGTCGCCGGACGAACTCGCGTACCAGAAGCCGCCGGCGGCGATCAGGGCGATCGCCACGAGCGCCGAGACGATGATGACGAGCGAGGTGTTGGACTTGCCTCCGCCACTGCCCGGCGGGCCGGCCTGCGGCTGCATCGGCATGGTGGGCTGGCCCGGGTAGCCGTAACCGGGCTGGCCGTACGCGGTGGGCTGCTGGCCGTAGGCGTTCGGCTGTCCGTAGGCGTTCGGCTGGGCGTACGGGTTCGGCTGCTGGCCGGGGTAGCCGTAGCCCGGGGGCGGCGTCTGTCCGGCCTGCGGGGCCGGGGGGCCCTGCGGGTAGCCGTAGCCGGGCGGCGGCGGCGGGGGCGTCTGCGGGGCCTGCTGTGGGTAGCCGTACCCGGGCTGGGGCGCCTTCTGGAGGTCCGGCGGGGTCTGCGGGGCCGGAGGGGTGTTCTGGGGCGCCTGAGGCGCCGGAGCGGCCGCGGGCGGCTGGTCCTGGGGCGGGCCGAAACCGCCCTGCTGCGGGGGCTGGTTGGGCGGCGGAGGCGGCTGGGTCATGGCAGGTAAACCTCGGAAGTGACGCAAGGGACGACGAAGGCGGCGCTGGTGGCGCGGGTGGCGCTGGTGGCGAAGCCGCCGGGAAGGCGACGGGAGGGCGACGGAGTCACCGGAGAAGGGGGGATCACTTGCCGAAGGCAAGCATCAGCTTCTCCTTGTCGTCGTCGTTGCCGGACAGCCGGGTGGAGGAGATGTAGAAGCGTCCGCCGACCCAGTCGACGGCACCGTCGTAGAAGGTGTCCTCGATCTCCGCGGTGCTCGCGGGGTTCTGCAGCAGCTTCGTCGGCTTGTGGGCGCTGCCGGTGGTCGGGATGGACACGATCTCGCCGCCCGCGTCGTACGACGGATGGACGTACGCGACGAGTTGGCCGCCTTCCACCCTCACCGGCGTCATCGACTCGTCCGCCGGGGACTTCACTCGCCACTTCTCCTTGCCGTTGGCCAGGTTGATCGCGACGATCTCGTTGGCGCCGGTGGTGGCGTCGGTGGGCAGGTAGAGGGTGTCCGCGTCGACGGCGACGCCCTGGCAGCCCTGCAGGTCGCGTTCGAGGATCGCCCAGCCGCACTGGGGGGCGAAGTGTTCGTCGACGCCGACCTCCGAGCGGAACTTGCCGCCCGGGGTGAAGGTGGAGATGTTCCAGGCCTTCTTGTCCTCGTTGGTCAGGTAGACCACGAGCGGGTCGAGCGAGTAGGTCCGGGCGACCCGCCAGCCCTTCTTCACCGGCTGGGTCCACTTGGCCCTGCCGGTGGTCGGGTCGAGTTCCTGGATCTCGTCGTGCTCGTTGCTGCCGGAGGCGTCGCAGGAGGCCACGGAGATCAGCCGGTCGGGGCCACCCGCGAACGCGGTCGGGAAGCAGTTGGTGCCGTACTTCTTCTTGTCGAACAGCTTGCGGCCGCTGGCGAGGTCGTACGCCGTGCCCGACTGCGAGCGGCCCACCATCAGGGTCTTGCCGCTGATGGTCAGCTCGATGCTGATGGCGCTGTCGAACAGCGCGCCGTCGGCGACCTCGCCGCTCCAGCCCTTCGCGCCGGAGTCGAGGTTGACCACCTGGAGCTTGTTGCACTTGGCGCGGTCGCTGGTACCGCTCATGTACGCCACGACGACCTTGTTGTCGGCCGACTTCTCCGGAGTGACCGCGCAGATCTTCGTCGGGAAGGTGATCGGGGCCCAGGCGGGGTCGCCGCTGCCCACGCGGTACCCGAAGACCTGCTTGTACGCCGCCTTGACCGCCGTCTTGTCCGTGATCCACATGCCGGGCGCGTCGGCGCCGGAACCGGGCGCGTCCGGTGCCGACTTGTACCAGAGCACCTTCGACTCGCCGGGCTTGCGGCCCTCGTTGAGGTTGTCCGGGTCCGCACCGCCGTCGCCGCTGCCGTCGCCGGGGTTGACCGGACTGTCGGAGGCGGAGGGCTTGGGGTCGTCGCTCTTGCCGGCCACCGGCTTCTTCTGGCCGTCGTCGTCACCGCCACGGGCCACGTAGAAGCCGACGCCGACGACCAGCAGCGCCGCCACCGCCGCCGCGGTGATCACCGCGGGCTTCCCCGTGAACGGGCTCTTGGGGCCACCGGGCGGCGTGCCGGGCGCGCCGGGGAACTGCGGCTGCTGCGGATAGCCGTAACCGGGCTGCTGTCCGTACGGGCCCGGCTGCTGCGGCTGCCCGTACGGGCCGGGCGCGGCGTAGGGACCGGGCTGCGCGTAGGGGCCGGGCTGCTGCTGCGGGTAGCCGTAGCCGGGCTGGGGCTGCTGCGGAGCCGGAGGGGTCGGGGGAGCCTGGGGCGGCTGGGCCGGCGCAGGGGGCGTGCCCTGCGGGGCGCCGAAACCTCCCTGCGCGGGCGGCGTCTGCGGAGCGCCGAAGCCGCCGTCCTGTGCCGGCCGGTCCTGCGGCGCTCCGAAACCACCTTGCTGCGGTGGCTGGTTGGGCGGCTGGGACATCAGCGCTCTTCCCCCTCGTTCACTGATTTTTAGCCACGCCCTGAGGTTCGTGATGGACCCAAGGTCGTACTCAGAAAGTTCTCAGACGGCCCTTTGTATCACTCGGTACTGACAGCGCACGGGACCGTGCCCTCCCCTGTTCCCAAGGGAGAACCGGCCCGTGATGTCCCTGTTATGCGCCTTCACGCCCCCTTCACCCGGCGCACGCGCCCCCTGCGCGGGAGGAATGAAAGGTCAGGCGTCCTCCGCCAGTTCCAGCCACCGCATTTCCAGTTCCTCCCGCTCCGCGGCCAAGTCCCGCAGCTCGGAGTCGAGTTCGGCGACCTTCGCGAAGTCCGTTGCGTTCTCGGCGATTTGGGCGTGCAGCTTGGCCTCCTTCTCGGAGACCTTGTCCAGCTGACGCTCGATCCGCTGCAGTTCCTTCTTGGCGGCACGCTGGTCGGCGGCGTTCTTCTCCGAAGCGGTGGCCTTGGGTGCCGCGGCGGCGGCCGAGACGGCGACCGCCTCCTCCATCCGCTGCCGCCGCTCCAGGTACTCGTCGATGCCGCGCGGCAGCATCCGCAGAGTGGCGTCGCCGAGGAGGGCGAAGACCCGGTCGGTGGTGCGCTCGACGAAGAACCGGTCGTGGGAGATGACGATCATCGAGCCGGGCCAGCCGTCGAGGACGTCCTCCAGCTGGGTGAGCGTCTCGATGTCGAGGTCGTTGGTGGGCTCGTCGAGGAAGAGGACGTTGGGCTCGTCCATCAGCAGCCGCAGCAGCTGCAGCCGCCTGCGCTCACCACCGGACAGGTCCCCCACCGGCGTCCACTGCTTCTCCTTGTTGAAGCCGAACGTCTCGCACAGCTGCCCGGCGGTCATCTCGCGCCCCTTGCCGAGGTCGACGCGCTCGCGCACCTGCTGCACGGCCTCCAGCACCCGCAAGGCCGGGTCGAGTTCGGCGACCTCCTGGGACAGGTAGGCGAGCTTGACGGTCTTGCCGACGGCGATCCGGCCGCCCGCCGGCTGCGTCTCCCCCTCGGTGCGCGCCGCCTCGGCCATGGCGCGCAGCAGCGAGGTCTTGCCCGCGCCGTTGACGCCGACCAGGCCGATACGGTCGCCGGGGCCGAGCTGCCAGGTGACGTGCTTGAGCAGCATCTTGGGCCCGGCCGAGACGCTCACGTTCTCCAGGTCGAAGACGGTCTTGCCGAGCCGGGAGGAGGCGAACTTCATCAGCTCGCTGGTGTCGCGCGGCGGCGGCACGTCCTTGATCAGCTCGTTGGCGGCCTCGACGCGGAAGCGCGGCTTGGAGGTACGGGCGGGCGCGCCGCGCCGCAGCCAGGCCAGCTCCTTCCTGACGAGGTTCTGCCGCTTGGTCTCCTCGGTGGCGGCGATGCGCTCGCGCTCGGCGCGGGCGAAGACGTAGTCGGAGTAGCCGCCCTCGTACTCGTACACCGCCCCGCGCTGCACGTCCCACATGCGCGTGGACACCTGGTCCAGGAACCACCGGTCGTGCGTCACGCAGACCAGCGCGGAGCGCCGGTTCCGCAGGTGCCGGGCCAGCCAGGAGATGCCCTCGACGTCGAGGTGGTTGGTGGGCTCGTCGAGGACGACCAGGTCCTGTTCGTCGATGAGCAGCTTGGCGAGCGCGATCCGCCGCCGCTCACCACCGGACAGCGGCCCGATGACGGTGTCGAGCCCCTTCGGGAAGCCGGGCAGGTCGAGACCGCCGAACAATCCGGTGAGTACGTCCCTGACCTTCGCGTTGCCCGCCCACTCGTGGTCGGCCATGTCGCCGATGACCTCGTGCCGGACGGTGGCCGTCGGGTCGAGGGAGTCGTGCTGGGTGAGCACGCCGAGTCGCAGCCCGCCGGACTGCGTGACCCTTCCGGTGTCGGGCTCCTCCAGCTTGGCCAGCATCCGGATGAGGGTGGTCTTTCCGTCGCCGTTGCGTCCGACGACCCCGATCCGGTCCCCTTCCGACACGCCGAGCGAGACACCGTCCAGCAGGGCACGGGTGCCGTACACCTTGCTGACGTTCTCGACATTGACCAGGTTGACGGCCATTTCACTCCTGCGCAGGGGGGTCGGTCAGCCTTCTAGCCTAGGGCCTGCGGGGGTGGGGGCGGGGCGCGAGGGGGTGGTCACTCTTTGTGATGACGTGATCGTTGATCGGCCGCTACGGTGGAAGAGCAGGCTGCAGGATTCCGTTCCATGGGAGGAACCATGACTGCCGAGCCGATCTCCGAGGCTGCGGAGCCCGTCGCCGAGCCGACGCCGCGGTGGCCGGTGCCTCCGGCGGACGGTTGGAGTGTGGACGACCTGTTCACCCTGCCCGACCTCCCGCCGCACACCGAATTGATCGACGGGAGCCTGGTCTTCGTGAGCCCGCAGCGTCGTTTCCATGCCAATGTGATCGACCTGCTGGTCACCGGCCTGCGTCAGGACCTGCCGAGCGAGTTCAGAGTCAGTCGGGAGATGACCGTCGTCCTCGACAAGCGCAATGGTCCCGAGCCGGATGTCAGCTTGGTCCTTTCCGAAGCCGTCTCCGGTCCGGGCCAGACCAGCTTTGAAGCCAAGGACGTGGTCCTGGCCATTGAGGTCGTGTCCCCCGAGTCGGAGTCTCGGGACCGCACGACCAAGCCGCACAAATACGCCCGCGCCGGCATCGAGAATTTCTGGCGCGTCGAGGAGAACGGCAGCGCCGGAAGGCCCGTCGTCCACGTCTACGAACTCGACCCTGTCACCCAGACTTACGTCCACTCAGGCATGCACCGCGACCATGTCAAAGTCGACAAGCCCTACCCCATCGACATCGACCTGACCGCCATCGACGCCCTCTGACCGTCAGACCACCGTCGCCCCAGCCACCGGCCCCGCCGCCACCCGCACCGACCTGCACGTGCCGGGCGTCCGCAGCGCCGCCGCCACCTTCTCCGCCGACTCGGCATCACGCGCAAGGAACGCCGTCGTCGGCCCCGACCCGGAGACCAACGTGGCAAGCGCACCGGCCCCGCGTCCCGCCTCCAGCGGGTCGGCCAGTTCCGGGAAGAGGGACAGCGCGGCGGGCTGAAGGTCATTGGAGACGGCCGCCGCCAGCGCGTCCGGGTCGCCCTTGGCGAGCGCCTCAAGGAGGTCCGGCGATGCCACCGGCTCCGGAATGTCCCGCCCCTGCGCGAGCCGGTCGAACTCACGGAAGACCGCCGGGGTCGACAGCCCCCGCTCGGCCATCGCGAACACCCAGTGGAAGGTCCCGCCGACCTCCAGAGCCGTCAACTGCTCCCCGCGCCCGGTGCCCAGGGCCGCCCCGCCCACCAGACCGAAGGGCACGTCGCTGCCCAACTCGGCGCAGATGGCGAGGAGTTCGGCACGCGAGGCGCCTGTACCCCACAGCCGGTCGCAGGCGAGCAGCGCGCCCGCGCCGTCCGCGCTGCCGCCCGCCATGCCGCCGGCGACCGGGATGTCCTTGGCGATGTGGATGTGCACCGCGGGCTCGATGCCCCGGCGCTCGGCGAGGGCGAGGGCCGCGCGCGCCGCGAGGTTCGTACGGTCCAGCGGGACCTGCGCGGCGTCCGGCCCCTCGCAGGTGACGCGCAGCTCGTCCGCCGGCGTCACGGTGACCTCGTCGTACAGGCCGACCGCGAGGAAGACGTTGGCCAGGTCGTGGAACCCGTCCGGCCGCGCGGCACCCACGGCGAGCTGGACGTTGACCTTGGCCGGGACCCGTACCGTGACGCTCACTTGCCAGACTCCCTGTGCTCGGCGATCCGGGCGAACTCCTCCACCGTCAGTGACTCCCCGCGCGCCTGCGGCGAGACGCCGGCGGCGACGAGGGCCGCCTCGGCGGCCGCGGCCGATCCGGCCCAGCCGGCGAGCGCCGCGCGCAGCGTCTTGCGGCGCTGGGCGAACGCCGCGTCGACCACCGCGAAGACCTCCCGCCTGGCGGCCGTGGTCTTGATCGGCTCGGCCCGCCGGACGAGGGAGACGAGCCCGCTGTCGACGTTCGGCGCGGGCCAGAAGACGTTGCGGCCGATGGCACCGGCCCGCTTCACGTCGGCGTACCAGTTCGCCTTGACCGAGGGCACGCCGTACACCTTGGAGCCGGGCGGGGCGGCGAGCCGGTCGGCGACCTCGGCCTGCACCATCACCAGCGTCCGCTCGATGCTCGGGAAGGTGTCGAGCATGTGCAGCAGCACCGGTACGGCCACGTTGTAGGGCAGGTTCGCGACCAGCGCGGTCGGTGCGGGGCCGGGCAGCTCGGCGACGTGCATCGCGTCGGAGTGCACCAGCGCGAACCGGTCGGCGCGCTGCGGCATGCGGGCGGCCACCGTCGCGGGCAGCGCACCGGCCAGCACGTCGTCGATCTCGACGGCGGTGACCCGGTCGGCGGCCTCCAGCAGCGCGAGGGTGAGGGAGCCGAGCCCCGGGCCGACCTCGACGACCACGTCGTCGGGGCGGACCTCTGCGGTGCGGACGATGCGGCGGACCGTGTTGGCGTCGATCACGAAGTTCTGGCCGCGCTGCTTGGTGGGACGCACGCCCAGCGCTGCCGCGAGTTCGCGGATGTCGGCGGGGCCCAGGAGGGCGTCGGGGGTGGGGCTGCTCACGGGACAAGGGTACGGGGCCATGACGGGCCCCCTCGTCCGGCGCCCGGCGCTCACCCCTGCAGACGGTCCCCGCAGTGCGGCCAGGGGCTCGCGCCCCGCCGCAGGTACAGCTTCTTCGCCCGGTAGGTCTGCTCGGTCGCGGGCGCGTCCTGCGGGCGCCCGCGGCCGCCGAGGCTGTGCCAGGTGTGCGCGTCGAACTGGTACAGGCCCCCGTACGTCCCCGACGCGTCCACCGCGTGGGGTCGCGCGCCGGACTCGCAGACCGCGAGGCCGTGCCAGTCCAGGTGATCGGCGCCCTTCGTCGAGTCGGGGTGCGGTTTCGTACCCACCTGCACCAGCTGCGTCCGCGGCTGCCGCACCACCTCGGACGTCTCCCGGCGCGGCTTCTGCCGGACGCCGTTGACGGACCGCATGAGGTAAGTGACCCGTCGCAGGCCCGGCTGCCCGGGCCGCTCGACGACCTCCGTGCCCCGGAACAGCGTGGGGTCCTCGGTCCGCGCCACGGCGAAGGGGATCAGCTCCTCGCGGACCTCCTTCTTGCCGACCACCCGCAGCACGGTGACCGCCTGTCCGTCGCGCGGGAAGCTGGCGGGCGAGACGGAGGTGGTGTCCTGGCCGTGCAGGGTGATCCCGGCCTCCTCGATCGCCTCGCCGACGGTGGCCGCGTTGGTGCGGATGGTGCGGGACCGGCCGTCCGCCATGATCGTGACGGCGCGTTCGGTGCGTACGTCGAGCGCGAGACCGGCGCGTCCGATGGGCAGGGAGCGCGAGGTCGACAGGTAGGCGCCCTCGGCCCGCACCCCCCACTGCTGGAGGGCCTCGTCCACGGTGCGCGCCGTAGTCCACACCTCGCGCCGGTGACCGTCGAGGGTGAGCCGGACGGGGCGGCCGTGGTGCACCGCGACCTCGTCGCCGCTGGCGAGGGCCGCACCGGGGGCGGGCGCGACCACGTCGTGCGCGCCGACCTTCAGGCCTTCCTCGGTGAGCAGCTCGGTCACGTCGTCGGCGAAGGTGTGCAGGGTACGCGGCTTCCCGTCGACGCTCAGCTCGATCGCCTTGTCCTTGGCGACGAACGCGGTGGTGCCGCCGGCGAGGAAGGCGACGACGAGCGCCTGCGGCAGCAGGCGGCGCACGGCGCTCTCCGGGCGCTCACCGAACCGCGCCCTGCGCCGACGCCCGGCACGCCTGCCGAGGCCGGAGCGCGCACCGGGCGCCCACGCCGCGCCCTCGGGCTCGCCGCCCGCCTGACGTGGCAGCACCGGTTCGGGGGCCGTGCGCCGACGCGTCTCGTAGGCGGGGCGGTACGTGTCGTCGTGCTCCGTCGGCCGGTTCACCCCGTACGGCACCGTGTCCGCGGTGTGCACGTCGTGGGGGACGCGGTGGGCGCCGTACGCCGGTAGTGGCGGTTCGGGCACCCAGCCCCAGCTCGGGCCGTGCGTTCCGTACATCTCGTACGTCTCGTACTGCGAGTTGCTCACGCCGACACGCTCCAGAGAGCCAGAGGGGTCCGGATCGGGCCACCAGAACCTAGCGGAGCGTCCGTCACTCTCCAAAGCGGCACGACTACGCACCGTCGCGACCAGCTGCAGGCCAGGCCCGTGTGAGCGTCATCCATCAGTTACGGATCGAACACGTTCAGTAATCGAAGGCGCGGGCCGTGTTCGCCCCCAGGGCCGTGGCCAGCGCGTCCTCGTCGATGCCGCGCACGGCGGCCATCGCGCGCACCGTGACCGGAATGAGATACGGGGCGTTGGGCCGTCCGCGGTAGGGCGCCGGGGTGAGGAAGGGCGCGTCGGTCTCCACGAGGACCAGTTCCAGCGGGGCGACGACCAGGGCGTCGCGCAGGTTCTGGGCGTTCTTGAAGGTGACGTTGCCGGCGAAGGACATGTAGTAGCCCTCGCGGGCGCACACCTCGGCCATCTCGGCGTCTCCCGAGTAGCAGTGGAAGACGGTGCGCTCGGGGGCGCCCTCCTCCTTGAGCACGCGCAGCACGTCGGCGTGGGCGTCGCGGTCGTGGATGACCAGGGCCTTGCCGTGCCGCTTGGCGATCTCGATGTGCCCGCGGAAGGACCTCTCCTGGGCGGCCTTGCCCTCGGGTCCGGTGCGGAAGTAGTCGAGCCCGGTCTCGCCGACGCCCTTCACCTGGGGCAGCCCGGCCAGCCTGTCCATCTCGGCCAGGGCCTCGTCGAGGGCCGCGTCGCCGCCCGGCTCGCGGGCGCCCTGCCGCGACCAGCCGTCGGGGTCTCCGTGGACGATGCGCGGGGCCTCGTTGGGGTGCAGGGCGACGGTCGCGTGGACGCTGTCGTACGCCGCCGCGGTCTCGGCGGCCCACCGTGAGCCCTTGATGTCGCAGCCGACCTGGACGACGGTCGTCACTCCCACCGACGCGGCCTTCGCGAGGCCTTCCTCCACCGTGCCGGACTGCATGTCGAGGTGGGTGTGGGAGTCGGCGACCGGCACCCGGAGGGGCTCCGGGAGGGGCGGTGCCGCGTTCTTGTCGGCGTTCGAAGGCATGCCCCGATCCTACGAAAGGAGGATGCCCGCGAACGCCGGCGATCCGCTCAGCTCGCCCTGCGGTGGAACGGATGCAGGAGATCGGACAGATGCCAGTGGTGATGTCCCTTGGCCCGCGCCGGTGCCTCCGTCGCCTCCGACCCCTCGGCCGGTGCGGTCTGCGGCGCCGGGCCGTGCTGCCGTCGCGCCGCGCTGAGCACCGACGAGACCTGCCCCGGCCGCATGATCCGTACGAGGTGGCCGTCGCAGTTGTGGCACTCGGGCCGGCTCAGCGGGGACGGGACGATCTGGCCGTTCGCCACGTATATGACGAACTCCTGGCCGTCGGCGTCCGTGTGGTGCTCTATCTCGTACGACTGCTCCCAGCCGTGCCCGCAGCGCATGCAGGCGAAGGAATAGGACTCGTGAACGACGGCTGTCGCCCCACCGCGGAGGCCGGTCTGCCCTGGGATCTCACTCATGCCAACTGCTCCTCTTGTCCGCTGGACAAGCGCCCCCGGTACGGGGATTCCCCCCGGAATCCCTTTGGGGGCGAGGGACGGGTGCGTCCCTTCGACCAGTGGACGCCTCCACCGGCGCGAATGCATCCGGCCTGTCGAGTGTTGGAGGCGATTTGGACCTTCCTTGCCAAAGCGGCCCCGGGCGCCGGGTCTGGGCTTTGCCTTGCACAACGCCCCTTTGCCCTCCCATGGGGCGTGTGCTCATGGGAGAAGCCTGCTGCTCAGAGGGCAAGTCCAGGGGCCAGGGGCGCGCGCCCGACCGTCACACGCCCCAATCGGACAACAGCGCACACCGGCTCACCGAGCACGGCACGCCACGCCACCCGTTCGCCGTACACATCCGGCGCGCGAGGCCCGGCGCGGGGCGAGAGCCGAGTGCGCCTACTCGCGTCACGCGCGCCTCAGCCGGCTGTACACGACCTGGCTGCGCACGACCGGGCTGCGCGGCTACCCGGCGGCCGCGGCGACCTGGTCGCCAGCGCCTCAGCCACGTGCGACCCGGCCACATGCGACCCGTCCGAGCGCGCCCCGACCACGTGCGCCGCGCCCGAGTCACACGCGACCCGGCCACGCGCGCCCAGGCACATGCGCCCCGGCCGAGCACGCCCCCAGCCACATGCGCCCCGGCGTTCGCGTTCACGAACCGCTCAGCGGCCGGCGTCGCCCGCGTTCTTGGCCGCCACCACCGCGTCGAACACCTCGCGCTTGGGGAGACCGGCCTCCGCGGCCACCGCCGCGATCGCTTCCTTGCGACGCTCCCCCGCCTCCTCGCGCACCCGCACCCGGCGCACGAGTTCCTCGGCGTCGAGCTCCTCGGGACCGCGCTCGGGGGCGCCCTCGACCACGACGGTGATCTCGCCGCGTACGCCCTCGGCCGCCCAGGCCGCCAGCTCGGCGAGCGGTCCGCGGCGTACCTCCTCGTACGTCTTGGTCAGCTCACGGCAGACGGCGGCGCGCCGCTTAGCGCCGAACACCTCGGCCATCGCGGCGAGGGTGTCGTCGAGGCGGTGTGGCGCCTCGAAGTAGACGAGCGTGCGCCGCTCCTCGGCGACCTCGCGCAGCCGGGACAGCCGTTCGCCGGCCTTGCGCGGCAGGAACCCCTCGAAGCAGAACCGGTCGACCGGCAGCCCCGACAGGGCGAGCGCGGTGAGTACGGCGGACGGTCCGGGGACGGCCGTGACATGGACGTCCTTCTCGACGGCCGCGGCGACCAGCCGATAGCCGGGGTCGGACACCGACGGCATCCCGGCGTCCGTGACGAGGAGCACGCGCGCGCCGCCCAGCAGTTCCTCGACCAGCTCGGGCGTCCGGGCGGACTCGTTGCCCTCGAAGTACGACACCACCCGCCCCTTGGGCGTGACGCCCAGCGCCTGCGTCAGCCGACGCAGCCGACGCGTGTCCTCGGCGGCGACCACGTCCGCGCCCTCCAGCTCCCGGGCGAGCCGGGGCGGCGCGTCCGCGATGTCACCGATGGGGGTGCCCGCCAAAACAAGGGTTCCAGTCACCCCCCCATCCTCCCAGGGCCGCGGACACCCGAACGCACCCGCGGCCACGGGCACCGCCCAGGCCACACCCCCGGGCCCCGCCCCACGTCACCGCCCCGTCCTCCCGCCGGAGGCCAACGCACCGCAACCGGTACGGCCCATGCACGGGACTCACACAGAAGGGTTCCCTACGATGGCGCGGTGACCAGTACCGCGTCCTCGACGGACACCCGGCATGGCCTGGCCCCGCACGACGAGCGGCCGACGTGGCAGCAGCGGCTGCGCCGCTTCGGCTACACGGCGGGGCCGAGAGTCGACGTCCGCGACCGGCTCGTGCCGCCGTACACCGAGCCCAGCCCCCGCCTGTGGCTGGCGCTGGGCGTGCCGAAGACGGCGGCCGAGCGGATCACCCGCTGGTCGGGCTGGGGCGGTCCGCTGCTGGTGACGCTGATGGCGGGCCTGATGCGGTTCTGGAACCTGGGCAGCCCGAAGGCGGTGATATTCGACGAGACGTACTACGCCAAGGACGCCTGGGCGCTCGTCCACCGCGGCTTCGAGGTCAACTGGGACAAGAACGCCAACGATCTGATCCTGCAGAAGGCGGGGCACATCGGCATCCCGACGGACGCGGCGTACGTCGTGCACCCGCCCGTCGGCAAGTACGTCATCGGGCTCGGCGAACTGATCTTCGGGTTCAATCCGTTCGGCTGGCGGTTCATGACGGCGCTGCTGGGCACGCTCAGCGTGCTGTTGCTGTGCCGGATCGGGCGCCGTATGTTCCGCTCCACGTTCCTGGGCTGTCTGGCGGGCGCGCTGATGGCGGTGGACGGCCTGCACTTCGTGATGAGCCGGACCTCGCTCCTCGACGGCGTGCTGATGTTCTTCATGCTGGCGGCCTTCGGCTGCCTGGTCATCGACCGGGACAAGTCCAGGGAGCGGCTCGCCGCCGCGCTGCCCACCGACCCGGACGGCCGTGTCCGCCCCGACGCGTACATCGGCGACACCCTCCAACTGGGCTGGCGGCCGTGGCGCTGGGCGGCCGGTCTGCTGCTCGGCCTCGCCATCGGCACCAAGTGGAACGGCCTCTACATCCTGGCCGCGTTCTGCGTGATGGCGCTGCTCTGGGACGTCGGCGCCCGCAAGGTGGCCGGCGCCCGACGCCCGTACACGGCGGTTCTCAAGCACGACACGGGCATCACGTTCGTGGCGACGGTCCCGGTGGCGATCGCCGTGTACCTGACCTCCTGGATCGGCTGGATCCTCTCCCCGACCGACGGCACCGGCGGCTACTTCCGCAACTGGGCGGCCACCGACGGCAAGGGCGGCAGCTGGGCCTTCCTGCCGGACTGGGTGCGCAGCCTGTGGCACTACGAGCACGAGGTGTACAAGTTCCACGTCGGCCTGTCGTCCCCGCACACGTACCAGTCGAACCCGTGGAGCTGGATCGTCCTGGGCCGCCCGGTCTCGTACTTCTACGAGTCCCCCTCCCCCGGCTCGGACGGCTGTCCCGCCGACGCGGGCCAGAAGTGCGCCCGGGAGGTCCTCGCCCTCGGCACGCCGCTGCTGTGGTGGACGGCCTGCGTCGCGATCCTGTACGTCCTGTGGCGCTGGTTCTTCCGCCGCGACTGGCGCGCGGGCGCCATCGCCTGCGGGATCGCGGCCGGCTACCTGCCCTGGTTCCTGTACCAGGAGCGCACGATCTTCCTCTTCTACGCGGTCGTCTTCGTACCGTTCCTCTGCCTGGCGGTCGCCATGCTGATCGGCGCGATCATCGGCCCCCCGGGCTCCACGGACACCCGCCGCGTCATCGGCGCCGCGGGCGCCGGCGTCCTGGTCCTCCTGATCAGCTGGAACTTCATCTACTTCTGGCCGCTGTACACGGGGACGGCGATCCCGATCGACGACTGGCGGTCGCGGATGTGGCTGGATACGTGGGTCTAGCCGGGCAGCCGCCCCCCGAGGACCGAGAGCAGCAGGCGGCCGTCACCCGCCTGCTGCTGTACTACCTCCCCTGACCGACTGGTGAGGGCGGCGTCGGTCGCACGGTGGCCCCGTGCGAATCACACTGGTCTGTGGGGCGCCCCGGCCGGTGGCGCGTAGTTACGACGGAAGGGCGGGACCATGACCCCGGACACGTCTCCCGGACCGTTGCGGTTTCTTGTCTTCGGTGCGGCGCTGCGGGCCGATTCGGCCAACGCGCGCCTCGCTTCTCTCGTGGCCCGGCTCATCTCCGACACCGGTGCCACCGTCGATCTCGCCGCCATGCGCGACTTCGACATGCCCTTGTACGACGGCGACATGGAGACCGCCGAGGGGCTGCCGCCCGGCGCCCTCGCGCTGCGCGAGCGGCTGGAGAGCAGCGACGCCGTCGTCATCTCCTCGCCGGAGTACAACGCCTCCGTGCCGGGCGTGCTGAAGAACGCGATCGACTGGGTCTCCCGCGTCCGGCCGCAGCCGTTCAGGACCAAGCATGCGATGCTCGTCTCGGCATCACCGTCCCTCGTCGGCGGGAACCGTGGGCTGTGGGCCCTGAGGATCCCCCTGGAACACCTGGGCACCCGCGTCTACCCGGACATGTTCAGCCTGCCCGACAGCTATCAGGCCTTCGCCGAGGACGGAACGCTGGCCGACCGGGGCCTGCAGGAACGCCTCACCGAGACCGTGTCGGGATTCCACAGCCTCGTCGAGGCGGACGTCCGCTACGTCTGCCTGGAACGCCGGTGGTACGAGTTCCTCGGCGACCGCACCGAGGCGGCCATCACCCAGCGCGCCGAGGCCTGACGCCGGGACCTCCACGCCGGGATCTTCGCATCGGCGCGGCCGTCTCTGCCGTCACCGTTCCGATCTCCGTTCGGACAACAATCGACAACTCCGGCCCCCGACAGTCATGAAAGCGCATACAGTGCGATCCGCGACCTGCTTTTGAACGCGTTCACAAAGGGCGGCAGGCCTACACGGGGAGAGGGATCGCGCCATGCGCAAGGGGGTCAGGACCGCCGTCGTCGGCGGGGTGTTCGTGGTGATGGTGGGCGGGGCCGGATACGGGGCGTACAACATCCTGTCCGCGCTGCACGACCCGGGGACCGGCGGCGGGGCCGCCGCCGTGAGGACCGGGCCGCCCAGCGGTGACGAGGTGAAGGAGACGACGGGGAAGTTCTTCGCCGCCTGGGAGAAGGGGCAGGCGACGACCGCGGCGTCGTACACGAACAACGCGGCCGAGGCCGGTCCCCTGCTCACGGCGTACGGCACGGACGCGCACATCACCAAGGTGCGCATCACTCCCGGGACGGCGACCGGCACCACCGTGCCCTTCACGGTCGCGGCGACGGTGTCCTACGACGGCAAGTCCGAGCCGCTCGCCTACAAGAGCCGCCTGACCGTGGTGCGCGGCCGGACCACGCATCGCGCGCTCGTCGACTGGCAGCCCTCCGTCGTCCACCCCCAGCTGCGCAAGGGCGACACACTCGTCACCGGCGAGTCCGCGAACCCGCCCGTCGAGGCCGTGGACCGCGACGGGAAAGTGCTGACGAAGGAGCGGTATCCGTCCCTCGGCCCCCTCCTGGACGAGCTGCGCAAGCGGTACGGCGAGAAGGCCGGCGGCACGCCCGGGATCGAGCTGGCGATCCGGCACGAGGCCGCCGAGCAGGCGGACACCTCCCTGCTGACCCTCGTCAAGGGCAAGGCGGGCCGGCTCCCCACGACACTGAGCGCGAGCGCGCAGGCGGCGGCCGAGACGGCGGTGCTCAAGTACGCCGAGTCCTCGGTGGTGGCCGTCAAGCCGAGCACCGGTGAGGTGCTGGCCGTCGCCAACCACCGCGCCGACGGCTTCAACGCGGCCTTCCTCGGCGAGCTCGCCCCCGGCTCCACGATGAAGATCGTCAGCGCCGCGACCCTCATCGACAACGGGATCACCGCGGCCGACCGCCCGGCTCCCTGCCCGCCGACCGCGACCTGGCAGAGCCAGACCTTCAGCAACCTCAAGGGCCTGGCCCCCGACGAGCACGCCACCCTCTCCGACAGCTTCGCCCGCTCCTGCAACACGGCGTTCGTGAAGTTCGCGGACGAGGTGAAGGTGGACTCGCTCACCCGGGAGGCCCAGGAGCGGTTCGGGCTCGGACGGAACGACTGGAAGGTCGGCATCCCCTCCTTCGACGGCAGGGTCCCCGCGTCCGGCGGCCCGGACACCGCCGCCGACCTGATCGGCCAGGGCCAGGTCCAGATGAGTCCGCTGAACATGGCGTCGGTGACGGCGACCGCGATGACGGGCTCCTTCCGGCAGCCGGTCGTCGTCCCGCTGCGCCTGGACGGCCGCGAACCGGCACGCGCGCGTGGCCTGTCGGCGGGTACGGTCCAGCAGCTGCGCGCGATGATGAACCGCACCGCGACCAGCGGCACCGCGGCCGGTGTGATGTCCGGCCTGAGCGGCAGGATCGGCGCGAAGACGGGCTCCGCCGAGGTCGACGGGCAGACCAGGTCCAACAGTTGGTTCACGGGCTACCGCAACGACATCGCCGCGGCCGCCATGACCCAGGACGGCGGACACGGCGTCGACGCGGCCGGGCCGATTGTCGCAGCTGTGCTACGGACAGGCGGCTGACGTCACCCGGACAGGTCGGGACTCTAGGGTGGGGGGCGTCGTTGAAGAGCATGGGGGCTACGAGGGCTACATAGACGACACAGACCCTGGGGAAAACGCGGAGGAACAGAACAGGTGGGCAAGAGAAGGCGTGTCGACGACAGACGGAAGCACCGGCCGGCCGTCATCGGCGGAGTGATCGCCGTCGTGGTCGGCGGCGCCGGTTTCGGCGTCTACGCCCTGTACGGCGGCGGGGCGACGGCCGACGCGCAGTCGTCCTCGGTCGGCCACAAGAAGGTGAAGACCGGCCCGCTGTCCGCGACCGAGGTCCGTACGACCGCCGAGCGCTTCCTCACGGCGTGGCAGCGGGGCCAGGTCGCCCAGGCCGCCGCCGCGACGGACGACGCCACCGCCGCCGCCTCCCAGCTCACCGGCTACACCAAGGACGCCCGCATCAAGGACGTCACGCTCACCCCCGGCGCCCGCAAGGGCGATCAGCTCCCCTTCTCCGTCAAGGCGACGGTGTCCTACGACGGCGTCAGCAAGCCGCTGACGTACGACAGCGCGGTCACCGTCGTCCGCGGCGCCCGTGACGGCAAGCCGGTGGTCGACTGGCACGCCTCGGTCGTCCACCCCGATCTGAAGGACGGCGACAAGCTGGTCACCGGCGAGTCCGGCACCCCGCCGATCAAGGCGCTGGACCGCGCCGGCGCGGAGCTGACGGCCGCCAAGTACCCCTCCCTGGGGACGGTCCTCGACGGGCTGCGCGAGAAGTACGGCAAGAAGGCGGGCGGCAAGGCCGGCGTCGAGCTGCGCGTGGTCCGCGGCAAGAATTCGACGGCGGACAAGCTGTCCGACAAGACGCTCGTGGAGCTGAGCAAGGGCACCCCGGGCACGGTGAGGACGACGCTGAGCCCGACCCTCCAGGCGGCCGCCGAGCGGCAGGTGAGCAAGAAGGCCCGGTCCTCGGTGGTGGTGATGCGCCCCTCGACCGGCGAGATCCTCGCCGTGGCGAACGCCAACCACGGCTTCAACACCGCCTTCCAGGGCTCCCTGGCGCCCGGCTCCACGATGAAGGTCATCACCTCGTCGCTGCTGATCGAGAAGCACCTGGCGTCCGCGGACGAGCCGCACCCCTGCCCCAAGACCGTGAAGTACGGCGGCTGGACCTTCCACAACGACGACGACTTCGAGATCAAGGGCGGCACGTTCAAGGCCAGCTTCGCCCGCTCCTGCAACACCGCCTTCATCAGCCAGGCGAAGGAGCTCCACGACGCCGACCTGACCCGGCAGGCCCAGCAGGTCTTCGGCCTGTCCATGAACAACTGGGCGGTCGGCGTGCCGACCTTCGACGGCGCGGTGCCGGTGCAGTCGGCGGCCCAGATGGCGGCCTCGCTGATCGGCCAGGGCGGGGTGCGGATGAACCCGCTGAACATGGCGTCGGTCGCCTCGACGGTCAAGGAGGGCGTCTTCCACCAGCCCTACCTGGTCTCCCCCTCGGTGGACCATCGCACGACGGCCACCGCGTCCCGCAAGATGTCCGCGTCCACGCTCGCGCAGCTGCGCGATCTGTTGAAGTACACGGCCACGTACGGCACGGCGGCCGAGGCCATGTCCGGTCTCGGCCCCGACTACGGCGCCAAGACGGGCTCGGCGGAGGTCGACGGCCAGAAGAAGCCCAACGGCTGGTTCACCGCGTACCGGGGCGACCTCGCGGCCGCGGGTGTGGTCCAGGCGGGCGGACACGGCGGCGACACGGCGGGGCCGATCGTGGCGGCGCTGCTCAAGCTGGGCGGCTGAGCCGGCGCGCCGGCGGCCCGACGGGCGGCCGATCCGGTACGTCAGCGGGCCACGGGCTCCGCGGCCATGTACGTCCGGCGCAGGAACCTCAGGAGCGCCTTCGACTCGAACTGCACGACGGAGACGCCGTGCGACGAGTGGAGCTCCACGACGGCCTGGACGCGGCCGAGCGGCCACACCCGTACGTCGCCGCTCTCGGCCGGCGCTCTCAGCCCCTGTTCCAGCAGCGCTCGCGAGAACGTCCACTCGTGCGGCTGGTCGTGCGGCCCGGGCAGATCGACCCGCACCGACCGCGGATCATGCTCCGGGTCGTAGCGCAGGACGACCGGCACGGCGTCCGGTTCCTCGCGAATGTCCTCGTCAGTGACTATGTGGGCTCGCGCATACTGTTCGACTACGGACATCGGACAGCCCCTTACGCTGGGTGACCTCTGCGAAAGCTCTGCATCCGCCTCCACTCCAATGTCGCATATATCCCGCAATACGCTCATCGGGTGGGTGCACCTCACGGGTGAGCGAGCCGAAACCGACGACTTACTCGTTCTTGCAAAACGTTCGCAACAAGCCACTAGAATCGGACGGTGCACGTACCTGACGGATTCATCGACGCCCCCACCTCCGCGGTCACCGGAGCGGTCGCCGCCAGCGCCCTCGCCGTGAGCCTGCGCGGCGCGCGACGCGAGCTCGACGAGCGCACCGCCCCGCTGGCCGGTTTGGTGGCGGCGTTCATCTTCGCCGTACAGATGCTCAACTTCCCCGTCGCGGCCGGAACAAGCGGCCATCTTCTCGGCGGCGCCCTCGCCGCGATACTCGTCGGCCCCTACACGGGCGTCCTCTGCGTCTCCGTCGTCCTGCTCATGCAGGGCATCCTCTTCGCGGACGGCGGCCTGACCGCGCTCGGTGTGAACATCACCGACATGGCGATCGTGACGACGGTCGTCTCCTACGCCGTCTTCCGTCTCCTGGTGAAGGTGCTCCCGCGCGGACGGCGCACGGTGACCGCGTCCTCGTTCGCGGCCGCGCTGCTCTCCGTCCCGGCCGCCGCCGTCGCCTTCACCCTCATCTACGCGGTCGGCGGCACCACCGACGTGTCCATCGGCAAGGTCGCCACCGCGATGATCGGCGTCCACGTCCTCATCGGCCTGGGCGAGGCCGCGATCACCGCGCTCACCGTCGGCGCCGTCATCGCCGTACGGCCGGACCTCGTGCACGGCGCCCGCGGGCTCCAGCAGCGGCTGAAGCTCAGGGTGAACGGCGAGCTCGTCGACGCGCCCACGGCCCGGCCGGTCCCCGCCGTGGGCGCCGCCGGCTCGCACCGCAAGCTGTGGACCACCGGCCTGGTCGCCTCCCTCGTGCTCGCCGGGTTCGTCAGCTTCTACGCCTCCGCGAACCCCGACGGCCTGGAGAAGATCGCGCACGACAAGGGCATCGACCGGAAGATGGAGAAGCACGCGTCCTCCGACTCCCCGCTGGCCGGCTACGGCGTGAAGGACGTCTCCGACGCCCGCCTCTCCGGCGGTCTCGCGGGCGTGGTCGGCGTCGGTGTCACGGTCGTCGCGGGCAGCGCGGTGTTCTGGGCGGTGCGCAGGCGCCGTACGCAGGACGTCTCGCCCGTGAGCACGGGCGTCTGACATGGGTGCCGGACACGCGCACAGGCTCTACCGGCACGGGCACTCCCCCGTGCACGCCCTGCCGCCGCACACCAAGCTGGCCGCCGTCTTCGCGTTCGTGGTGGTCGTGGTGTCGACCCCGCGCGAGGCGGTGTGGGCCTTCGGGCTGTACGCCGTACTGCTCGCGTACGTGGCGTACCTCGCGCGCGTGCCCGCGGGCTTCCTGCTCAAGCGGCTGCTGATCGAGGTGCCGTTCGTCGCGTTCGCGGTGCTCATGCCGTTCGTGGCGGAGGGCGAGCGGGTCCACGTCCTCGGCCTGTCGCTGAGCGTCAACGGCCTGTGGGGCGCCTGGAACGTGCTCGCCAAGGGCACCCTGGGCGTCGCCGCCTCCGTACTGCTGGCCGCCACCACCGAACTGCGCGAACTCCTCCTCGGCCTGCAGCGGCTCAAGCTCCCGCCGCTGCTGGTGCAGATCGCGTCCTTCATGATCCGCTACGGCGACGTCATCACCGACGAGATGCGCCGGATGCGCATCGCGCGCGAGTCGCGCGGCTTCGAGGCGAGGGGCGTGCGCCACTGGGGCGTGCTCGCCAAGTCCGCCGGCGCGCTGTTCATCCGCTCCTACGAGCGCGGGGAGCGCGTGCATCTGGCCATGGTGAGCCGGGGGTACGCCGGTTCGATGCCGGTCATCGACGAGGTGACCGCGTCCCGGGCGCAGTGGTCGTACGCCCTCGCCCTCCCCTTCGCCGCCCTTGTCGTCTGTCTGCTGGGATGGGCCCTGTGACTGCTGCCGTGACCGATGTGTCCGCCGTGCCCGCCTCACTGGCGGTCTCCGGCCTCGCCTTCGCCTACCCCGACGGCCATCAGGCCCTGTTCGGCGTGGACTTCTCCCTCGCGCGCGGGGAGCGCGTCGCGCTGCTCGGCCCGAACGGCGCCGGCAAGACGACGCTCGTGCTGCACCTCAACGGCATCCTGAGCGGCGGCGCCGGGACGGTGACCGTGGCCGGGCTGCCGGTCGGCAGGAAGCACATGGCCGAGATCCGGCAGAAGGTCGGCATCGTCTTCCAGGACCCGGACGACCAGCTGTTCATGCCGACCGTGCGCGAGGACGTGGCGTTCGGCCCGGCGGCCGCCGGGCTGAAGGGGGCCGCGCTCCTGGAGCGGGTGCGTACGGCCCTGGAGCGGGTCGGCATGCAGGACTTCGCCGAGCGGCCGCCGCACCACCTCTCCTTCGGCCAGCGCCGCCGCGTGGCCGTCGCGACCGTGCTGGCGATGGAGCCGGAGATCCTCGTCCTGGACGAGCCCTCCTCCAACCTCGACCCGGCCTCCCGCCGTGAACTGGCCGACATCCTGCGCTCGTTGGACGTCACCGTCCTGATGGTCACGCACGACCTGCCGTACGCGCTGGAGCTGTGCCCGCGCTCGCTGATCCTGAGCGACGGCGTGATCGCGGCGGACGGTCCGACGGACGAACTGCTGTCCGACGACGCCCTGATGAGCGCCCACCGACTGGAGCTGCCCTTCGGCTTCGACCCGCGGTCCGTGGCCGCCCGGCCCGGCCGTCCCTGACAATGGGCGCGTGACGAACGAGGGCCACGGGGACAACGCGGGCGCGGACACCCCGGCGGCCGACTCCCCGCGCCTCGACGACCAGCTGTGCTTCGCGCTGTACGCCGCCCAGCGCGCCGTGACCGCCGCGTACCGCCCGCTCCTCGACGACCTCGGCCTCACCTACCCGCAGTACCTGGTGCTGCTCGTGCTCTGGGAGCGCGGCGAGACCACGGTGAAGGAGCTGGCGGCCGCCCTGCGGCTGGACTACGGCACGGTGTCACCGCTGCTCAAGCGGCTGGAGAGCGCGGGCTACGTACGCCGGGAGCGCGCCGAGCACGACGAGCGTTCGGTGCTCATCACGTACACCGAGCGCGCGGAGGAGCTGAGGGAGCGGGCGGCACGGGTGCCCGGCGCGCTGCTCACGGCGACGGGGCTCGGCGGGGCGGAGGTCGTGCGGTTGCGCGAGGAGTTGCGGCAGCTCGCGCAGCGGGCGGAGGCCGCGGCCGACCGCACGCGCTGAACGCCGCGTGCACCCGGTTACCCCCGGTCTCACCCCCTGACGTGGATCACATCCTTACCGGTCGGTACCTTGTGCGCGATGTACTTGCACGCACTTGTATTGCCTGCCGTCGCCTAACCCCCTGAGGGAGGTCCCGCCATGCTCGAAGGCCGCGCCGTCGACACCGCCGCCGACACCGACAGCGACACCGCCGCGATCGACACCCGTCCCACGAAGATCATGTACCTCGCCGAGGCGACCGCGCACGGCGGCCGGGACGGCTATGTGACCAGTCAGGACGGGCAGATCGACCTGAAGGTGGCGATGCCGCCGGAGCTGGGCGGCGACGGCAACGGCACCAACCCGGAGCAGCTGTTCGCCGCCGGCTACAGCTCCTGCTTCCACAACGCGCTGATCCTGGTCGGCAACCGCGCCGGCTACGACCTGACCGGCTCCACGGTCGCCGCGAAGGTCGGCATCGGCCCCAACAAGACGCGCGGCTACGGCCTCGCGGTCGCCCTCAGCGTCTCCCTCCCGGTCCTCGACGAGGAGATCGCGGGCAAGCTGGTGGACGCGGCCCACGAGGTGTGCCCGTACTCCAACGCCACCCGAGGCAACATCGACGTAACGATCCTGCTCGGCTAGCGGCGCAGAGGAATCCCAGGCTCGGGGTGGTTGTTCCACCCACTGTCGAAGGCGAGCTGAAGGGAGCCGCGGGCGTGGACGTGAACGGCACAGTGGCCGAGGGCTTCGAGCCGGTCCGGGACGCGTTCGTGCGCAACTTCGAGCTGCTCGGCGAGCGGGGCGCGGCGGTCACCGTCTACCGGGACGGCCGCCGGGTCGTCGACCTGTGGGGCGGCACCGAAGCCGTCGACGGCACCGGTCCCTGGCAGCGGGGCACCGCGCAGATCGTGCGCTCCGCGACCAAGGGCGTCGCCGCCGCCGTACCGCTGCTGCTGCACCAGCGCGGAGAGCTGGACCTGGACGCGCCGGTCGGTGCGTACTGGCCGGAGTACAAGACGGCGGGCAAGGAGCGCACGCGGGTGTGGCACCTGCTCGCGCACCGGGCCGGCGTTCCCGTCCTGGACCAGCCCCTCACCCCCGAGCAGGCCGCCGACCCCGACCTCGGCGCGCGGGCCGTCGCGACGCAGGCGCCCGCCTGGGAGCCGGGCACGGATCACGGCTACCACGCGCAGACCTACAGCTGGCTGACGGGTGAACTGGTGCGCCGGGTCACCGGCCGGCCGATCGGTAAGTGGATCGCGAGCGAGATCGCCGGTCCGGCCGGGGCGGACCTGTGGCTCGGGCTGCCCGAGACGGAGGCCGGCCGCGTCGGCCGGGTGGGCCCGATCGAGGCCCCGGCGGCCGGCGGGCTGAAGACCCGGCCCAAGCGGGCGGTCTCGGACGCCTACGCCGACCCCGAGTCGCTGACCCGCCGCGCCTTCGCCGTGATCACCCCGCTGCCCGACGAGAACGACCCCGCCTACCGCGCCGCCGTGCTGCCCGCCTCCAACGGCATCGCCACGGCCGACGGGCTGGCCCGGTTCTACGCCGCGCTGATCGGCGAAGGAGACGGCGGCACACGGCTGTTCAGCCCCGAGACGGTGGAACTGGCCCGGGGCGAGCGGTCGGCGGGCCCGGACCGGGTGCTGGTCGTGGGCACGCGGTTCGGCCTCGGCTACATGCTGCACGGAGCGGCTTCCCCGCTCCTTTCCCCCGCCTCCTTCGGGCATCCCGGCCGGGGCGGCCCGCTCGGCTTCGCCGATCCCGAATCGGGCATCGCCTTCGGCTATGTGACCAACGGCTTCCGCAAGAGCGTGACCGCGGACCCGCGGGCGCAGGCGCTGGTACGCGCGGTCCGTACGGCCCTGGACGCGGGCGCGCGCTGAACCGCGTCACCGCCTCCGGCCGAATCCGCTCACACGTGGATCGGGTGCGAGGTCCGCCCGGACTCCGCGTCTATCTCCCCGTGTGCCTTGGTCAGCAGTTGCATCGCCAGTTCGTTGAGCGCCCGCGCTCCGGCGATCTCCTCGCCGACCCGTGGCTGATTGGAGTCGGTGTGATGCCGGGTGGCATGCCCGTGCGCCCGTACCTCCGAGCTGTCGGGCAGCCGCACCAACGCGACCGCACGCGTGTGCTCGTCGTCCTCCTGGAACTCCAGCTCGACATGCCAACCCACAGTGGTGTGCGTCATCTGGACCACCTCCGGAATTACTGCTTCCAGGGTGCGCCTCAGCGCCTCCGGCGTCACGTCGGCGGCCGTGGTCCACCGCGGCGATTTCAGGAGGCGGGTTCCTCGTCGAAGCTCGCGAAGTACGCGGCGGCCATGTCCTCGTCGGCGTGCCCCTGCGCGGCGGCCCGGGCGAAGCGCTCGGCGGACGCGGCGGCGACGTCGAGGCGGACGCCGTGGGTCTCGCCGGCCCGGACGATCAGCCGCGCGTCCTTTTCGGCGGTGCCCACCGCGAACTGTGCCGGGGTCAGCCGACCGTCCAGGACGAGCCCCGCCTTGGCCCGCAGATAGCCCATGTCGAGCGGGCCGCCCGCGATGAGGTCGAAGAAGTTCTGCGGATCGACGCCGAGTGCCTGAGCGAGGGCGAGGACCTCGCCGGTGGCCGCGGTGGCCGCGAGGACCCAGCTGTTGGCGACCAGCTTCAGCCGGGTGGCACCGGCCGCGGCCCCGTCGTCGCCGCTCCACACGGTGTGGGCGCCGACCGCCTCGAACACCGGCACGACCGCCGCCCGGCCGTCCTTGGGGCCCGCGGCCAGCACGGTCAGCTGCCCGGCCTCCGCCGGCTGCCGGGTGCCGAGCACCGGGGCGTCGTAGAAGACGAGCCCGTGCTCGTCGGCGAAGGCGGCCAGTTCGGCGACCGCCTCGATGCCTGCCGTCGTCGACTGCATCCAGGCGGCGCCGGGGCGCAGCGCGGGAGCGGCCTCGCGCATGACCTGAAGGGTGACCGGGCCGTCGTACAGCATGGTCAGGACGACGTCGGCGCCCAGGACCGCCTCGGCGGGGCTGCTCGCGACATGGGCGCCGTCGGCGGCCAGCGGCTCGGCCTTGGCTCGGCTGCGGTTCCAGGCGCGGACGGTGTGCCCGGCCTTCATGAGGTTGCGGGCCATCGCGGCCCCCATGATCCCGGTGCCCAGGACGCTCACGGTGAGCTTGTCTGTCATGACGTCAACTTCCTGATCCGTGCGGTCGGTACGGCGCTTCGGCGGGCCGCCCAGGCCATGTTCCCCCAGCCCGCCGTCCCGTACCGCTAACCGGCGTGCAGCATCAGCCCGATCCCCGCCACCAGGAGCCCCGCGGCGGCGATCCGGGGCGCACCGAACCGCTCCTTGAAGAACAGGGCCCCGATCGCCGCGCCGACCAGGATCGACGACTCCCGCAGGGCCGCGATCGGCGCCAGCTCGGCCCGGGTCTGCGCCCACAGCACGAGCCCGTACGCGCAGACCGACAGGACGGCGCCGAACAGTCCGAGCAGCGCGTACGGCCGCAGGCGGGCGACGGTCTCGCCGCGCCAGCGGCCGACGGCGTACGCCGGGATCGCCATGCCCTGGATCACCATCAGCCAGGCGGTGTACCCGACGGGGGAGCCGGAGGCGCGGACGCCGAGTCCGTCGACGACGGTGTACGCGGCGATGGACAGCCCCGTCGCCAGGGCGGCCCCGATCGCGGCCCAGTCGGGCCGGCGCCCGCGCAGCCCCCACAGCGCGACACCGGTGATGCCGGCACAGGTCAGCGCGATCCCGGCGGCTCCCCAGCGGTCGGGCACCTCGTGGGCGAAGACGGCCGCGAACACGGTGACGGCCAGCGGGGCGCTGCCGCGGGCGATGGGGTAGGCCTGCCCGAAGTCGCCGAGCCGGAAGGACGTCATCAGCAGGACGACGTACAGCAGGTGGATGAGGGCCGAGGCGATCAGGTACGGCCATGCCCCGCACGCCGGCAGCGGCGCGAACGGTGCGGCGGCCAGGCCGATGAGCACACCCCCGGCCAGGATCAACGTGAACCCGACCAGCTTGTCGGTGATCCGGTGGGCGATCGCGTTCCAGCAGGCGTGGGTGACCGCGGCGAGCAGGACGGCCGCGGTGACCAGCGGCGTCACGAGGTGCGCTCGCGCACGTCCACCAGGGTGCCGCCCGCGTGGGCGATCAGCGTCTTCGGCTCCATGGGGAAGACCGTGTGCGGAGTGCCCGCGGCGGCCCACACGAGGTCGTGCTCCAGCAGCGACCGGTCGGCCAGCACCCGGGTCCGGGTCCGGTGCCCGAAGGGCGGCACGCCCCCGATCGCGTACCCGGTCGTCTCCCGTACGACGTCGGCGGCGGCCCGGGTGACCTTCTCGGCGCCGAGCTCCTCGCGGACGCGCTCCACGTCCACCCGGGAGGCCCCGTCCATGAGCACCAGCACCGGGGCCTTGTCCACGGTGAAGATCAGGGACTTGCAGATCTGGCTCAGCTCGCAGCCGACGGCCGCGGCGGCCTCGGCCGCGGTACGGGTCGCGTCCGGGAAGCGCCGGATCCGGGAGTGGAGTTCGCCGAGGCCCAGTTCTTCCAGGGCGGCGGCGAACCGGGGGTGGGCTCCGGAGCCCTCGTCATCGGCGTCAGTGGCGGCTGTCGTCGTCATGCCCGGCACGCTAGCGGTACGGGTACGAGGCAGGCGAACGGGTTTACCGCGGGAAAGTGGCCGGTGAGGGCGCCCCGTCCCCACGGATCCCTCACCGGCCGGTCCTTCGGTGGAAGCGGCGCGTCAGGCGCGCACCAGCTCCCGGTCCACGTCCCCGTCCCGGGGGCGGTCCTCGTCCCGCGTACGCAGGCCCTCGCCCTCCACATCGACGTTGGGCAGTGCGCGGTCCAGCCACTTCGGCAGCCACCAGGCCTTCTTGCCGAGCAGCGCGAGCACCGCCGGGACGATCGCCATCCGGACGATGAAGGCGTCGAAGAACACCGCGACCGCCAGCCCGAAGCCGATCATCTTGATCATCGACTCGCTGGAGCCGATGAAGCCGGAGAAGACCGCGATCATGATCACCGCGGCGGCGGTCACCACCCGGGCTCCGTGCTTGAAACCGGTCACCACGGCCTGGCTCGGCTTCTCCCCGTGGACGTACGCCTCCCGCATCCGGGTCACGAGGAACACCTCGTAGTCCATGGCGAGACCGAAGACCACGCCGACCATGAAGATCGGCATCATCGACATGATCGGTCCGGTCTCCTCGACGCCCATGAGTCCGGACAGCCAGCCCCATTGGAAGACCGCGACCACGGCGCCGAGGGCCGCCATCACGCTGAGCAGGAAGCCGAGGGCCGCCTTGAGGGGGACCAGGATCGAGCGGAAGACCAGGATCAGGAGGAGGAAGGCCAGTCCGACGACCAGCGCCAGGTACGGGACGAGCGCGTCGTTCAGCTTCTGCGACGTGTCGATGTTCATCGCCGTCGTGCCGGTGACCAGGACCTGCGCGTCCGTGTCGGCCTTGATGTCCGCGCCCTTGTCGCGGATCGCGTGCACCAGGTCCTCGGTGGTCGTCGAGGACGGCTTGGACTTCGGGATCACGGTGATCGTCGCGGTGTCGCCGGCCTCGTTGGGCGCGGCCGGGGTCACCGTCACGACGTCCTTGAGGCCCTTGATCTCCTTGCCGACCTCCTTGAAGGCGGTCTTGGGGTCGTCGCTGCCCTTGGCGTCGACCACGACCATCAGGGGGCCGTTGAAGCCGGGGCCGAAGCCGTCGGAGAGCAGGTCGTAGGCGCGGCGCTGCGTGGTCGACGTCGGCTGGGAGCCGTCGTCGGGCAGTCCGAGTTCGAGAGAGGCGGCGGGGACGGCCGCGGCACCGAGGCCGACGACGCCCAGCAGCAGGACGGCGACCGGGCGGCGCACGACGAAGCTCGCCCAGCGGGTGCCCATGTTCGGGCGGCCGGCCTTGTGGGGGTGCTTGGCCTTGCGGCCACCGCCCAGCAGCTTGCTCTTCTCGCCCGCCGGGCGCACCTTGCGGCCCGCGTAGCCGAGCAGCGCCGGGATGAGGGTGAGCGCGATGAGGACCGCGATGGCGACCGTGCCCGCGGCGGCCACGCCCATCTTGGTCAGCATCGGGATGTTGACCACGGACAGGCCGACCAGGGCGATCACCACGGTCAAGCCCGCGAAGACGACCGCTGAGCCCGCCGTGCCGGCGGCCCGCCCGGCCGCTTCCTCGCGCTCGCGGCCCTCGGCCAGTTCGGCGCGGTAGCGGGAGACGATGAACAGGGCGTAGTCGATGCCGACGGCGAGGCCGATCATCGAGGCCAGGGTGGAGGTGGTGGTGCCCAGGTCCAGGGCGCTGGCGAGCGCGGCGATGGTGGAGACGCCGATGCCGACGCCGATGAGGGCGGTGACCAGCGGCAGTCCGGCCGCGAGCAGCGAGCCGAAGGTGATGACGAGGACGACCGCGGCGATGGCGATGCCGATGACCTCGGTGGCGCCGGTCTCGGGCGCGGCGGTCAGCGCGTCACCGCCGACCTCGACGGTCAGCCCGGCGCCCCGCGCGGCCTGCGCGGCCTCCTTGAGGGCGTCCCGCGTGGAGTCCTTCAGCTCCATGCCGGAGACCTTGTAGCGCACCGAGGCGTAGGCGACCGTGCCGTCCTTGCTGACGGCCCTGGTCTTGTAGGGGTCGTCGACCAAGGCGACCTCGGAGCCGTCCTTCAGCTCCGCGACCGTCTTCTTCACGATCTTCTTGTTGGCGGCGGCCGTCATCTTCTCGCCGCTCGGCGCCCTGAAGACGACACGTGCGGTGGCGCCGTCGGCGGTCGTGCCGGGGAAGCGCTGTTCCAGCAGGTCGAAGGCCTTCTGGGACTCCGTGCCGGGAACGGAGAAGGAACTGTTTCCGGCCGCGGGCGCACTCGCCGCGCCGACGCCCGCCAGTGTCAGCAGCGCCACCCATATGAGGGCGACGAAGTGCCGTCGCCGGAAGGCGAGTCGGCCCAGTTTGTAGAGGAACGTGGCCACGAGGGCGTACTCCCGATCAGTCGTGGGGTGTTCAGGGCAGGGTTGATCAACCCCGTGGGTGGCAGGGGTGACCGGCCCGACGACGTGAGCGGTGACGTCAGGTGGGGCTGCTGGGACTACGGGGAAGTGTCAGTGAGTGGGGGCGCCGAGGGCGGGGAGCACAACGGCGTCGATGTACGACAGCAGGAACGCCTGTGTCGGCGGCTGCTCGTCGATCAGGGTGCGGGCGGCGAACCCGCCGATCATCATGTGCATCACGTAGTCGATCGCGGGGTTGTCCGCACGGACCTCGCCCCGGTCGACCGCCCGTTGCAGCACGGTCCGGAACTCCGCCGTCTCCGGCTCGATCAGGTGCTCCCGGAACGCCTTCAGGAGGTCCGGGTTGCCGTGGATCGCCATGGCCAGACCCCGCATCAGCGCGGAGTTCTGCTCCATCTCGCAGTCGTCCGACCGCAGGGTGAGGGCGTGCAGATCGCCCCTGAGCGACCCGGTGTCGACCTCGTCGGCGGAGCCGCCCGGCTTGTTGTGCCGCACCGCCTTCGCCACCAGTTCGGCCTTGCCGCCCCACTGGCGGTAGAGCGTGGCCTTGCTGGACCGCGTGCGAGCGGCCACGGCGTCCATGGTCAGGGCGTCGTAGCCGACCTCGCGGAGCAGGTCGAGCACGGCCTCGTACAACTCGGCCTCGCGCTCCGGCGTGATACGACTGCGGCGCGCTGTCGCGACCTCGGTCATCTCTCCCACCTTCCCGCTTCGACGTTCTGCGTCGAACGACACCGTTTCGTACGACACGAATGTAGCGCAGGCTCCTGCGAAACGAAACAGTTTCGTACGTGTCCTGGGTCACGCCGTACCGAGTCGCCCGGACCTGTCACGAGTTGCTCCACTCCATCCCCGGGAAAAGCATGGGTAGGTGAGCTATCTGCGCATGCCGCATCTCAGCGGCGAACAGCTGTGCTTCGTGGCGGAGGACGATCTCTGGCTGGCCCCCCTCGACGCCCCGGGCCGCGCCTCGCGGCTCACCGTGGACCGCGCCAAGACCGGCCACCCCCGCTTCTCCCCCGACGGCAGCCACATCGCGTACACGAGCTGGCGCAGCCTCGCGCCCGAGATCCACCTGGTCGGCGTGGACGGCGGGCCCGGGCAGCGGCTGACGTACTGGGGAAGCGCCGACACCCGGGTCTGCGGCTGGACCCCGGACGGCGAGATCCTCGCCGTCGCCTCCCACGGCCAGCCCTTCTCGTACTTCACCTGGGCCTACAAGGTCGCCACCGACGGCGACCCCGGCCGCCAGCTCCCCTGGGGACCGGTCTCCGACATCCAGGTCGCCGACCTCGACGAGGGGCACCGGACCCTGCTCCTGACCGGCACCCCGCCGCACGAACCCGCCTCCTGGAAGCGCTACCGCGGCGGCGCCATGGGCCGGTTGTGGCTGCACGGGCAGCGGCTCCTTGAGGGCATCGGCGGCCATCTGGACTCCCCCATGTTCGTCGGCGGCCGGATCGCCTTCCTCTCCGACCACGAGGGCGTCGGCAACCTCTACTCCTGCGCGTACGACGGCACCGACCTGCGCCGTCACACCGACCACGACGCCTTCTACGCCCGGCACGCCGCCAGCGACGGCACCCGGATCGTGTACCAGTGCGCGGGCGACCTGTGGCTCGTGGACGACCTGGCGCCGAACGCGGTGCCGCACAAGCTCGACGTGCGCCTGTCCGGCCCGCGCGCGGGGCGCCGCCGCTACCAGGTGCCGGCCGCCCAGCACGTGGGCGGACTCTCGGTCGACGAGACCGGACGCGCCAGCGCCGTCGTCGTACGCGGCAGCCTGTACTGGCTCACCCACCGCGACGGCCCCGCCCGCACCCTCACGGACACGCCCGGCGTCCGCGTCCGGCTGCCGGAGATGCTCGGCTCGACCGGGCAGGTCGCCTACGTCACCGACGCCGAGGGCGAGGACGCGATCGAGATCGCCTGCCTGCCCCGGGCCACCGGCGACCGCCCGCCGCGCCGGCTGGCCTCCGGCGAGCTCGGCCGGGTCCTGGAACTGGTATCGGACCCGCTGGGCGAACGCCTCGCCATCGCCGCGCACGACGGCCGACTGCTGCTGCTCGACGCGACCGAGGACTCGGGCGGCGAGGTCACCGAGCTGATCCATTCCCTCAACGGGCCCGTGCGGGACCTGGCCTTCGCGCCGGACGGCTCCTGGCTGACCTGGTCGCACCCGGGGATCGGCCGGACGCTGCGGCAGATCAAGCTGGCCCGGATCAAGGACCGGCTGATCGTCGACGTCACCAACGGCCGCTTCGAGGACGAGAACCCGGTGTTCACCCGGGACGGCCGCTATCTGGCGTTCCTGTCCTGGCGCGGCTTCGACCCGGTGTACGACGTGCACACCGGCGACCTGTCCTTCCCGCTCGGCTGCCGCCCCTACCTCGTCCCGCTGTCCTCGGCCACCCCCTCCCCGTTCGCCCTGAACCCGGAGGGCCGGCCGGCCGCCGGGGGCCTGGATCCCCTGGAGGACGAGGACACCGGTGACAGCAGCGCGGTGACCGTGGAGACCGAGGGACTGGAGAACAGGGTCACCCCGTTCCCGGTCTCGGCCTCCAAGTACTCGGGGCTGCACCCGGTCAACGGTGGCGGTCTGGTCTGGCTGCGCTGGCCGATCTCGGGCGCGCTGGGCGAGACGTTCGCGAACCCCAGCGACCCCAGCGAGCGCCCCACCCTGGAGTACTTCAACCTCACCAAGGCGAAGAAGTCCGAACTCGTGGCCCACCTGGACTGGTTCAGGGTCAGCGGCGACGGGACCCGGCTGGTGGTCATGGACGAGGGCGACCTGCGGGCCGTGCCCTCCACCGAGTCCGGCGACAGCGACACGACCACCTGGATCGACCTGCGCCGGATCCTGCACTGGGTCGACCCGCCCGCCGAATGGCGCCAGGCCTACGACGAGGCCGGCCGCCTCATCCGGGCCTACTTCTGGGATCCCGGGATGTGCGGCATCGACTGGGACGCGGTCCTCGACCAGTACCGGCCGCTGGTCGAACGGGTCGCCTCCCCCGACGAGTTCGCCGACCTGCTGCGCGAGGTGCTCGGCGAGCTGGGCACCTCCCACGCCTATGTCACCGCCGCCCGCCGCAACGAGGGCCCGCCCAGCTACCAGCGCTACCAGGGCCTGCTCGGCGCCAACCTCGTGTGCCGGGACGGCGGCTGGGTCGTCCGGCGGATCCTGCCCGGCGACTCCTCCGACTCCAAGGCCCGCTCCCCGCTGGCCGGTACCGGCATCCGCGAGGGCGCGGTGCTCACCCACGTGGACGGCCGGCCGGTGGATCCGGTGACGGGACCGTATCCGCTGCTCGCCGGCTCCGGCGGTACGACCGTGGAGCTGACGTTCGTCCCGGCGGAGGGGGAGGCCGGGCGGGCGCGGCGGGTCGCGGTGCTCCCGCTGATCGACGAGCGGCCGCTGCGCTACCAGGACTGGGTGGCCAAACGCCGCGCGGTGGTCCGGGAGTCGAGCGGCGGCCGGTGCGGCTATCTGCACATCCCCGACATGGGCGGCTCGGGCTGGGCCCAGTTCAACCGCGACGTGCGCATGGAGGTGTCCCGGCCCGCGCTGATCGTGGACGTGCGCGGCAACGCGGGCGGGCACATCAGCGAGCTGGTCATCGAGAAGCTGACGCGGGTCATCCTCGGCTGGGACCTGACGCGCAACGCCCAGCCGGTGTCGTACACCTCGAACGCGCCCCGCGGCCCGATCGTCGCCCTGGCGGACGAGGCGACCTCCTCCGACGGCGACATGATCACGGCGGCCTTCAAGCTGCTCAAGCTCGGTCCGGTCGTCGGCCAGCGCACCTGGGGCGGCGTGGTCGGGATGACCGGGCGGCACCGGCTGGGCGACGGCACGGTGATCACGGTGCCGATGAACGCGGCCTGGTTCGACGCGTACGGCTGGTCCGTGGAGAACCACGGTGTCGCCCCCGACCTGGACATCCTGCGCACCCCGCTGGACTGGGCGGAGGGCCGCCATGTCGAGATGGACGACGCCGTGCAGCTGGCCCTGGACCTGCTGACCACGAACCCGGCGGCGACCCCGCCCGACCTCAGCGACGTACCGGACCGCTCCCGGCCGAAGCTGCCGCCGCGGGCGTAGCGAGGACCGGGAAAGACACGGACGGACATGGAAAAGGGTGCCCCTCGTCAGGGGCACCCTTTCCGGCCGACGGCCTACCGCACTGCGTCAGGCGTCATAGTCCCGGTCGAGGCGGTCGCGCATCTCCATGTCCGTGTCCTCGCCCTGCTGGTGGGCACGGTCACGCGGCTGCTGGCCACGCTGCGGCTGCTGCTGACCCCGCTGGGGCTGCTGCTGGGCGCGCTGGCCGGCCTTCTCACGGGCCTGGCCCGCCTTCTGCTTGCCCTGGTCCTGGTGCTGGTCCTTCATACCCATGAGGGTTCACTCCCGTGGTGGGTGGGGGAAACGGCCCCGGGATCGGCCCCGCGACGGGGCCCGGTGGGGCCTCGACCAGATTCACACGGCCGGACACGCTCCGCATGTCGATCAGTCACGGTGCGTAGCACGCGCCTGTTCGTCGGCCTCTCCGCCCGCACCGACCAGCCCCGTGCGCATGCCGCGCAGCCGCGGCGCGAACCGCCGCATCTCGCGCCCGCCCACCGTCCCGATGAGCCCCGGCAGATACCCGCGCACCCCCTGCATGCCGCGCAGCCACCGCTGCCCGTACACATGGCTGGAGCGGCGCTCGATCCCGGCGACGATCCGGTCCACCGCCGGGCCCAGCGGATAGGTCTTGTTGGCCGGCCAGGGCAGCCGCTGCCGCAGCTCCCGCATGACGTCGTCCTGGTCGGCACCACGCACCATGTCCGTGTCGGTCCACGACAGATACGCGACGCCGACGCGCACGCCCTCGTGGGCGACCTCGGCGCGCAGGCAGTGCGCGTACGCCTCCACGCCCGACTTGGACGCGCAGTACGCCGTCATCATCGGCGCCGGGGTGATCGCGGCGAGTGAGGCGACCTGCAGCAGATAGCCGCGGCTCTCGGTGAGCACCGGCAGGAAGGCGCGCGCGGTCACCGCCGAGCCGATCAGGTTGACCTCGATCACCCGCCGCCAGGCCTGCGGATCGGAGTCGACGAACGGACCGCCGTTCGCCACACCGGCGTTGGCGACGACGATGTCGACCTTGCCGAAGCGCTCCTTGACCTCGTGCGCCACCCGGGCCATCGCCTCGTGGTCGGTGACGTCGGCGTACCAGTGGTCGCTCTCGCTGTGCAGCCGCCCGGAGACCTCCTTGAGCGCGTCCGCCTCCAGACCGACCAGCGCCACCTTGGCGCCGCGCGCGGAGAGTTTGCGGGCGAGCAGCTCACCGACACCGCGCGCGGCTCCGGTGACGACCACTACCTGTCCTTCGAGGCCGACCCTGCTCATGCGCCCTCCTTGATGTGTGCGTACGTGGCGACGAGTTCCCGGATCTTCCCGGTGACCAACTCGGGTGCCTCCACCGGTGTCATGTGGCCGAGCCCGGGAAGCTCGGTCATGCCGACGCACGCCGGAAGCGCGGCGACGAGCGCCCGCGCGTGCACCGGTGGCGTGAGCCGGTCGGCGGTGCCGACGACGACCGCCGTCGGCACCTTCAACTCCCGTACGCCCTGGTCGAGGTCGAGCCGCTCCAGCACCTTCGACCAGGCGTGCCGCACGGTGCGCGGGCAGGCGTGCACGATCCGCGCGCAGGCCTCGACCATGTGCGGGGCGGAACCGGCGCCCATCGTGGCGTACTTGAGGATCCGCTTGGCGACGGGAGTGACCGGACCGAGCGGGGCGGACGATCCGAGAACGCGCGCGGTGAGCCAGGTGCGCAGGCGGCAGGCGCGCAGCGGCACCACACGGGACTCCGCGACGAGCCGCGAACTGCCCGTGCTGCACAGCAGGACGGCCACCGCGTGTTCCCGGAACCGGGGGCGCGCGGAGGCGGCCATCACCGTCATCCCGCCCATGGAGTGCCCCACGACGACGGCCTTCTCGCCGGCCGCGAGCGTGTGGGCGAGCACCGCCTCCAGGTCGTCCGCGAGCGCCTCGGTCGTGCAGGCGGGGCTCGCCGGGCTGTGCCCGTGGCCCCTCTGGTCGTACGCGATGACCCGGTGATCCGCGGCCAGGTCCCGGATCTGCGCCGCCCAGAAGGCGGTCGAGCAGGTCCAGCCGTGGGCGAGGACGACGGGGGGCGCGTCCTCGGGGCCGTGCACCTCGACGTGCAGGCGGGCGCCGTCGGCGGAGACGGCGGTGAGTTCGCGGGCGGGGGCGGGCGGGGCGTAGGGGCCGGTGGCGACGGGGGTCCCCCCTGCTCGAGCGGAGCCGAGAGCTTGGGGGCGGGTGAGCCGGCTCATGCCGCCACCTCCGCGCCCTCGCCGAGGGTGTCGCTCTCGGACGCCCTCTTCGCCTGCGGGCGGAGCACCTCGTACTCCGCGAGGTCCACCCGTCGTGTGGCCCGCCGGAACTCGGAGGTCGTGCCGGGCCAGATGGTGGTGTTGCGGCCGCTCGCGTCCAGGTACCAGCTGGTGCAGCCGCCGGTGGACCACACTGTGCGCCGCATGCGCTCCTGCACCGTGTCGTTCCACGCCTGGACGGCACCCGGGCGGGCGTCCAGGGCGACTCGGCCGCCGAGCACACCGAGCTGCCGGACGAAGTCGGCCATGTAGTTCAGCTGGGACTCGATCATCAGGATCATGGAGGAGTTCCCGAGGCCGGTGTTGGGCCCGATGATCGTCATCCAGTTGGGGAACCCGGCGGCCGAGGCCCCGCGCAGGGCCTGCATCCCGCCCTTCCACTCCTCGGCCAGCGTCGTGCCCTGCGCCCCGACCACCCGCTCGGCGATCGGCATGTCGGTGACGTGGAAGCCCGTACCGAAGATGATCGCGTCGACCTCGGCCTCGCTGCCGTCGGCGGCGACGAGCGTCGAGCCGCGGATCTCGTCGAGCCCGCCGGCGACCACGTCCACATTGGCCTTGGCCAGGGCCGGGTAGTACGCGCTGGACAGCAGGATCCGCTTGCAGCCGATGCGGTAGTCGGGGGTCAGCTTGGCGCGCAGCGCCGGGTCCTTGATGGCGCGGGCCATGTTGCGCCGGGCCAACTGCTCGACGAAGCCGAGCTCGTCTGGGTGCTTGGTGAAGGCCTGGACCTGCAACTCCCGGATGCCCCACAGCAGTCCGCGCCGCAGTTGCGCGGTGAACGGCAGGGAGCGGTGCAGCAGACGCTCGGCGCCGCTGATGGCCCGATCGATGCGGGGCATCACCCAGGGCGGGGTGCGCTGGAAGAGGGTGAGCTTCGCGACCTCGGGCTGGATGGAGGGCACGATCTGGATGGCGGACGCGCCGGTGCCGACCATCGCGACGCGCTTGCCGCGCAGGTCGTAGTCGTGGTCCCAGCGGGCCGAGTGGAAGACCTTTCCGGGGAAGGAGTCCAGGCCCGGGACGTCCGGCGTCTTCGGGTCGGACAGCGGCCCGGTGGCGGAGACGACGACGTCGGCACTGAGCGCCCCGCTCGCCGTCTCGATGTCCCAGCGCAGCCGCTCCGGGTCCCAGGTCATCCGCTTCACCTCGGCGCCGAACCGGATGTGCGGCCGGAGGTGGAAGACGTCGGTGACGTGCTCCAGGTAGGCGCGGATGTGCTCCTGTCCGGAAAAGGTGCGCGGCCAGTCGGGGTTGGGCGCGAAGGAGAAGGAGTACAGGTGGGAAGGTACGTCGCAGGCGCACCCGGGGTAGCTGTTGTCCCGCCAGGTGCCGCCGACGCTGTCCGCCCGCTCCAGGACGACGAAGTCGGTGATCCCCTCGCGGCGCAACCGGACGGCCGCCCCCAGCCCGCCGAACCCGGATCCGATCACCGCCACCCGTACATGCTCGTGCTCGGCCATCCCGAAGCCTCCAGGCGTCGCATAGGACTCGTTGAACCGTGCCAGTGAACACTGGCGCAATGGGAGGGTAGAGCAGCTCCGTACCGATGGGTAGGGGTTGGGGAAAGGAAAGTTACCGGCGGTACAACATAGGCTGCAGGCGTGGCTGAAGACGGAGAACGACCCGGTGAGCAGCGCGAGTACCGGATGGAGGAGCTGGCGCGACTGGCCGGCATCACGGTGCGCACCCTGCGCTTCTACCGCGAGCGCAAGCTGATCCCCCCGCCGCGCCGCGAGGGCCGTATCGCCTGGTACGACGACCACCATCTGGCCCGGCTGCGCACGATCTCGGCGCTGCTGGAGCGCGGCCACACCCTCAGCGGCATCGCGGAACTCGCGGAGGCCCTCGACCAGGGCCGGGACGTCGCCGACCTGCTCGGCATCGGCGCCCCCACCGAGGAGGAGCCGGTCCGGCTGACCCCCGAGGAACTCGCCGCCCGCTTCGAGGGCGAGGTCACCCCGGAGAACCTCGGCGCGGCCATGGAACTCGGCTACCTGGGCACGGACGGCGACGAGATCGTCCACATCAGCCGCCGTCTGCTGGACGTGTCCTCCACGCTGGTCCGCGAGGGCATCCCGCTCGCGGAGGTCCTGGCGGCGGCCGGCCGGGTGCGCGAGCACGCGGACGCCCTGGCCGAACTCTTCACCGAACTCGTCCTGCGCCACGGCCCGGAGGAGGACCTGCAGCGCCTGCGCCCGCTGGCGGCCGGCGTGGTGGCGGCGGAGCTGTCCCTGGCCCTGGACCGGCGGCTGCGCAAACGCGCCTGAGCCGCAGGGGCGGCGCCGCCGTCGCCCTAGAGGCTGTAGACGACCGTCACCGGCGCGTGGTCCGACCACCGCTCGCCGTGCGTCGCCGCCCGCTCGACGAAGCCCTTGACCGCCTTGCCGGCGAGCCCGGGCGTCGAGACGTGGTAGTCAATGCGCCATCCCGTGTCGTTGTCGAAGGCCCGCCCCCGGTACGACCACCACGTGTACGGCCCCTCGACATCCGGGTGCAGGGCGCGCACGACGTCGACGTACCCGCCGTCGGCCGGGTCCAGGACGCTGCCGAGCCACGCCCGTTCCTCCGGCAGGAAGCCGGAGTTCTTGATGTTGCCGCGCCAGTTCTTGAGGTCGGCCTGCTGGTGGGCGATGTTCCAGTCGCCGACCACGAGGACCTCGCGCCCGTCGGCGGCGGCCCGCGCGCGCAGCCCCTTCAGGTGGGCGAGGAACTCGTCCATGAAGCGGACCTTCTCGTCCTGTCGCTCGGTACCGACCTCGCCGGCGGGGAGGTAGAGGGAGGCGACGGTGACCCCGGGCAGATCGGCCTCGACGTACCGGCCGCTCCCGTCGAACTCGGCCGACCCGAAGCCCACCTGGACGCGGTCGGGCTCGCGCCGTGTGTAGAGGGAGACGCCCGCGCGGCCCTTGGCGGCGGCCGGGGCGTGCACCACGTGCCAGCCTTCTGGCTGCCGCACACCCTCGGGCAGCTGCTGCGGCTCCGCGCGCACCTCCTGCAGGCAGACTACGTCCGCGGAGGTCTCGGCGAGCCACTCCACGAAGCCCTTCTTCGCGGCGGCCCGCAACCCGTTCACATTCACAGAGGTCACAGTCAGCACCAGGGCACGATACCGGCACACTGGACGAGGCACCGTCCATCCCTCTGCATAGAAGTACGATGATCAGCATGAACATACAGCGCGTCCCCTTCGACCACCCCGACGCCGTCCGGCTCAACGACGAGGTCCAGGCCGAGTACCACGTGCGCTACGGCGACGGCGGCGACGCCACGGCCCTGGACGCGGCGCACTTCGAGCCGCCGAAGGGCGTGTACCTGATCGCCTACGACGAGGACGGCCGCGCCGTGGCCACCGGCGGCTGGCGCAGCCAGGACGCGAACGGCGAGGGGCACGAGGACGGCGACGCGGAACTCAAGCGCATGTTCGTGATCGACGCGATGCGCGGCCGCGGCCTGGCCCGCCGCATGCTGGCGGCCCTGGAGGACGACGCCCGCGCGGCCGGCCGCGTCCGCATGGTCCTGGAGACGGGCACCAAGCAGCCGGAGGCCATCGCCCTGTACGCCTCCAGCGGCTACGAGCCGTGCGTCAAGTTCGGCTACTACCGCGGGTACGAGTCGAGCCGCTGCTACGCGAAGCTCCTGTAACCCGGATCACAGGCGGCCCACTTGGGCCGCCTGTGCCTCGACGCACACACGATGAAGCCCCTGTCGGCTACTGCCGACAGGGGCTTCATGCTGCGTGGACCTGAGGGGATTTGAACCCCTGGCCCCCTCGATGCGAACGAGGTGCGCTACCGGACTGCGCCACAGGCCCTTGCAACGAGTGAAACTTTAGCATCCCCGTCGGGGTGCTTGGAAATCCGTTCCCGGACTGGTCAGGGGCGGGGTCCGGCCCCGGCCGGCGCCGGGGACATCACTCGTTGGCCGCGCGCGGCCGGTCGCCGTCCTCGTACTGGTCGAAGAGCGGCGTGCGCCCGCGCTCCCGTGCCCGGCGCGCGGAGGCGGCGCGGCGTGCGTCGCTGCGGCCGCCCGCCGACTTGTCCTCGGCCGCGGGTGCCGGCTCCTGCTCCTCGGCCTCCCGCGCGCCCGGCTTCGCCGCCTGCTCGGCCTGGCCCGGCTGCTCCGGCCGCTCCGCGTGTTCCGGCGCGACGGCACTGGACCGCGCCGAACTCCACGCGTCGGGCGCCCCGAGGTCCACGTCCGAGGTGGCGCGCGGCGCGACCGGCGCGGTCACGTACGTCGGCAGGGGCACCGGCACCGGGTCCCAGCTGTCCCCCTGCCCGGGCCGCCGCTGCCGCTCGCGCTGCTGGTCGACCCACTCCGCGTGGTCGGTCTGCTCGACGAGGGCGCGCCGGTCGGCGGCGAGCGCGGACAGTTCGGTGTCGGTGTCGGCGTCGGTCTCTGGTCCCTCGTCCGGTTCGTCGGCGGCCACACCCTCGTCCAGCGGCGCGCGGCGGCGTGGCTGACGCTCCCGCAGCCGCTGCGCCGCGGCCTCGGCCCGGCGCCGGTCCATCTGGAAGGCGAAGCGCCGGCGTTCCTGGGAGCGCAGGTAGGCGATGTACCCGCTCAGGAGGACGGCGGGCACGGCAGGCGCCCACAGGAAGGAGAGCCCGCCGACGGCCGCGACGACGGCGCCGAGCGTGAAGACGATGAAGAGCATCACCGTGGTGCGCCGACGGCGCGCGAGCACCTTCGTCCGCTGGGCACGCGCCGCTGCCGCCTGCGGCGAGGGCGCGCGCCGGGCCGCCGGCACCCGCTTCTGCGCGGGCGAGGAGGGTGACACCGGGGTCGAGGCCGAAGGCGTCGGCGCGGAGGGGGACTTGGGCTCGGGTACCGGGGCCTTGGGCTCGGCGTCCGCCCGCACCTGACGGCGCGTCGGAGGCACGGCGAAGGCCCGGACGTCCACCGAATCGGTGACCGCGTCCGGGTCGGCGTCGGGCTCCCCCTCTTGGTCGGAGCGCGCCCGCAGGTCCTTGGCGTATCGGCGCTCCATCCCCGCCCGTCCGGACAGGAGCCGGATGGCCGTGCTGAAGCGTTCCGTCGGACGGGCCTCATTCAGCTCGTCCTGCCTACGGAGCCACATCGGCACCAAGTAGGCGGCCCAGGCCCCGACAATGACTGCGTAGATGAGGCCGCTGCTGCTCACGCCTCACACGGTAGAGGGGTTTGCGTGAGGCCATCTGCCAATTCGGCCGGTGTGTCGCACGATCTGGCTGATATTTCCAGCTTTTTTTCGACCGATGCGATCAGCGGGCCGCCGGAGCCGCGAATTCAATGGGCACGAGACGCTCATCCGGCGATCAATTTCGAACATACATTCAATTTCCCGGGCTACGAGGCATTCCCCGGAGTGCTCTGCGGATTCCGCGGTGTGTTGCGGGTGTCCGGCGTCGTCCCGGATCGTGCCCGCTGCCAACGGTTCAGCAACCCCTCGGGCGCCTCTTCCGCGGTGAGCGCGAAGACGAGGTGGTCGCGCCAGGCGCCGTCGATGTGGAGATAACGCGGCCGCAGCCCCTCCTCGCGGAATCCGAGTTTCTCCACCACCCGGCGGCTGGGCCGGTTCTCGGGGCGAATGCAGACCTCGATGCGGTGCAGACCGACCATGCGGAAACAGTGGTCCACCACGAGAGCGACGGCCGTCGGCATCACCCCGCGGCCGGCGACCGACTCGTCCACCCAGTAGCCGATGTGCCCCGAGCACATGGAGCCCCAGGTGATTCCGGCGACCGTCAACTGCCCGACCAGCTGCCCCTGGTACTCGATGACGAACGGCAGCATCCGGCCCGAGTGCGCCTCGGACCGCAGGTGCCGGACCATCTGCCGGTAGGTCGGCCGGTGCGCGATCGGCCCGCTGGGCGTGGGCGGCGGAATGGTCGCCTCCCAGGGACGCAGCCAGTCCCGGTTGCGCCGGTTGACCTCGCGCCAGGCCCGCTGGTCGCGCAGCTTTATCGGCCGGAGGACGATGTCGCCGTCCGCCAGCACGACGGGCCAGGATGGGCTGTTCAGCTCGCACCCCCAGGGCGTCTGGAGCGGTCGTCGCCGGCCGCGGCGGACTCGGCGTCCGGCCTGGGGTGGTCGCCGCCCCGGATCTGGTCGACGGCGTGGGCGAGCAGCGGCTCCAGGACGGCCAGCCCGTCCCGCACGCCACCGCTCGACCCCGGCAGGTTGACGATCAGCGTCCGGCCGGCCACTCCGGCCAGTCCCCGGGACAGCGCCGCGGTCGGCACCTTCTCCCGTCCGAACGCACGGATGGCCTCGGCCATGCCCGGCACCTCGTAGTCGATCACCCGGCGGGTGGCCTCGGGGGTGCGGTCGGTGGGCGAGACGCCGGTGCCGCCGGTGGTGACGACGACGTCGTACCCGGCCTCGACCGCGGCACGCAGCTCGGCCTCCACCGGGTCTCCGTCCGGGACGACCCGCGGCCCCTCCACGACGAAGCCGAAGCCCCTGAGGCCGTCGGCGACCATCGGGCCTCCCTTGTCCGCGTAGACGCCCGCTGCGGCCCTGTTGGAGGCGGTCACGACCAGCGCGCGGTACCGCGCGGGCGCGCCCGCGCCGACGGTCGGCCCGGCGTTCACGCCCGGCTCCAGTCGCCCGACTTGCCGCCCGTCTTCTCCTCCACGCGTACGTCCGTGATGACCGCTCCCTTGTCGACCGCCTTGACCATGTCGATCACGGTGAGCGCGGCGACCGACACCGCCGTGAGGGCCTCCATCTCGACGCCCGTGCGGTCCGTGGTCCTCACGGTGGCCAGGATCTCGACGGCGTCGTCCGCGACCGACAGATCCAGTTTCACACCGGACACCGACAGCGGGTGGCACAGCGGGATCAGGTCCGGGGTGCGCTTGGCGCCCATGATGCCCGCGATGCGCGCGGTGGCCAGGGCGTCTCCCTTGGGCATGCCCTCGCCGCGCAGCAGCTCGACCACGCGGGGCGAGACCAGGACGCGGCCGCTGGCGCGGGCGGTGCGCGCGGTCACGTCCTTGTCGGACACGTCGACCATGCGGGCGGCGCCCACCTCGTCGATGTGCGTCAGTCGGTCCTGCGCAGGGGGTCCGGGGGTTTCCCCCCGGGAAGGCGTGGTCATGATGTGAGGCGCTCCCGGTCCCGGCCCGTCGCGGTGCGGCGCACGGGCCTGCTGTGCGCGACACGGTACCGCCAAGTCGGGGGACGCACTCAGCCGAGCAGGACCACCTCGACCTCGGTGCCCGGCTCGACGGACTCCATGTCCTCGGGGACGACGATCAGCGCGTCCGCCTGCGCGAGAGCCGCGATCAGGTGGGACCCGGCCCCGCCCACCGGCGTCACCTCGCCGTCGGCGTACGCCCCGCGCAGGAACTGCCTGCGCCCCTTCGGGGAACTCAGCGCCTTGTCCGCCGTCAGGGTCGCCCGGGCCGTCGGCCGGTGGACGTCCGTCACCCCCATCAGGGTGCGGATGGCGGGGCGCACGAACAGCTCGAAGGAGACGTACGACGAGACGGGATTGCCCGGCAGCGCGAGCAGGGGCGTGTGGTCGGGGCCGATGGAGCCGAAGCCCTGGGGCTTGCCGGGCTGCATGGCGAGCTTGCGGAAGTCGATGCCGCTGCCCGCCTCGTCCTCGTCGCCGACGTGCGACAGCGCCTCCTTGACGACGTCGTACGCCCCGACGCTCACCCCGCCCGTGGTGACCAGCAGGTCGGCGCGGATGAGCTGGTCCTCGATGGTGGACCGGAGGGTCTCCGCGTCGTCGGTGACCGCGCCCACCCGGTAGGCGATGGCACCGGCGTCCCGCGCGGCGGCGGTGAGGGCGAAGCTGTTGGAGTCGTAGATCTGGCCGCTGCCCAGCGACTCACCGGGCTGGACGAGCTCACTGCCGGTGGACAGGACGACCACGCGCGGGCGGGGGCGCACCCGGACCGTGCCGCGGCCGATCGCCGCGAGCAGCGCGATCTGCGGGGGCCCGAGGACCGTACCGGCCGCCAGGGCCTGGTCGCCGGCCTTCACGTCGCTGCCCGTCGCGCGGACGTGCGCGCGTGCCTCGGCCGGCCGGTAGACGCTCACCTGCCCGCCCGCCCCCTCGGGCGCCAGGCTACGGGCGCGCATCCCGCTCACCGGGCCCTCGCCGAGGCCTCCGTCGGTCCACTCGACGGGGACGACGGCCTCGGCGCCGGGCGGCAGCGGGGCTCCGGTCATGATCCGGGCGGCCTGGCCGGGACCCACGCGCAGCGCCCCGGCCGAGCCGGCCGCCACGTCGCCGACCACCTCAAGGGCGGCCGGGAACTCCTCGCTCGCACCCGCCACGTCCGCGACCCGCACCGCGTACCCGTCCATCGAACTGTTGTCGAAGGGCGGCAGCGAGACCGGGACCATGACGTCGTCGACCAGGACGCAGCCCTGGGCGTCGAGCAGTTGCAGTTCGATCGGTTCGAGCGGGCGGACGGTGGTGAGGATGTCCTCCAGGTGCTCGTCCACCGACCACAGGTGGTCCGGGCCGGCGGGGCGGGGCGCGGCGGTGCTCAAGGTTGCTACATCTCCTCGGCTACGTAACTGCGAAGCCAGGTCCGGAAGTCCGGGCCCAGGTCTTCACGTTCGCACGCGAGTCGGACAATGGCACGCAGGTAGTCGCCGCGGTCGCCGGTGTCATAGCGGCGGCCCTTGAAGACGACGCCGTGCACCGGGCCGCCGACCTTCTCGTCCTGCGCGAGCTGCTGGAGCGCGTCGGTCAGCTGGATCTCGCCGCCGCGGCCCGGCTCGGTCTTGCGCAGTATGTCGAAGACGTGCGGGTCGAGGACGTAGCGGCCGATGACCGCGTAGTTCGACGGGGCGTCCGCCGCGTCCGGCTTCTCGACCAGGCCGGTCACCTTGACGACGTCGCCCTCTTCGGTGGCCTCGACGGCGGCGCAGCCGTAGAGGTGGATCTGCTCGGGCGCGACCTCCATGAGCGCGATCACGCTGCCGCCGCGCCGCTCCTGGACCTCGACCATGCGCGCGAGCAGGGGGTCGCGCGGGTCGATCAGGTCGTCGCCGAGGAGGACCGCGAAGGGCTCGTGCCCGACGTGCGGGGCGGCGCACAGGACCGCGTGGCCGAGGCCCTTGGGGTCACCCTGACGGACGTAGTGCATGGTCGCGAGGTCGCTGGACTCCTGGACCTTGGCCAGCCGACCGGCGTCGCCCTTTTTCTGGAGAGCGGATTCGAGCTCGTAGTTGCGGTCGAAGTGGTCCTCAAGGGGGCGCTTGTTGCGTCCGGTGATCATGAGCACGTCGTCGAGCCCCGCCGACACGGCCTCCTCGACCACGTACTGGATCGCCGGCTTGTCCACGACCGGCAGCATCTCCTTGGGAGTGGCTTTGGTGGCCGGCAGGAACCGGGTGCCGAGGCCTGCTGCGGGAATGACAGCCTTGCTGATCCTGGGGTGCGACTGAGTCATGCCCGCAACCTTATCCGGTGCCTTTGATGGGAATCTGTGGCTCCGGTCAATTGGCTCTCATATGAGCGCATTCGGAAGGGTACGGGAGCGACCTCATGGATCACACCGGACGTACGGCGGAGCCTGACAAGCGAATGTTGCGGCGAGAGTTCCTCTCGGTGAGGAACAGGTTGACGGCGGATGACGTGCGCGAGGCCGCCGCCGCGCTGGCCGGGCGTGCGCTGGAGCTGCCCGAACTGGCGCGGGCCCGCACGGTGGCGGCCTACGTCTCCGTCGAGAGCGAGCCCGGCACACTCCCGCTGCTGGACGCGCTGTGCGCACGGGGCGTACGCGTCCTGCTCCCCGCGCTCCTGCCGGACAACGACCTGGACTGGGGCGCCTACGCCGGGGAGGGGTCCCTCGCGCGCGTCCAACACGGCGGGAAGATGGCACTCTTCGAGCCCGCCGGCGAGCGCCTCGGCCCGGACGCCGTCACCTCGGCCGACGTCGTGCTCCTGCCCGGGCTGGCGGTGGACGCGCGCGGGATGCGTCTGGGGCGCGGCGGAGGTTCGTACGACCGCGTGCTGGCTCGCCTGGAGCGTGCGGGCGCGCACCCCGCACTGGTGGTGCTCCTGTACGACTCGGAGATCGTCGCGCACGTCCCCGAGGAGGCGCACGACAAGCCCGTGCACGCGGTGGTGACGCCCTCGGGCGTGCGCCGCTTCGCGGGCACCTGACGCCCCTTCCGTTCAGGTGAAGAGGGCCTGCACGCGCGCGTGCAGGCCCTCTTCGGGATGTTTGTCAGCGGCTCACGGCTTGAGGACGAGCGTGTCGCTCGTGCTCCCGTCGACCGCCTTCGACGAGTACGACCACGGCAGGAGCTCGCCCTTGGCCCACTTGTCGGTCTGGTCGGTGTAGTGGGCGCTGAAGGCGTGCCCGGAGGCACCGGTGAGGTTGATCCACCGGGACTTGTCGAGCTCCTTGAGGTTGACCACCATCCGCATGGACGGCACCCACACGACGCCGTAGCCGCCGGCGGCGTTCCAGCCGGAGGCGTTGACCGTCGCCTCGCCGCCGCTGAGCCTCCAGGGGCCGCGGTTGAGCACGTACTGCAGGAAGCCGGGGCCCTCGGTGCCCAGGGTCTGGTTCTTCAGGAACAGGCGGTGCAGGCGACCCCAGCTCCAGGTGTCGATGTCCTTGCCGAGCTTTGCGGTCAGCTCCCAGCGGGCGTCGATCATGGCGCGGCCGAACAGCTCGTCACGGTTGTCGGCCTTGGGGCGGGTGCCCGCGGCGGGCGCCTTCCACCAGTCGCTGTTCTCGTCGTCCATGAGCCGCCGCACCACCTCGAACCAGCGGTCGCCGCCGTCCGGCTGCGCCTGGTCGGCGTCGCGCTCGCCGCACTCGCGGACCTTGGTGTCGTCGTCCACGGGCCCGGTGTCGTTGCTCTTGTCCATCCACAGGCACTGGCCCTTGACCCGCAGCTCCTTGGGCATCTTGTTGCCGAAGGCGAGCTTGAGGATGTTGCGCCACACGGCGTTGAAGTAGGCCGCGGCCGCGGAGTCGGCGTCCTGGGTGTAGTCCCAGCCTTCGAGCAGGCTCTGGGCCTCGCGGACGTCCTTGTCGGCGATGTTGATCTTCAGCAGCTTGGGCACCAGCAGCCTGGCGATCTCGCTGCTGTTGTCGAGCTGCATCTGGCGCATGTCGTCGGTGGAGATCTTGCCGCCGCCCTTGATCTTCGACTCGATCAGGTCGGTGATCCGCTGGCTGCGGGCGCCGTATCCCCAGTCCGTGGTGAGCGTGTAGGGGTACTTGTCCTTGTCGACGACGGCCTGGTTGGCGGTGACGATGTAGCCGCGCTTGGGGTTGTACTCGTAGGGCAGCTCGTCCTGGTCGATGTAGCCGGTCCAGCGGTACTTCGAGTCCCAGCCCGGCACCGGAAGGGAGCCGTCGCCCTCCCCGCGCGTGGGGATCTTTCCGGGCAGCGTGTAGCCGATGTGGTTCTCGGTGTCGGCGTAGATCAGGTTCTGCGAGGGCACGTCGAACAGCGCCGCCGCGGAGCGGAAGGCGGTCCAGTCGGCCGCCTTGTCGATGGCGAACACGGCGTCCATGGAGGTGCCCGGCTGCAGCGCGGTCCACTTCAGGGCGATGCCGTAGCCGTCACCGCGGTCGGGGGCGGCGGAGTCGACGGTGGCCTTCCTGCCGACCTTGACGAGCTCGTCGTCGCGGTCGGAGAGCAGGGGCATCCCGTCCTTGGTCTGCCGGACGACGATCTTCTTGGACGAACCGCCGGCGACCTTGATGGTCTCCTCGCGGCTCGTGAAGGGCTTGACCTTGCCGTCGTACAGGTACCCGTTGCTGCTGAGCTTCTCCAGGTAGAGGTCGGTGACGTCGACCCCGGAGTTGGTCATGCCCCAGGCGATGTTCGCGTTGTGACCGATGATCACACCGGGCATGCCGGCAAACGTGTAGCCGGTGACGTCGTACTGGCACTTGGCCGAGACGGTGCGGCAGTGCAGGCCCATCTGGTACCAGACGGACGGCAGCGACGCCGACAGGTGCGGGTCGTTGGCCAGCAGCGGCTTGCCGGTGATGGTGTACCGCCCGCCGACGACCCAGGAGTTGGAGCCGATGCCCTGGCCGTTGACGCCGACGGCCGCCGGAACGTCGTCCAGGACCTTGTAGAGGCCCGCCAGCTGGCTCGTGACGCCCGAGCCCGTCGTCGAGGAGCCCGCGGAGGTCGAGGACCCCGTCGTGCCCGTGGTGCCGGTCGTGCCCGTGGTGCTCGCCGTGCCCGTCGTGCCGCTTGCGGCGCCACCCTGCTGGAACGTCTTGGCGACCGCGTCGTACCGGCCCTCCCGGACTATCGGCTTGTTGCGGCCGTAGGGGTACTCCGGGTACAGATCGGCGATCTGCTGGGGGCCGAGGCGGCTGGTCATCAGGGCGCGGTCGATCTCGTCCTGCATGTTGCCGCGCAGGTCCCACGCCATGGCCTTGAGCCAGGAGACCGAGTCGACCGGCGTCCACTTGCCCGGCGCGTAGTCGTTGGCGAAGCCGAGCGCCGCGTACTCCAGGGAGATGTCCTTGGCGTCCTTGCCGTCGAGGTAGGCGTTGACTCCCTTGGCGTAGGCCTGGAGGTACTTCTTCGTGGCCGCCGACAGCTTGTGCTCGTACTCCTGCTCGGCGATCCGGTCCCAGCCCAGGGTGCGCAGGAACTGGTCGTTCTCGACCTGACCCTTGCCGAACATCTCCGACAGCCGCCCGGAGGTCATGTGGCGGCGCACGTCCATCTCGTAGAACCTGTCCTGCGCCTGGACGAAGCCCTGGGCCATGAACAGGTCCTCGTCGGACGAGGCGTAGATCTGCGGGATTCCGTTGCCGTCCCGCTTCACGTCGACCGGGCCCGACAGGCCGTCCAGCGTGATCGTTCCCGTGGTCTGCGGGAAGGAGGCGCGCACGGTGCTGATCGACCAGTACGCCCCGTAGGCGACGCCCCCGATGATGGCCAGCACCAGCACGAGCACGATCAGTCGGGCTTTGCGCCCCTTCTTCCTGCCGGACTTGCCGGGCTTGTCACCCGTTGTGGCGGTGGTGTTGGGGGGCATCGCTGTCCTTGCTGTCCTAACGCGAGCGGCAGGCGGTCCTGGAGTGCTGGAGCAACCATAGGCGCAGGGCCCCGCGCCGCTTGACGCGGAGTCGGGAACCTACGCGGACGGACGTTCGATCTTGCCTCGGCAAGCGTCAAGAAAGCGTCAAGAATTAGGTAAGGTAACGAAGTGCTTGGGTGCGGAGTCCCGCAGCCTCGGGTCTTGTGTACGTGTGCTTTCGCGTCCCCCGCGCGCTAGCCGGTGAAGGGAACCGCCGCTGACTGTCGACCACCTCAACCAGCTCCTGCTCGTCTGCTCCCTCGTCCTGCTCGTCGCGGTCGCGGCCGTACGGATCTCCTCCCGCAGCGGGCTCCCCAGCCTGCTCGTCTACCTGGCGATCGGCGTCCTCATGGGCCAGGACGGCATCGGGAACATCCACTTCAACAACGCCGAGCTGACCCAGGTCATCGGATACGCGGCCCTGGTCGTGATCCTGGCCGAAGGCGGTCTGGGCACGAAGTGGAAGGAGATCGAACCGGCCCTGCCCGCGGCCTCCGCGCTGGCGCTGGTCGGAGTCGCGATCAGCGTCGGGGTCACGGCGGCGGGCGCGCACTACCTGATCGGGCTGGAGTGGCGACAGGCTCTGATCATCGGCGCGGTGGTGTCCTCGACGGACGCGGCGGCGGTCTTCTCCGTACTGCGCAGAATTCCCCTCCCCTCGCGCGTGACGGGCACGCTGGAGGCGGAGTCCGGTTTCAACGACGCACCCGTGGTCATCCTGGTCGTCGCCTTCTCCCAGGCGGGCCCGATCCCGCACTGGTACGTGCTGATCGGCGAGATACTGCTGGAACTGGCCATCGGCGCGGCCATCGGGCTCGCGGTGGGCTGGCTCGGCTCCTGGGGCCTGCGGCACGTGGCGCTGCCCGCCTCCGGTCTCTATCCGATCGCCGTCATGGCGATCGCGGTCACGGCGTACGCGGGCGGCGCGCTGGCGCACGGCAGCGGCTTCCTGGCCGTGTATCTCGCCTCGATGGTGATGGGCAACTCCAAGCTGCCGCACTGGCCCGCCACCCGCGGGTTCGCCGACGGGCTCGGCTGGATCGCCCAGATCGGCATGTTCGTCCTGCTCGGCGTCCTGGTCACACCGCACGAACTGGGCGACGACATCGTGCCCGCGCTCGTCATCGGGCTGGTACTCACGATGGTGGCCCGCCCCCTGAGCGTGGTGGCCTGCCTGACGCCGTTCCGCGTGCGCTGGCAGGAGCAGGCGCTGATGTCCTGGGCGGGGCTGCGCGGCGCCGTGCCCATCATCCTGGCGACGATCCCCATGGTGAACGGCGTCGACGCCAGCCACCGCATCTTCAACATCGTCTTCGTCCTGGTCGTCGTCTACACGATCGTCCAGGGGCCGACGCTGCCCTGGCTGGCCCGCAAGCTGGAGCTCGGCGACGGGCCGGAGGCCGCCGACCTCGGCATCGAGTCGGCGCCCCTGGAGCGGCTGCGCGGACATCTGCTGTCCGTCGCGATCCCCGAGGGCTCGCGGATGCACGGCGTCGAGGTCAACGAGCTGCGGCTGCCGGCCGGAGCCGCCGTCACGCTGGTCGTCCGCGAGGGGGAATCGTTCGTTCCTCTACCGGCGACCGTGCTGCGCCACGGGGACGAGCTGCTCGTGGTCGCCACGGATCCCGTCCGGGACGCCGCCGAGCGACGCCTGCGGGCGGTCGCCCAGGGCGGCAAGCTGGCCGGCTGGCTGGGGCTGGGCGCGAACGGCGCGGGGCGGTGACCGGCGGGAGCGGGTACCGAGGGTGACGCGGGCATGCGCCGAACGTGCGTTTGGCACGGTTCGCACTCCCCCGTCAATCCCAGGTCAGCGCTCCCACGGTGCTCATTTTCACAGGCCTGCCGCGCCTTGATCCCTGTACGATAAAGGCACCCTGATCGAACCAACTCTGCCTGACGCAGAGCTGGCGCGACCGTATGGCGGCCGGGACGCCCCCACAGTGGGCGCCGGTATCTACCGCAGTTCCGCGCAAGAGGACAGCTCTCGGCGCCCCTGAAAGGGGTCGCGCTACCAGGCGGCAGAAAGGCACGGGCCGTGGAATCCACGGTCACCTCCGAGCCGTCGAAGAACTCGGCACCGTCCCCCCGCCCGGGATACGGCCAGCTGCTGCGCACCCGCGGCGCCTGGACGTTCCTGCTCCCCGGTTTCGCGGCGCGCCAGCCGTTCGCGATGCTCACCATCTCCATCGTGCTGCTCGTGCAGCACACCACCGGCTCGTACGGTGCCGCCGGCGCCGCCGCGGCCGCCACCGGTGTCTCCCTGGCCCTGTTCGCGCCCTACAGCGGCCGGCTCGCCGACCGCTACGGCCAGCGCGCGGTGCTGATTCCCGGCATCCTCCTGCACACCCTGTCCGGACTGACCCTGACCGCGCTCGCCCTGGCGCACGCGCCGCTGTGGGCGCTGTTCGCGGCGGCCGTGCCGACCGGCGCCTCGGTCCCCCAGGTCGGCCCCATGGTGCGGGCCCGCTGGGGCGTGAAGCTCAAGGACTCGCCGCTGATGACCACCGCGGCCGCCTTCGAGTCCGTCACCGACGAGCTGACCTTCGTGGTCGGCCCGCTGCTCGCGACCGCCCTGTGCACCGCCGTGGACCCGGCCGCGGGCCTGATCACGGAGGCCGCGCTGACGCTGGTCGGCGGCCTGCTGTTCGCCGCGCGGAAGAGCACGCAGCCGCCGGTGACCGCCGACGGGCACGCGCGCGTGAAGCAGGCCTCCGCCCTGCGCGTCCCCGGCGTGCGCGTGCTGGTCGTGACCTTCCTGGGCATCGGCTCCGTCTTCGGCGGCATGCAGGTCGGCCTCGCCGCGTTCACCGAGTCGATCGGCGAGCCCGGTCTGAACGGCGTCCTGTACGGCACCTTCGCCGCGGGCAACATGCTCTCGGGCATCGCCTGCGGCGCGATCGCCTGGAAGGTCGCCCCGCAGCGGCGCCTCGTCCTCGGCTACACCGCCCTCGCGCTGACCGCCTCCGCCCTGTGGACCGCCCACGCGGTGCTCCTCCTCGCGGGCCTCGGTCTCCTGGTCGGCATGTGCATCGCGCCCGCCCTGATCACCGGCTACACGCTGGTCGAGGAACTGGTCCCGGCCGGCGCCCGCACCGAGGCCTTCACCTGGCTGACCGGCGCGGTCGCGCTCGGCCAGGCCGCCGCCGTCACCGTCGCCGGACAGCTGGAGGACCGGTTCTGGAACGGTGCCGGATTCCTGGTGCCGATGGCCGGTACCGTGCTCGCCCTCGCCACCCTGCTGGCACTGCGTTCGAGGCTGGTGGCCCGGCCGCGAACCCGTACCGTGGCACGTGGCGTCGGTCACCGAGTGCCGGTGACGGTGGACTGATCCCCCGGAATACGTCACTATGGATCGTCGTTAGCACTCATCGAGTGAGAGTGCCAGGAGGAAGACAGTGCCCACCTACCAGTACCAGTGCACCGAGTGCGGCGAGGGCCTCGAGGCGGTGCAGAAGTTCACCGACGACGCCCTGACCGAGTGCCCCAACTGCGGTGGCCGCCTGAAGAAGGTGTTCTCCGCCGTCGGCATTGTCTTCAAGGGATCCGGCTTCTACCGCAACGACAGCCGCGGCTCCTCGTCGAGCAGCAGCCCCGCGTCGAAGTCGTCGAGCACCACCTCGACGAGCTCGTCCTCGTCCGAGTCGAAGACGTCCTCTACGTCTTCCTCGTCGTCCTCGTCCTCGTCGGGCACCGCGAGCAGCTCCGCCGCCTGATACTCCTCACCGAAGACCCTGCCGTCACGCGACGGCAGGGTCTTCGGCGTTGCCCGGCACCTGCGCCGACGGGTTTCGCGGCCAGCTAATGTGCTCGTCATGGCGAACGCAGAGATCGGCGTAATCGGCGGCTCCGGCTTCTACTCGTTTCTCGACGAGGTGACCGAGATCCAGGTGGACACTCCCTACGGTCCGCCCAGCGACTCCCTCTTCCTCGGTGAGATCGCCGGCCGACGGGTCGCCTTCCTGCCCCGGCACGGGCGTGGACACCACCTGCCGCCGCACCGCATCAACTACCGGGCGAACCTCTGGGCGCTGCGCTCCCTGGGCGTCCGCCAGGTTCTCGGCCCGTGCGCGGTGGGCGGACTGCGCCCCGAGTACGGCCCCGGCACCCTGCTCGTGCCGGATCAGCTGGTGGACCGTACGAAGTCCCGGACGCAGACGTACTTCGACGGGATGCCCCTGCCCGACGGCCGCATCCCGAACGTGGTGCACGTCTCCGTGGCCGACCCCTACTGCCCCGCCGGCCGGGCCGCCGCGCTGAAGGCGGCGCGCGGCCGGGACTGGGAACCCGTGGACGGCGGCACGCTGGTGGTGGTCGAGGGGCCGCGCTTCTCGACTCGCGCCGAATCGCTGTGGCACCAGGCGCAGGGCTGGTCGGTGGTGGGCATGACCGGCCATCCCGAGGCGGCGCTCGCCCGTGAGCTGGAGCTCTGCTATGCGTCGCTGACGCTGGTCACCGACCTCGACGCGGGCGCGGAGAGCGGCGAGGGCGTCTCGCACGAGGAAGTGCTGCGGGTCTTCTCCGCCAACGTGGACCGGCTGCGGGGCGTGCTGTTCGACGCCGTCGCGGCGCTGCCGGACAACGAGTCGCGGGACTGCCTGTGCACGAACGCGCTCGGCGGCATGGATCCGGGCTTCGAGCTGCCCTGACGGAACTCCCCGTTCGCGTGGGCGAGTTTTCCACAACCCGCCGGTAGCCCACCGGCTCCGACGCGTTTCGGCGCGAGGCCTCATCGTGGCCTCGCAAGCCGATTCCTCGTCGCTGGTGGTGGTTCCCCGTGCCCGTCTCTCCCCCGTCCCCCTTCCCTCCCGTCCCGTCGCCCCTTCCCTCGCCGCGCCCGCTGGGCACCGACGCCCCGGCCACGTGCGAGATCCCGCACTTCGCGCCGGTGCGCGTGCGCGGCGGACGGTATCGACTGCAGCGGCTCGTCCGGCATCGCCGGCGCGCCGTGGCGGCCGGTCTCGCCGTCACCGCGGCGGCGCTCGTGGCGGCCGGGCCACGCGCCACGACGGACCCGCCCCGCGGTGAACGGGCGCGCGGGCATCCGGTGGCTGAGCCGGTACGACGGCATCGCGCGGTCGACAGCGTGGCCGCGCCGGTGCGGATCGCCGACGCCGCCACCGTCCGGCTGCTGCGTCCCGGCGACCGGGTCGACGTCGTCGCCGCCGAGGACCCGGCGACGGGCGGCGACGCCCGGGTGATCGCGCGCGGGGCGCGGGTGACGAAGCTGCCGGAGCCCGTGGACGGCGGCGCGGAGAGCGGGGCGCTGGTCGTGCTCTCGGTGCCGCGTTCCACCGCGGCGCGCCTGGTCGGCGCGAGCGCGACGGCCCGGCTGGCGGTGACGCTGTGCTGAACCGCGTCTGTCGGCTCCTCGGTGATCTGCTGTCAAGTCGCATGATGGTGCTACGGGACTGGACAGGATGGCCTAGCCGTGCCGTAGGTTGCGGAGCGTTTCGTTCCACACCCCGAACGCGCGAGGAGAGTCCCCGAGGTGAGCGAGAAGAAGAAGGAACCGAGCGTCTGGCAGGGCTTCAAGGCCTTCCTGATGCGCGGCAACGTCGTGGACCTGGCCGTCGCGGTGGTCATCGGCGCGGCCTTCACGAACATCGTCAGCTCGGTGGTGAAGGGCGTCATCAACCCGCTGGTCGGCGCGGTCGGCACGCAGAACCTCGACAGCTACAGCTTCTGTCTGGAGGACCCCTGCAAGGTGGCCCCGGACGGGACGATCCAGAGCGGCGTCCCGATCCTGTGGGGCACGGTCCTCGGAGCCGCCCTCACCTTCGTGATCACGGCGGCGGTGGTCTACTTCCTGATGGTCCTGCCGATGGCGAAGTACCTGTCCCGGCTGGAGGCCCGCCGGAAGGCGCGCGAGGGCACGCACGAGGTCATCGAGGTGACCGAGCTGGAGGTGCTCAAGGAGATCCGCGACGCGCTCGTCGCGCAGCGCGGCTCGGGCCACGACCAGCGTTAGCGAAGTCCCCGCACGGCCGGGCTCAGCAGTGGTGGAGCCGGGTTCCGAGGTGGTGGGACCGGGTTCAGAGGTGGTGGGGCGGCTTCTCGTCGAGGAAGCGCTTCAGGTCGGCGGCGCTGTCGCGCTCGCCCCGCTCGCCCCACCCACGGTCCGTGTCGTCCGAGGACTGCTGGCTCAGCGGGTCGTCGAAGACCAGCGCGGCCTTGGGGTCGCGCGGCTCGGGTGCGGGGGCGGTGCTCATGCCCCAAGGGTACGGCCCTGTCGGCGGCCGGAGTCCGGGGCAGCGGCCCTCCTCCGCCCACGCGGACGCGCACGCCCCCGGACCTGGCCGTTCCCCGGAAACCGCGGGCCTTCGCCGCTCGGCAGTCCCTGCAGAAGATATTGGTGAGATTTTCTGCTGTGCTGGGAGGCATGACGTCGAGTTCCGCTTCGGCGCCCGCCTCCCCGGGCGCGCCACAGTCCCACAGACCACTGCGTCGGCTGACCGCGCGTGGACGCCACGAGGCCCATCGCGTCGCCTCGCCACTGGAGCTCTTCTTCGACCTGTGTTTCGTGGTGGCCGTGGCCCAGGCGGGCTCGCAGCTGGTGCACGCCGTGGCCGAGGGGCACGCGGGCAACGGCATCCTGAACTACGCGATGGTGTTCTTCGCCATCTGGTGGGCCTGGATGAACTTCACCTGGTTCGCCTCGGCGTACGACAACGACGACGTGCTCTATCGGGTCGTCACCCTGGTGCAGATCGCCGGCGTCCTGGTGCTGGCCGCCGGTGTCTCCTCCGCCTTCGCGAGCCACGACTACGTGCTGGTGCTGCTCGGGTACGTGATCATGCGCCTGGCGATGGTCGCGCAGTGGCTGCGGGCCGCGCGCTCGGCCGAGGGCGCGGAGCGGACGATGGCCCTGCGGTACGCGGGCGGGGTGCTGCTGTGCCAGGTCGGCTGGCTCGGGCTCGTGGTGCTGCCGGAGCCCGCACGTGTCTGGGTGTTCCTGGTCATGGCGATCGCGGAGCTGTGCGTGCCCGTGTACGCGGAGCAGCACCACCCCACGACCTGGCATCCGCACCACATCGCCGAACGGTACGGGCTGTTCACGATCATCGTGCTCGGCGAGACGATCGCCGCGGCCACGGTCGCCGTGAAGTCGGCCGCGAACGAAAACGACGCCCTGGGCGAGCTGCTGCCGATCGCGGCAGGCGGTCTGCTGATCGTCTTCGCCGCCTGGTGGATCTACTTCGTGGTGCCGATCCACGGGCATCTGCGCTCCAGCAAGCAGGCCTTCCTGTGGGGCTACGGCCACTACCTGATCTTCGCGTCGGCCGCCGCGATCGGAGCCGGCCTGGAGGTGGCGGTCGAGCAGACGGTCGGCAAGGCGCACATCTCCACGCTGTCCGCCGCCGCGGCCGTGACCCTGCCCACGGCCCTCTATCTGCTCACCGTCTGGGCCCTGCACTCCCGCCACTACAAGATCGGCATCGCCCAGCAACTGGTGCTTCCGGCCGCGGCGCTGCTGGTGATCTGCTGCACCTTCCTCGGCCGCTGGGCGGTGCTCGCGGCGGGTCTCGTGTCGGCGCTGACCGTGGTGACCGGGACGACGCTGACGGCGCGTCTGGCCGCGCGCGGGCGCCGTGCGAAGGCAACCGCGCCCGCCGCCTGACACCTGCTCGCGCGCCCCCGTCCGGGACAGACTGTCCGCCATGACAGTTGACGCATTGACGGACGTCGCCGGACTGCGGGTGGGGCACGCGACCTTGGCCGGCGAGGGCTGGCTCACCGGCACCACGGTCGTCCTCGCTCCGCCGGGAGGTGTCGTCGCCGCCGTGGACGTGCGCGGCGGCGGCCCCGGCACCAAGGAGACCGACGCGCTCGACCCGCGCAACCTGGTGCAGAAGGTCGAGGCGGTCGTGCTGACCGGCGGCAGCGCCTACGGACTCGACGCCGCGTCCGGTGTGATGGCCTGGCTGGAGGAGCACGGGCGCGGAGTCCCGGTCGGGACGGACCCGGCGCATGTGGTGCCGGTGGTGCCCGCCGCCTGCGTCTTCGACCTGGGCCGGGGCGGGGACTTCCGGGCCAGGCCGGACGCGGCGACGGGGCGTGCGGCGGTCGAGGCGGCTGCGGCGAGCGCACCGGGCGCACCGGTGCCGCAGGGCTGTGTGGGCGCCGGTACGGGCGCCGTGGCGGGGCAGTTGAAGGGCGGGGTCGGCAGCGCGAGCACCGTCCTCGACTCGGGGATCACGGTGGCCGCGCTGGTGATCGTCAACGCCGTGGGCTCCGTGACCGATCCGGAAACGGGCCTGCTGTACGGGGAAATGTGGCAGGGGCGGGCGCGATATCCGCAGGCGCACATCCACGAGGCCGCACGCCGTCACCTCGCCGAGGTGGCCGCCAAGAACGCGCCTCCGCCGCTCAACACCACGCTCGCCGTGGTCGCCACGGACGCGGAACTCTCCAAGGCGCAGGCGCAGAAGGTCGCCGGCACCGCGCACGACGGCATCGCGCGCGCCGTTCGTCCGGTGCATCTGCTGCACGACGGGGACACGGTGTTCGCGCTGGCCACGGGGGCGCGGCCGCTCGATGCCGAACGGCCGCTCGCGCTCAACGACATCCTCGCGGCCGGCGCGGATCTCGTGACCCGCGCGATCGCCCGCGCCGTGCGCGCGGCCGAGTCGGTGGACGGGCCGGGCGGAGTGTGGCCGTCGTACGGGGAGTTGTACGGGGGCCGGTAGGGCGTAGTACGGCATCTCGCGCGGCCGTGGATTGTCCCGGTTCTGTCACGTGATGGCGTTCCTGCGGAACGGAGGGAACCCGGCCCCGCGCCGGTTCCCTCTTTCTCCACGCATCGGAACGGATCACTCACATCACACGAACCTGGAGCAGCCCGTGACAACGCCGGACATTGCAGCGCGGCGCGCACTGGTGGCCTGTGCCGCCCTGATGGTCGGCGCCCTCACCCTCACCGCCTGCGGTGGCGACGCCAGCGCCAAGGACGGGGACGACAAGGGCGGCAAGGACTCGGTGAAGACGTCCGCCGCGAAGATCGTGATCTCGGCCAGGGACGGTTCGACCAGCGCGTCCATCAACGCGACCGGCGTGAAGGTCAGCGGCGGCAAGCTGACCGAGGTGAAGATGACGGTGGCGGGGTCGCAGCAGGCGGTGCAGGGTGCGATATCCGCCGACGGCAGCACCTGGAAGCCGAAGGAGCAGTTGGAGCGCGGGACGAAGTACCAGATCGCGGCGACCGCGAAGGACGCGGGCGGGCGTACGGCGGCGGCCAACTCCATCTTCACCACCGTCACGTCGGCGAACAGCTTCATCGGGACGTACACGCCGGACAACGGCACGACGGTCGGCGTCGGCATGCCGGTGTCGTTCAACTTCAACAAGGTGATCACCGACAAGAAGGGCGTGCAGTCGCACATCACGGTCACCTCCAGCAGCGGCCAGAAGGTGGTCGGGCACTGGTTCGGGGCGCAGCGGCTCGACTTCCGCCCCCAGGACTACTGGAAGGCCGGCTCCAAGGTCACGATGAAGATCGACCTGGACGGGGTCGAGGGCGCGAACGGCGTCTACGGGGTGCAGAAGAAGACGGTGTCCTTCACGGTCGGCCGCTCCCAGGTCTCCACGGTCGACGTCAACACGCAGACGATGACGGTGGTGCGGGACGGCAAGACGCTCAAGAGCGTGCCGATCTCGTCGGGCAGCCCGGAGCACACCACGTACAACGGGCAGATGGTGATCTCCGAGAAGTTCGCGCAGACGCGCATGAACGGCTCGACGGTCGGCTACGGCGGCGAGTACGACATCTCGGACGTGCCGCACGCGATGCGGCTGACGCAGTCGGGCACGTTCGTCCACGGCAACTACTGGTACAACAAGGGCAACCCGCCCTTCGGCCGGCAGGGCACGAGCCACGGCTGCGTCGGACTCCAGGACGTGCAGGGCGCGCAGGGGGACACGACCGGCAAGTGGTTCTACGACAACTCGCTCATCGGTGACGTCGTGGTCGTGAAGCACTCCCCCGACAAGACGGTGTCCCCGGACAACGGGCTCAACGGCTGGAACATGCCGTGGAGCGAGTGGGTCGCCACAAGCGCCGCCTGACCGGCCATTTCTGACTCCGTGTCGGGCCGCGCGGGAACCTTTCGCGCGGCCCGCGCGTTTTCCCTGCGTACGTTTTCTCGGTTCCCGGACATGATGTCCGACCGAGGGGCTACGGTATGCACCCACAAGGTGACATGCAGCAACGCCGGGAGAAGCCTTGAGCGTTCCGTACGAGACGGCAGCGTACGAACCAGCCGAGTCGCCCGAGTCTCCGGAGGAGCACCTCGCGCGACTCCTCGGCCGTGCCCTGAACTCCTTCGAGCTGCCCGACGAGGCCATAAGGCGCCTCGACTGCGCCCTGGCGCACGACAGTTCGCTGCACTCCGCGCACCACAGCGCGGGGCTGCACCGGGAGACGTACCGGCACACCTGGCTGCTCCCGGACGGTTCGGCGGTCACGCTGTGGGAGCTCGTCCACAACACCGCGCCGGGCAGCGACCCGCAGCACGAGGTGTACGTCGACGAGGAAGAGCTGCGCGCGGCCACCGCCCGGCTGCCGTTCCCGCCGGACACGCCGGACTTCGAACTGCCGGTGCTGATGCAGCTCTCGGCGATCCCCGAGCCGCGGCACGTGTACGTGCCGGACGATTCGGCGGACCACGCGCGCCGGCTCCTGCGGCGCGCGGAGAACGCGGACCGGCCGGGCGCGGAGACGGCCGCCCTGCTGACGACGGCGTTCGCGCACCAGATCACCCAGGCCTTCGGCCGTCCGGGCCGGGCCGGCCGGATAGGGCTGTGCTTCTCGCTCTACGAGCACGCGTTCCTGCTGCGCGACGGCAGGGAGCTCTCCCTCTGGGAGGTCGAGCACACGGCGACGCCCGACGGGCGCCACATGTGCGAGGTGTACGTGACGGAGGACGCGGCGCGGGATGCCATGGAGCGGCGGGCGGCCCGTCAGTCCTGAGGGGGCCGCGGCTCGGCGCCGGGCTCCGACACGAGTCGGCTGCCCGCTCTCGGCTACCGGTCGTCGAGCCGTCGTATCAGGCCCGCGAACGCGTCCTGCTCCGCCGGGGTCAGTTCGACGGATTCCATCGGGGGGCCGGCCTGGCGCTGCCGCGGGAGAGCGCGCAGGGGGCGGCCGGAGCGCCGTGCGGCGGCCTCGGAGCGGGAGTGGCGCCGGGTGTGCCTCAGGAGGATCACCCAGGCGGCGGTCACCAGGACCAGGCCGACGACGCCAACCAGCTGGAGAATCGAGACGTGCTCAGGCATACGCCCCAGTAGACACCACGGTCCGGGACTTTGGTCCCGGACCGTGACGTATCTCGCAGGTGCCGTGAACAGCCCACAGCACCCCAAAGGGACAACCGTGGCGGGCCGTTAGGCCGCGACCGGCTGCTTCGGCTCCGTGGCCGCCGAGGTGGCGTTCGCCGTCGTACCGGCGTCCGCGGCCTGCGGGTTCTCCTTGCGCATGCCCTTCAGGACGACCACCAGTGCCGTCGTGACGCCCACGCCGGCCGCGATGGCGAGCAGGTAGAGGAACGGGTTGCCGATCAGCGGGACCACGAAGATGCCGCCGTGCGGGGCGCGCAGGGTGGCACCGAAGGCCATCGACAGGGCGCCGGTGACCGCGCCGCCGACCATCGCCGACGGGATGACGCGCAGCGGGTCCGCCGCCGCGAACGGGATGGCGCCCTCCGTGATGAAGGAGGCACCCAGCACCCAGGCCGCCTTGCCGTTCTCGCGCTCGGTCTGGGTGAAGAGCTTGCCGCGCACGGTCGTGGCCAGGGCCATCGCCAGCGGCGGGACCATACCGGCCGCCATGACCGCGGCCATGATCTTCATCGCGGAGTCGCTGGGGCTCGCGACCGCGATGCCGGCGGTGGCGAAGGTGTACGCGACCTTGTTGACCGGGCCGCCGAGGTCGAAGCACATCATCAGGCCGAGCAGGGCGCCCAGCAGGATGGCGTTCGCACCCGTAAGGCCGTTCAGCCAGTCGGTCATGGCCTTCTGGGCGGTGGCGATGGGCTTGCCGATCACGACGAACATCAGGAATCCGACGATCGCCGAGGAGATCAACGGGATCACCACCACCGGCATGATCCCGCGCAACGCCGCCGGGATGTCGATCCGCTGGATCGCCATCACCACGCCACCGGCGATCAGACCGGCCGCCAGACCGCCGAGGAAGCCCGCGTTGATCGTGAGGGCGATCGAGCCGCCGACGAAGCCGGGGACGAGACCGGGGCGGTCCGCCATGCCGTACGCGATGTAGCCGGCGAGGACCGGGATGAGGAAGTTGAAGGCCACGATGCCGATCTGGAACAGCAGGGCACCCCAGCTGCCCGTCTGGGTCCACACGAAGTGGTCCATGACCGACGGCGCCTTGTTCACCTGCCAGCCGCCGATCGCGAACCCGAGGGCGATCAGCAGACCGCCCGCCGCGACGAAGGGGACCATGTAGCTGACGCCGGACATCAGCCACTTGCGGAGCTTGGTGCCGTAGCCCTCGGCGGAGTCGCCAGCGCGCTCGACCGGGGTGCCGCCGGACGCCGCCGCCGTCACCTCGCCGCGCTCCGCCTTGCCGCGGACCTCGGCGAGCAGTTCGGCGGGGCGGTTGATGCCCGCCTTCACGCCGACGTCGACGGTGGGCTTCCCGGCGAAGCGGTCCTTGTCGCGGACCGGCACGTCGTGCGCGAAGATCACGCCGTCCGCCGCCGCGATCACGGCCGGGTCGAGCCGGGTGAAGCCGGCCGAGCCCTGTGTCTCGACGAGGACCTCGACGCCGGCCTCGTGGCCCGCGTTCTCCAGCGACTCGGCCGCCATGTAGGTGTGGGCGATACCGGTCGGGCAGGAGGTGACGGCGACGACACGGAACGGCCGCTCGCCCGCGCCGGAAGCGTCGTCCCGGGCGGCCTCCGCCGCGCCGGTCGTACTGCCCGCCGCGGCGCCGGCGGAGGCCGCCCCCGGCGCCGCAGCGGTGTCTTCGGGGGCGCTCGCGGCGTCCTTCGCGCCGTCAGAAGCGGTGTGCGCGCCCGCGTCGGCACCCGCAGCCGCCTCCGCCTCGGCCTTGACCTTCTCCGGAGCCTCGTCCCCGCGAATCAGCGCGGCCGCCGCCCCGGCGTCGGCCACCGACCGCAGCGCGGCGGTGAACTCGGCGTTCATCAGCTGCCGGGCCAGCGACGAGAGGATCGTCAGATGGGCGTCGTCGGCTCCGGCCGGGGCCGCGATGAGGAAGATGAGGTCGGCAGGACCGTCCGCCGCGCCGAAGTCGATGCCGGCGGCGCTGCGCCCGAACGCGAGTGTCGGCTCGGTGACGTGCGCGCTGCGGCAGTGCGGGATGCCGATGCCGCCGTCCAGGCCGGTCGGCATCTGCGCCTCGCGGGCGGCCACGTCGGCGAGGAAGCCCTCCAGGTCGGTCACCCGGCCGAGGGCCACCATGCGCTGGGCGAGGGCACGTGCCGCCGCTTCCTTGGTGTCGGCGGACAGGTCGAGGTCGACCAGGTCCGCGGTGATCATGTCACTCATCGCGGGCTCCTCTGCACGCGTATCGCCCGGGGAGTGGGGTGGGCGGAGGTGGGGACGGGGATGCTGTGGGGGGAAGGCCAGTCCGCGGAGGCAGGGCCGGAAGGACCCCGCCTCCGGCCGGCGGCGGGGCGGCTCGGGGCGCCCCGCCGGACCACGGCCGCGGCGGGCGACGGGTGGCCCCACCGCCGCACGGCCGGTGCGAGGAGCGCGGTGGACGCCGTGGTCGTACGGGCGTTCATGACACCGGCTCCGTCAGTTCACGGTCCGTCGGGATCGCCGACGTGACCGTCACCGCCGCCGGGTCCAGGTCGCCCGGCGCGGGCATCTCACTACCGGGCAGCCGGACGGCGGCCGCGCCGTGCGCGACGGCGGAGGCGAGCGCCTCCGGCCCACTGCCACCCGCGATCAGGAAGCCGGCGAGCGAGGAGTCGCCGGCGCCCACATTGCTGCGTACGACATCCACGCGTGCGCTGCCGAACCAGGTGCCCGTGCCGTCCACGAGCAACTGCCCGTCGGCGCCCAGGCTCGCCAGCACGGCGCGCGCGCCCAGCTCGCGCAACTCCTCGGCCGCTTTCACCGCGTCGCCCACCGTGGCCAGGGGGCGCCCGACGGCTTCGGCGAGTTCCTCGGCGTTCGGCTTCACCACGTCCGGGTGCTCGCACAACGCCTCCAGCAGCGCGGGCCCCGAGGTGTCCACCGCGATGCGTGCGCCGTCGGCGTGCGCCCGCGCGACCACATCGGCGTACCACGCCGGTGCGAGCCCTCTCGGCAGGCTGCCGCAGCACGCGATCCAGTTCGCGTCGTCCGACTGCGCGCGCACCGTCTCCAGCAGCAGTTCCTGCTCGGCCGCCGACAGTGCGGGCCCCGGCGCGTTGATCTTCGTCAGTACCCCGTCGGCCTCCGCGAGCGCGATGTTGGAGCGGGTGGCCCCGGCGACCGGGACCGGCACGACCTCGATGCCCTGCGCGTCGAGCAGGTCGGCGACGAGCGCTCCCGGCGCACCACCGAGGGGCAGTACGGCGACCGTGCGCCGTCCGGCGGCCGCGACGGCCCGCGAGACGTTCACGCCCTTGCCGCCGGGGTCCATGCGCTCGCCGGAGGCACGGATGACTTCACCGCGCTCCAGCGCGGGGACCTCGTACGTGCGGTCCAGGGAGGGGTTGGGGGTGACGGTGAGGATCATGCGCGTACTACTTCCGTGCCGCCGCGCTCGATGGCGGCCGCGTCGTCGGGGCTCAGCCCGCTGTCGGTGATCAGCAGGTCCACGTCGCTCAGGTCGCCGAAGCGGGCGAAGTGCTCCTTGCCGTGCTTGGCGGAGTCGGCCAGCAGGACCACGCGCCGGGCGGCGGCCACCGCGGCGCGCTTGACCGCGGCCTCGGCGAGGTCGGGGGTGGTCAGGCCGTGCTCGGTGGAGAAGCCGTTGGCGGCGACGAAGAGGACGTCGGCGCGGATCTCGCCGTACGCGCGCAGCGCCCAGGCGTCCACGGCAGCGCGCGTACGGTGCCGCACCCGACCGCCGACCAGGTGGAGCTGGATGCCCGGGTGGTCGGCGAGGCGGGCCGCGATCGGCAGGCTGTGCGTGACGACCGTGAGCGAGGCCTCCAGGGGGATGGCGCCGGCGAGGCGGGCGACCGTCGTACCGGCGTCGAGGATCAGCGTGCCCTCGGTCGGCAGTTCGGTGAGGGCCGCCTTGGCGATGCGGTCCTTCTCGTCGGCCGACGTGGACTCGCGTTCGGCGAGGTCCGGCTCGAAGTCGAGGCGTCCGGCCGGGATGGCGCCGCCGTGCACCCGGCGGACGAGGCCCGCGCGGTCGAGGGCCTTCAGATCGCGGCGGATCGTTTCCGCCGTGACCTGGAACTCCTCGGCGAGCGACAGGACGTCCACCCGGCCGCCGTCACGGGCGAGCCGGAGGATCTCTTGCTGCCGCTCCGGTGCGTACATGTCCGTTTGCCTCCGACCGATGCCCGAATCTGTGGTTTCACTGCGAGACTACGCCCGGATGTCCGGAAAGTAAACAGGTTCGGGCTCAATCCGGGCATGAACGGACTACTGGCCCTGTGGGGTCCGAACGGGGCCCACGCGAAAGGGCCCGGCACCCGAGGGAGGGTGCCGGGCCCGTGCTCCGGCGAAGCTCGGCGGATCCGAGGCTCAGGAGGTCCGGAGGTCTGGAACTCCAGAGGTCAGGAGGAACTCAGGACACCAGCTCCGGCTGCTTGTCCGCGGTGTCCTCGGCCGGGAGCTCCCCGGCTCCTTCGACATGCTGCGCGGGCCGCTTCGGCAGCGCGAACATCAGCAGGAAGATGACGCCCATCACCCCGGCCACCCACCACAGCGCGTGCTGGAAGGCGTTCACGAAGGCCGGACCCACCTGGGCCCGGGTCAGCCGGTCGTCGATGACGCCGAAGAAGACCACCGACACCAGCCCGAGCCCGAGCGCGTTGCCCATCTGCTGCACGGTGTTGATGAGACCCGAGGCCGAGCCCGCGTGCTCGCGCGGCACCTCCGAGAGCACCGCGTCCGTCAGCGGGGCGACGATCAGGCCCATGCCGGCGCCCATGACGACCAGCGGGAGCGCCATCTGCCAGGAGGCGATGCCGAGGCCGTACCGCTCGGACTCCGCGATGTAGATCAGGACACCGGCGGCCATCACCAGCGCGCCGGCCTGCAGCACCTTGCGGCCGAAGCGCGGGACCAGCTTCTGGACCGACATTCCGGCCGCCATCGACACGGCGATCGAGAAGGGCACGCCGGTCAGACCGGCCCGCAGCGGCCTCCAGCCCAGGCCCACCTGCATGTACAGGGTCCACACCAGGAAGAAGATGCCGAGCGCGATGCCGAAGACCGTCTGCACGGCGATGCCCGCCGCGAAGCTCTTCACCTTGAACAGGGACAGCTCGACCAGCGGGGAGCCGTCCCGCGCGCTCTTGCGCCGCTCGTACACCACCAGCCCCGCGAAGACGCCGAGCGCGCCGACCATCGACGCGTAACCCCACAGCGGCCAGCCCAGTTCACGGCCGCGGGTGAGCGGATAGAGCAGCATCAGCAGGCCCAGCGTCACCAGCGCGACGCCGACGGGGTCCAGCTTGAGCGCCTTCGGCGCCTTGGACTCCGTGATGAAGCGGCGGCCCAGGAAGAGGGCGACGACGCCGACCGGCAGGTTGATGAGGAAGATGGGCCGCCACTCGAGCCCGAACAGGTTCCACTCCGTCAGCAGCGCGCCGAGCAGCGGACCGGAGACCGCGCCCAGGCCGACGATCGCGCCGAACAGGCCGAAGACCTTGCCGCGCTCGTGGGCCGGGAAGGTGGCGTGCACGATCGACAGGACCTGCGGGACCATCATCGCCGCCATCCCGCCCTGCAGGATGCGGGAGGCCACCAGCATCTCCGGGTTCGCGGCGAAGCCGCACAGGGCCGAGGCGAGGGTGAAGCCGCCGACGCCGATGAGGAACAGCCGCTTGCGGCCGTGGATGTCGCCCAGGCGACCGCCGGTGATCAGGCCGGCGGCGAAGGCGAGGGCGTAGCCGGCGGTTATCCACTGGATCTGGCTGAAGGAGGCGCCCTCGTCGTGCTGGATCGACGGGATGGCGATGTTGACGATCGTGACGTCTACGAGGTCCATGAACGCCGCGGTCATCACGATCGCGAGCGCGATCCAGCGCCGGCGGTCACCGGCGTCGGGCTGTGCGGGAGAGGGGGTCTCGGTGGAGGTCATGGCTCAAAGGTAGGACCGCAGTAGGTCAGATCATGTCCTAGTTCTGCGGCATGCTCGAAGGTATGACGACGGACACACCGGCACGGCTGCTGCAGCTCCTGTCCCTCCTCCAGACGCCCCGCGAATGGCCCGGTGCGGAGCTCTCCGAACGACTCGGCGTCTCCCGCCGCACGGTGCGGCGGGACGTCGACCGGCTGCGAGAACTGGGCTATCCCGTGCAGGCGACGATGGGCGCCGACGGCGGGTACCGGCTGGTCGCGGGCAAGGCGATGCCGCCGCTCGTGCTCGACGACGAGGAAGCGGTGGCCATCGCGGTCGGACTGCGGGCCGGCGCCGGGCACGCGGTGGCGGGGGTGGACGAGGCGTCCGTACGCGCGCTGGCGAAGCTGGAGCAGGTGCTGCCCTCGCGGCTGCGCCACCGGGTGTCCACGCTTCAGGCCGCGACGACGCCGCTGACCAGCGGGGACGGGGCGAGCATCGCGCCCGAGACACTGACCGTGATGGCGTCCACGGTGGCCGGGCACGAGCGGCTGCGCTTCGCCTACCGGGCCGGGGACGGGACCGAGTCGCGCCGGCTGACCGAGCCGTACCGGCTGGTGTCGACCGGGCGGCGCTGGTACCTCGTGGCGTACGACCTCGACCGCGGCGACTGGCGTACGTTCCGCGTCGACCGGGTGACCAAGCCGTTCGCGACCGGCACGCGGTTCGCTCCGCGCCCGTTGCCGACGGGCGGGGCGGTCGAGTATCTGCGGCGGTCCATCCAAGGGCAGCAGGAGACGTACGAGTTCACGGTCGCGTTCGCCGCGGCGGCCGACGTCGTCGCTTCCCGGCTGCCCGAGTGGCTCGGGCAGCCGGAGCCGGACGGGGACGGGAGCGGCTGCGTGCTGCGCGGGACCACCGGTGAGGCCGTGGAGTGGCTGGCGGTCCGGCTGGTGATGGTGGGGTGCGAGTTCGTCGTGCGGGGGCCCGATGAACTCGTCGCGTGTGTACGGGATTTGGGCGGGCGGTTCAGCCGGGCGGCGGGTGGGTGAGCGGCGACCGTCCCGGCCACGGCTCCCCCCACCACCCGCCTAGGCGGGCCGCACCCCGGCGTCCCCCCACGGAAAGTCCCGTAGCGCCGCGAGATTTCTCAGGGCCAGGGTCGCCGGGCCCTCCGGACCCGATGCCGGGGCCGCGGTCATGGACCAGGATTCGACCGCCACCCGTACCGCCGCACACGCGACAGCGGCCGTGAAGTGCAGGTCGGTCGAGTGATCGGCAACGTTGTCGGAGGGGCCCGTCGGAACCAGCCGAGCCGTCAGCACCTGGGTCAGTGTGTGTTCCGAGGTCTGGCAGACCTCCGCCCACACCTTGCCCAGCGCGGGGCTGGTGTGGGCCAGGCGGACGAGGGTGCGGACCCATTCCCAGGAGGCGGCGGAGACGCCGAGGCCGGGGGTGAGGGTCCGGTGAGCCGCGTGTTCCAGGGCTTCGGGCTGCGAGAGTTCCGCGGGTGCCTCGCGGACCGCCTCCACCCAGCACTGCGCACCCGCCGCGTACAGGGGGGCCACCGCCTCTTCCTTGGTGGCGAAGTAGCGGTAGAAGGTGCGCGGCGCGACCCCGGCGGCCTGCGCGATGTCCTCGGCGCGGGTGGCCCGCAGGCCTCGGCTCACGAACAGTGCGGCGGCCGCCCGGGCGATCTCCATCCGGGTCTCGGCCTTGCGGCGCTCGGTCAGCGAGGCCGGGGAGACCAAAGAGCCCGGGGAGACCGGAGGGGCCGAGGAAAACGGCTGTTCCGGGGTTCCGCCGGTGGGGCTGGGGGTGCTCACGGCGGCAGGCTATGCCCATGTGGCAGAATCTGCCATCCGGTGGGCCACCCCGGGGTTCAGGTACGGGGTGGCCCGCCCTTCCACGTTGTCCCTGTGCGGGCCTGCCCGCACAGGCGGCTCCTGCAAGCGCCCGCGGCGGACTCCGTGGACACACGCAAAGGAGCCGAGCTCCGGCACCCGGGGGGGAGGGCGCCGAAGCCCGGCTCTGGGAAGGTCCCGGCGCCGGGGGGGAGTGCGTCGGGACGTGGCTCAGGGTGTGGCGGGGTCCAAAGGAGTGCGGTCCGAACCCCGAACTCCTGGGCCCTGAAGGGTTGTTCCCGGGGCCCAGAGAGTTGAAGCGGCGGTACAGAGCCATGTTTGCGCTGTCTTCCGCCACCCGGCGTACGCGGGAGGGGCGGTTGTACGCCACCCGGCGTGAAAGAGCCGCACACGCTGCCACGCATGCGGCTCTCGTGCCGCGCCGCCGTGTCTACCGGTTATGCCATGCCTTGCTCCATGCCGCTTACGCCGCCGCGTCGAAGCCGGTCGAGCGGGCCAGCTTCTTCAGTTCGAGCAGCGCGTGCTTCTCGATCTGGCGGATGCGTTCGCGCGTCAGGCCGTGCTCCTTGCCGACCTCGGTGAGCGTGCGCTCCCGGCCGTCCTCGATGCCGTACCGCATCTTGATGATGGAGGCCGTGCGCTGGTCGAGGCGGCCGATCAGGCCGTCGAGCTCCTCGCTGCGCAGCAGCGTGAGCACCGACTGCTCCGGGGAGACGGCCGAGGTGTCCTCCAGCAGGTCGCCGAACTGGGTCTCGCCCTCGTCGTCCACCGACATGTTCAGCGAGACCGGGTCACGGGCCCAGTCGAGCACGTCGGTGACGCGCTCCGGGGTGGAGCCGAGCTCGGCGGCGATCTCCGCGGGCTCCGGCTCGCGCCCGTGCTCGCGGTTGAACTCGCGCTGTACGCGCCGGATCCGGCCGAGCTCCTCCACGAGGTGGACGGGCAGACGGATCGTGCGGGACTGGTCCGCGATCGAGCGCGTGATCGCCTGACGGATCCACCAGGTGGCGTACGTCGAGAACTTGAAGCCCTTGCGGTAGTCGAACTTCTCGACCGCGCGGACGAGGCCCGCGTTGCCCTCCTGGACCAGGTCGAGCAGGGGCAGACCGCTGCGCGGGTAGCGCCGGGCCACTGCCACGACCAGACGGAGGTTCGACTTGATGAACACGTCCTTGGCGCGCTCGCCCTCGGCGACGAGGGCTTCCAGTTCCTCACGGGAGGCGTCCGTGGTGGACTCCTCGTATCCGTCGAGGACCTGCCGCGCGAACACACCCGCCTCTATGGTCTGGGACAGCTCGACTTCCTTGGCGGCGTCGAGCAGCGGTGTTCGCGCGATTTCGTCGAGGTACATGCCGACCAGGTCGCGGTCGGCGATCTCGCCGCCATGGGCGCGAACACTGCTTGCCGCGTCGGCCGTCTCGCCGGAGGCGGACTTACGACGGGCGACGGCACGGGTTGCCATGCGTGCTCCCTTGCGAATGGGGGTCCCCCCTGTTCGAGCGAAGCCGAGAACTTGGGGGAGGGTCAGCGGGTGGTCCAACGAACGCTCAGCACTAGGGGAACTACCGGGACTCTCCATGAGTGCCCTGCGTTCGAAGGAAACAACGACTGGAATCCGGACAGAATTCCCAACCCGTCCTTCAATTTTTCTGATCATGCAGTACCCTGTCCGGCCACAGGGAGGCGAGATGACGTCCGAGCTTGGAGAGGTGCAGGTCAGGCCAGGAGTCGAGAGTGACCTCGAAGCCCTCACGGACCTCTACAACCACTACGTGCGCGAGACGCCCATCACCTTCGACACCGCGATCTTCACGCCCGAGGAGCGCCGCCCCTGGCTGCTCTCCCACCCGGAAGACGGCCCGTACCGCCTGATGGTTGCCGTGGACGTGGACTCACAGCGGATTCTGGGTTACGCCACATCCAGCCCTTACCGCCCCAAGCCCGCGTACTCCACCTCCGTGGAGGTCACGGTCTACGTCGCACCGGACGCCGGGCGGCGCGGCGTGGGCACGCTCCTGTACAAGTCCCTCTTCGAGGCCCTGGCGGACGAGGACCTGCACCGCGCCTACGCGGGCATCGCCCAGCCCAACGAAGCGTCCACGCGCCTGCACGAACGTCTCGGGTTCCGGCACGTCGGCACGTACCGGGAGGTGGGCCGCAAGTTCGGCCGGTACTGGGACGTGGCCTGGTACGAGAAGGACCTCTAGACCGGCCGGGAGGATCTCCGGGCCGGCCGAGAGGATCTCCGGGATTTCCGGGATCGCCGGAATCTCCCAGTCAGCCGAACTGCACGGACCGCTTCGCCATTCCCATCCAGAACCCGTCGATCACCGACTTCTGCGCGTCCAGCTCGCCGCCCGCCTCCGCCGCGCCCATGGTGACGAAGAGCGGGGCGAAGTGCTCGGTGCGCGGGTGGGCGTAGCGGCCGGCGGGGGCCTTGTCGAGGAAGTCGAGCAGGGCGTCCCAGTCGCGGGCCTCCAGGGCGCGCCGGCCCCAGTCGTCGAACTCGGAGGACCAGTTGGGGACGCCGCCGGTGTACCGCAGGGCGGCCAGGTTGTGGGTGAAGAAGCCGGAGCCGACGATCAGCACGCCCTCGTCGCGCAGCGGGGCGAGCCGGCGGCCGATGTCCATCAGCCGCACCGGGTCGAGGGTCGGCATGGAGACCTGCAGGACCGGAATGTCGGCCGCGGGGAACATCTCCACGAGGGGGACGTAGGCGCCGTGGTCGAGGCCGCGGTCCGGGATGTCCTGCACGGGCATGCCCGGGGCGCGCAGCAGCTTGCGCACGGACTCGGCGAGTTCGGGGGCGCCGGGCGCCTCGTACGTCACCTGGTAGTAGTGCTCCGGGAAGCCCCAGAAGTCGTACACGAGGGGGACGGTCCTGGTGGCGCCGAGGGCGAGGGGGGCCTCCTCCCAGTGGGCGGAGACCATGAGGATCGCCTTGGGACGGGGCAGGCCGGCGGACCACGCGGCGAGCTGGCCGGGCCAGACCGGGTCGTCGGCCAGCGGCGGCGCGCCGTGGCCGAGGTAGAGGGCGGGCATGCGCTCCTGGGCGACGGCGGACATGACGGCGGCTCCTCACCGGTTGCTTTCTCAGCTATTGCTTTAACTCTCAAGCTCTCAGGACAGAGTACGCCACACTTGTTCAAGTTTCAAGGAGATTCCTCGTAGAGTGGGACGCATGAACACGGCACCCGACTCCGCCGCACAGCAGCGCTGGCTCACCGCCGAGGAACAGCGCGTCTGGCGCTCGTACCTGCAGGCCACCACCCTGCTGGAGGACCACCTCGATCGTCAGCTGCAGCGCGACGCGGGCATGCCGCACATCTACTACGGCCTTCTCGTCCAGCTCGCCGAGGCGCCGCGCCGCCGGCTGCGGATGACCGAGCTGGCGATGATGGCCAAGATCACCCGCTCCCGTCTCTCGCACGCGATCGCCCGCCTGGAGAAGAACGGCTGGGTGCACCGCGAGGACTGCTCCTCCGACAAGCGCGGCCAGTTCGCGGTGCTGACCGACCAGGGTGCCGAGGTGCTGCGGCGCAACGCGCCGGGCCATGTCGCCGCCGTACGCCAGGCGCTGTTCGAGCGGCTGACCCCCGAACAGCAGAAGACCCTCGGCGAGATCATGGAGATCGTCGCCGAGGGTCTTCAGCCCAACGAAGCGGGTGCGGACCTGCCCTGGCTCCGCTGAGCCGCTCACTCGCGGAGCCGGGGCAGGTCCTGGGAGTCGCACGTACGGGGCGTCCCCTCCCCGTGCGCACGGATGGTCCCGAAGGGGTGTCCGGGGTGTCCCGGGTGTCCCGGGTGCCTCAGTGGGCGACCACCGGCACCGGCACCTCGTCCTCGACGCCCTCGCCGGAGGCCACCGCGCCACTGCCCGGGGTGCCGGCGTTGACGAAGGTCACGACGATCACGGCGGCCAGCACCAGCATGCCGACGGCGAACCAGATCGCGTTGGTGTAGCCGTGCACGGCGCCCTCCATCTGAACCAGCTGCGCCTGCGACTTGGAGGTCGCGCCGGCGATGTGGTCCTTGATGTACGCGGTCGTCGCGGAGGCGGCGATCGTGTTCAGCAGAGCCGTACCGATCGCGCCGCCCACCTGCTGCGAGGTGTTGACCATCGCGGAGGCGACACCGGCGTCCCGGGGCTCGACGCCCAGGGTGGCCAGGGACATGGCCGGCATGAACGCCGTACCCATGCCGAGACCGAGCAGCAGCATCGCCGGCAGGATCGTCGCGGCGTACGAGGAGCCGATCTCCAGCTGGGTCATCAGCAGCATGCCGACGGAGGCGACCAGGAAGCCCGGGCCCATCAGCATCCGGGCCGGGACCCGGGTCATCAGACGGGTGCCGATCTGGGTCGAGCCGACCATCATGCCCGCGATCATCGGCAGGAAGGCGAAGCCCGTCTTGATCGGCGAGTAGCCCTTGATGACCTGCAGGTAGTAGGTCAGGAAGAGGAACGTGCCGAACATCGCGATGATGGCGATGCCGAGGGAGAGGTAGATGCCGCCGCGGTTGCGGTCGGTGACCACGCGCAGGGGCAGCAGCGGGGCCTTCACCTTGGCCTCGACGAGGACGAAGGTGAACAGCAGGACGGCCGACGCGACGAACAGCGAGACGGTCACGGTGTCGCCCCAGCCGTCGGACTCGGCGCGGGTGAAGCCGTACACGAGCGAGACCAGACCCAGGGTGGACAGGACGACGCCCGGGATGTCGAGCGGGGAACGGTTGCGGCCGCCCTCCGGCTCACGGATGACGAAGTACGCGCCGAGCGCGGCGACCACGGCGAACGGGATGTTCACGAAGAACGTCCAGCGCCAGTCCAGGTACTCGGTCAGCACGCCGCCGAGGATGAAGCCCACGGCGCCGCCACCACCGGCGATCGCGCCGTAGATGCCGAACGCCTTGGCGCGCTCCTTGGCGTCCGTGAACATCACGGCGAGCAGGGAGAGCGCGGCGGGGGCGAGCAGGGCGCCGAAGACGCCCTGCAGCGCACGGGCGCCGAACATCATCGCGCCGGTGGTCGCGGCACCGCCGAGCGCGGAGGCCGCGGCGAAGCCGGTCAGGCCGATGACGAAGGCCCGCTTGCGGCCCCACAGGTCGGCGATACGGCCGCCGAACAGGAGCAGACCGCCGAAGGCGAGGGCGTAGGCCGTGACGACCCACTGCCGGTTGCCGTCGGATATGCCCAGGTCCTGCTGGGCGGAGGGCAGGGCGATGTTCACGATGGTCGCGTCGAGGACGACCATCAGCTGGGCGAGCGCGATGAAGATGAGCGCTTTCCAGCGGTTGGCGTCGCCGGTTGGCGCGGCGGCGCCGCGAGCCTTGGCGGCTGTTTCAGACATGGAGATACCCACTTCAGGACTTCGGGACGGAAAAAGAGGTGACGGTGAAAGAGACGCGGAACGAGACGAGAGGGATGAGAGATCGGGACCGCCCGCCCTTGAGGACGGCCGGAAGCTTGGTCGTGAGTCTTGGTCGCGAGTGAGGACCGCGGTACGGCCCGGAACTCATCGATCCGGTGAGGGATCGGGTGCGGGATCGGCTGGTCGGATCGAGCTGGGCGGGATCGGGCTTGGTCTGGGCGGGATCGAGCTCGGCGGGATCAGGCTTGGCGCAGGTCCTCCATGGTCACGGCCGTGCCGGGCAGCACCGAGCGACCCGGCGCCCGCAGCCCGTCCAGGAACAGTTGCAGATGCCGGTGCACGAAGGGGTCGGCGCTGAGACAGCCCGTACCGGCCGGGGGCCGGCTGAGCTGCGCGACGGCGACCATCAGATCGCCGACACCGACGTCGGCGCGGAGCAGTCCGGCCAGCTTGGCCCGCTCCATGAGGTCCCCGACGATCCGCTCGACACGCTCCCGGGCGGCTTCGAGGTCGGGGTGATACTGGTCGAAGGTGCTGGTGACCATCGGGCACAGGGCGCTGATCCGCTCGTCGGCGGCGGCGTGCACGAAGCGCTCCAGTGCGTCGAAGGCGTCACCGCCCTCCGCGAGGGCCTGCTGCGCCGCGCGCACCGTACGGTCCAGGACCGAGCAGACGACCTCACGGACGAGGGCGTCGCGGTCCGGGAAGTTGCGGTACACCGTGGCATTGCCCACGCCGGCCCGGCGAGCGATCTCGTCGAGCGGCACGTCGGGGCCGTGCTCCACGAACATCTCCCGGGCAGCGGTGACGATCCGCTCCCGGTTGCGCAGGGCATCGGCACGAGGCCGGGGTGCCTTGCGCGTTACGGGGGTGGCGGTCTGCACGGCGCACTCCTAGGTCGACTGCGGTCTCGATCCGGGGAAGGAGTCCCCGTTTCGCTCGAACACAGGTCTAAACGGGGAAACGGTCCCCGGTTATTTCCCGCACCCGAGAAGATTTCTTGTGACCTGAGTCACATGCCTGTGGGTGTCCGCTCGCGGGTGTGAAGTCCGCTTCCGGTAGGCGGGGAACCGGTGTCGGGGCGTCCGCTTACGGCGGCCGGGGCATCGGCGTCGGGGCCGTCCGCGTCCCGCGGGCGGAGCATCGACGTCGGGGCCGTCCGCGTCCCGCGGGCGGAGCATCGACGTCGGGGCCGTCCGCGTCCCGCGGGCGGAGCATCGACGTCGGGGCGTCCGCGTCCCGCGGGCGGAGCATCGACGTCGGGGCGTCCGCGTCCCGCGGGCGGAGCATCGACGTCGGGGCGTCCGCGTCCGACCGGCAGGACGCCGACGTCAGGGGGGCCGCGTCCCGCGGGCGCGGTATCGGTGTCGGGCGTCCGTGTCCGACCGGCAGGACGCTGGCGTCGGGGGGCCGCGTCCCGCGGGCAGGACACCGACGTCGGGGCGTTCGAGTCTCGCGGGAGGAGCACCGGCACCGGGGCTTCCGCGTCCCGCGGGAGGAGCACCGGCACCGGGGCGTCCACGTCCCGCGGCGGGACGTCCACTTCCCGCAGGCGGCACCCTGCGCCTTCCTACCCGTGGGAAACCCACGATCGGTCTCTTCCAGCGCGCGCTCGCGCTCCCCTCGACACAGGGTGATCGCAAGGGTGCAGCCGGAGACCGGTGGCTGCCGTGGAGCGAAAGGCCTCTGCATGCCGCCGCAGCCGCTCGCCCGTCGGATACGCCCGCGCCGTGTGGCCGCCCTCGCGTCCGTGACCCTTCTGACCCTCGCGGTCAGCACCTCGGCCGGACCCGGGCACCTCACGGCGGGCCCCAGCGCCACCGGAGCGGGCCCGATCGCCCTCGCCCGCCGCTCCGTCTTCGGCCCCTGCATGATCAGCGGCACCCCCGACGTCCAGATGACGGAGGGCGTCCCCACCCCGGGCGGCTACTCCCGCTCCACCGGCACCGTCCGCGCCCTGACCCTGATGGTCGACTTCTCCGACGCGCCCGGCGAGGGCGACGCGCTCGACCGCTACCGGGAGTTCTTCCCACAGACCCAGGACTGGTTCCACACCGCCTCCTACGGCCGACTCGACTACCGCCCCGAGGCACCGATCCCGCACTGGCTGCGGATGCCGAAGCCGTTCAAGGAGTACGACATACAGCGCGGCGCCCCCTTCGACCCCGGCTACCGCCAGCTCGTCCAGGACATCGTGGCCTCCGCCGACCCCGAGGTGGACTTCCACGCGTACGACCTCGTGAACGTGCTGGTCACCCCGAACGCCGGCCCGTCCGCCCTGGACACCGTCCTGTCCGTGACCTTCGCCGGCAACGCCGAGGCGCCGGTCGCCGACGGCGTCCCCGTCGCGAACGCCTCCTTCGTCTACTCCCGTCAGGACGACGGCTCCGGCACCTTCGACCGGACCGGCTACCGCGTCCTCCCCCACGAGAACGGCCACGTCTTCGGCCTGCCCGACCTGTACACCCAGGACGGCGGGGGCGCGGTCGGCCACTGGGACATCATGAGCGAGGACTGGGGCGCCAACAACGACCTGCTCGGCTGGCACAAGTGGAAGCTGGGCTGGCTGGACGCCAACCAGGTGAGCTGCGCCTCGGCCCGGGGCAGCAAGGAGTACACGCTGACGCCGCTGTACCGGACCGGCGGCCCCAAGCTCGTCTTCGTGCCGATCAGCGACCGCACCGGGTACGCCGTCGAACTGCGCGCTCCCGGCGGCAACGACGAGACCGTCTGCCAGCCCGGCGTCCTGGTGTACCGCGTCGACGCGGACGTGGACACCGGCCAGGGCCCCATCACCGTGTACGACGCCCACCGCCACTCCGGTGGCTGCACCCGCAGCCCCAACGTCCACGCCGAACTCTCCGACGCCCCCTTCACGCCCGGCGAGAGCTTCCAGGACCCGCACACGGGGATCACGATCGAGGTGACGGCGGCGGAACTGGGCGGGGACTACAAGGTGCGGGTGACTCGGCGGTAGGGGCGGCCGCCGGGATTACCTCAGGTAGGCGGCCGGGGCTGGGATTACCGTAGGCATGCCGCAGACGCCGTACCGGAGATTCCGATGCCCGCGAACACCGCACTGGACGCACAGGCCCCGCCGGGAGCCGAGGTGCCGCCGTCCGAGGCGGTCACGCCGCTGATCCGCGGGATCGCCGTGCTGCGGCAGCTCACCGAGGCGGGCGGCACCCTGAGCCCGAGCGCCCTGGAGCGGGCCACCGGCCTCGCGCGTTCCACCGTCGACCGCATCACGGCCACCCTCGCCCGCATGGGATACGTCCGCCTCGACGGCCGGGACGCGGTCCTCGCCCCCCGGGTGATGGAGCTGGGCAACGCCTACCTGGCCGCCCTGCGTCTGCCGGCGCTGCTGGACGCGCGCGCGGACGCGCTGGCCGACGAACTCGACGAGTCCGTGTCCCTCGCGGTCGCCGACCGCGACGGCATCCGCTTCATCCACCAGGCGACCCGCCGCCGCGCGATGTCCTTGAGCTTCCGCATCGGCGACCTGCTCCCCGCCGAACGCACCGCACCCGGCCCGCTGTTCGCGGCCGAGTGGACCGAGGCGGACTGGGCCCGCTGGCACACACGCCGGGCGGCGGACCCACAGGACCGCACCTTCACGGCCGTACCGCCGCGCGAGCATCCGCAGACGCGCGCGGCGGACGCGGTGGACGGGACGGACCACGCGGACTCGGCAGACTCGGCCAACTCTGCGGACCCCGCGAACTCGGCGGACTCGGCGGACTCGGCGGGCGAGGTGTTCGTACGGCAGGCGGCGCGGGCGGCCGCCGACGGCTGGGCGCTGGACGACCAGCTGATCGAGCCGGGCCTGGTGGCGCTGGCCGTCCCCGTACGGGACCCGCACACGGGCGGGATCGCCTGCGCGGCGAGCGTGGTCAGCCACACCAGCCGGCACACCGCGGCGGACCTGCGCGACACCCTGCTCCCCCGGCTGCGCGCGGCGGTGGCCGAGATGGAGGCGGACCTGCGCGACGCGCCGCCCCCGCGGCCCGGTCCTCCCCCGTCCGGCCTGGCGACCTGGACGACGGCGTCCAAGCACGAACTGGGCCGGGACTTCATCGAGTCCCTGGCCCGCGGCCTCACCGTCCTGACCGCCTTCGGCGAGGGCCGTTCGGCGCTCACCCTGACGGAGGTGGCGAAGGCGACGGGGCTGGCGCGGGCGACGGCCCGCCGCGCGCTGATCACCTACGAGTACCTGGGCCTGGTGACCGCGGCGCCCGACCGCACGTTCACCCTCACCCCCCGGGTCCTCTCCCTGGGCTTCGCACCCATGGCCCGTACGACACTCCCCCGGCTGGCGGCCCCGCACCTGCGCGCCCTGGCGGACCGCCTGAACGAGCCGGTGTCCCTGGCGGTCCTGACGGACTCGGGAACCGGCCAGGAGATCCAGTACACGGCCAGGGCCACGACGGCCCGGGTCCTCACGGTCGACATCACGGTGGGCACGCGCCTGCCCGCCGACGCGACTTCCCTCGGCCGCGTGCTCCTGGCGGACGCCCCGGGCCCGCTCCCCGACCCGCTCGCGGAGGCCCGCGCGCGGGGCTACGCCCTGGTGGACGAGGAGCTGGAGTCCGGCCTCCGCGCGATCGCGGTACCGGTCCGCGACCGCACGGGCAGGGCGGTCGCGGCGGTGAACGTGGCCACGCATGCGGCCCGCCGCTCCCTTGAGGACTGCGTGACGACGGTACTGCCGGAGCTGGCGGACACGGCCGCGCACATCCAGTCCGACCTCGGGACGGCGTCGCGCTTCACTGCGGTGCCGCCGGCGTGACGAGCTAGGAGCCTTCAGCGCCCTCCGTGACCAGGGTCCGCAGGGCACTCCTGTCGGTCTTCCCGTCGGCATTGAGGGGGAGCGAATCCAGGTGGAGGAAGCGGCGCGGTACGAGGTGGAGCGGCAGCGTCGTCCAGCCGCCCCAGGTGGACCAGCTGCCCGTCCTCGACGCTCACCCGGTCTCCGGTACGGAAGTAGCGCTCGGGGCCGGGCCGCCCGGTACCTGTGTGGTCCAGGAAGCGGCCGGTGCCGTCCCGCGGATCGAGATAGCCGTCGAACCGCTGGGGCCCGCGCACGCACAGCTCGCCCGTCTCCTCGACGACCAGCGAGTCCAGGTGGGCGAACGCGCCCGATGGGCACCGTGCCGTTGGAGGTGCGGGGTCACCGCGCCGGATCCCGGGGCAACTGGAACGCGGCGCAGCGATGGCGACTTCGCTGGGCCCGTAGCCGTCGTCGATGCGAGCGTGCGGTGCGGTGTCGTGCCACATCCGCGCCTGACCGTAGGTGAGCTGTTCGCCGCCGAAGTGGCTGTGGCGCAGCTCGGTCGCCCGGTTCTCCGTCCCCTCCGCCATCTCCGTGAGCGCCCAGCTCGGGCAGCTGCCCACCGGACGGCCGGCGCCCCAGGTGACGAACAGGTCGTAGACCGAGGGATCGAAGGTGAGATCGAAGGTGTGCGACATACGACAGCTCGGACCGACCCCGAACCGCACGATGCTGTGCTCGATGAACGGCACGACCTGCCGCTGGGCGATCGGTATGCCCTTGGGCCGACCGGTGGTACCGGAGGTGAAAAGAACGTAGGCGAGCCGGTCGCCACCACCGGCACCCGCGTCGCCCGCCTCGTACGAAAGCAGACGCCCGCGGGGGATCGCGCCGAAGAGCGGCCAGATACCCGGCGAAGGCCGGCACAGTGCCCCGGGCGGCGAACAACCCGACCCGAGCAACCGAAGGTTGCGCGTCCCGGATCATCTCGGCGACCACGTCGGAGAGATCCCTCAGCTGAGGGTAGGTCAGCGTGCGTTCGGAGAACTCGGCGGCGGGGGCACCGGGTTGCCGCCCGACGGTATCGGCGAGGAGCGCGTACAGACTGCCGCTCACGCCTCGCCCTCCTCGGACACATCGGACCGGAACTCGTAGAGGACATAGTCGATGTTCAACTCCCCACCCAAGATCCCGGTACCGGGCGCATCGATGGCAAGCCGTAACACCTCCCGCCCATACACGGCCCCCACGGATCCCGCCGCCGCGGCCAGCTCCATCAACCGCGAACTGTTCCCCAGGGCCTCACTGAACCCGAGGAACACCCGGGCGCCATCGGCCATGTGCCGGCGTACGCCGTCGAACTACCTACGGTGCGCGTCGTAACCGGCATCGAGAACGGCGCAGTCGAGCGGAGTCTCGTAAGGATGGTCGGCCGGAGCTTCGACAAAGGGAGAATTCCAATAAACGAGGTCAAAGGTCTCGGCACCCCCGAGATCCCGGAGATCCCGGAGAAGAGATCACTCCGCAGGACGGTGACACGGTCGGTTCTCCACCGCTGCCGGACTGATGTCCAGGGCACAGACCCGAGAGCACGCGTTCAACGCGACGGTGACGGCGGTGACCCCCGCGCCACAACCCACTTCGAGGAAGGAGTCGGCCTCCTCGTACAGCAGCCAGGAAGTGAACAGCCGAGTGGCGATCGCGTTCCCCGGCCACACGTCGGGAAGCAGAGTCCACTCCCGATCCAATGCCGTGAAGCTGACCCCCGGGGACCGCTCCCGGTACCGCGCCAGGTCCCACAACCCCACTTCATAACCGAACGTACTCACGCGTCTCCCCCGCCTTGACCGGGCCCGGCCGCCAGGTGGCCCACCCCACTCACGGAAACGTCACGCCGACCGCACCACACAACCGACCCCGCGCCACCTCACCGGACAAACCCCCCGCCCTGACCCCACCCGACGCCCAACCCGCCCAACGCTGCGGCCGCCGCACCACCAGCCGCTACACTGTGGTCGGTGGCATAGCTGCACCCCAGCCCTGCCACCGCAACACGGCCGGAATCCTGCCTACCAAGGCCCGCCATCCAGGCACCAAGGTCAGACACGTTCCCGACCCATCCCAGCCTTGCCTTCGTAGCTCAGGGGATAGAGCACCGCTCTCCTAAAGCGGGTGTCGCAGGTTCGAATCCTGCCGGGGGCACCACAAAATTGCAGGTCAGCGCAGTAAAGGCCTTCCAGGGAACCACCCTGGAAGGCCTGTGGGTGCGGAATGGGAACGTCCTGGGAACATTGAACTGCGCATCAGTCGCACTTCGGACATTCCTTAACGATCTCAAGGAAGGTCCCCGTCTCTACGGCCAGACGAGCCTGGGTGCAGATCAGGCGTCCCCTTGCTGACGTCGGATCCTGGCGGCCACGTCGTTCTGTTCCGTCTCCCACCAGGGACGTACCCGTTCAAGGGCCGGTACCGGGGGATGGTCCGCCGTGGGCGCGGGAACGACGACGGCGAGTTCGGCGTCCAGGCGGCGGTCCAGCGCCGCGGTCTGAGCCCGCTCGGCGCGCGCCCACTGGAACAGGATCGCCAGCAGGAAGGGCAGCGCGACGAGTTCGGCGATGCTGAGCATCGCGCCGCCACCGAGCTGCTGGTCGTGCTGGACGTCCGGGGACCAGGTCGGCGCGTGGTGCAGGTACCAGGCACCCGCGATCAGCGTGCCGTGCGTCATGACGACGACGCCGGGGACCGCGTCGACGATGCCGTCCAGGAACACCAGTCCTGCGCGCACCGGGTGCGTGCACCAGGCCGGCAGCGCCTCTTCGTCGGTCAGCACTGGTACGACGAACAGGCAGCCGGCCGCCAGCAGGTGCAGATACATGAGCTCGTGCAGCCAGCCGACGCGCAGGGCGGTTTCGAAGTACGGCGTGAAGTACACCGTCAGCTCGGTGGCCAGCACCAGGGCCGTACTGACCAAGGGGAACGTCAGCAGCCGCACCAGGCGGCCGGCCATGGCCCGGCGAACCCGCCCGGCGGCGCCCTCCGCCAGCGTCTCCACCGCCAGCCGCAGCGGGTCGCCCAAGGCGAGGCCCAGGGGTGTGACGAGGTCGAGGAGGATGTTCTGCACGGCTGCCGGCCAGAACAGCACGTGGTCGTAGACGGCCAGGGCGGACATCGTGGCCACGACCAGTCCGCCCAGGCCGAGCAGCGCGAAGGCGACGACACGGGCGGGCGGCCAGGGCGCGCCCAGGCGGCGGACCCGCACAACGCCCCAGCCGTAGAGCGCGCCCAGGGCGACGACCAGTAGCAGCGCGGGGACGTCCAACTGCCACGTGGACAACAGACGCCCTGTGGTCAGCTCGGGGAGCTGACCGGCCGACAGTTCGGTCACCGCGTGACCAGCCATGCAGATCGTCCTCCTTCGGCTCCGCGCAGAAGAGCCGGCTCAGGTCTACAGCGGGACGCTAGTCTCCGGCGGCGGCAAGCCGGGCATGGAGGCGCCGCACGCCGGGGTGAAATCCCGGGATCAGGCGAGACCGAACCAGCCGAGGACCGTCTGGACGAGCAGGATGGTGGACATGGCGGCGACGCCGACGACCACGGCGGTGGCGGCGATGCGGTATCGCGGGCCGTTGGCAGCCTGGCCGAGGACGGAGCGGCGGTTGGTCAGGACCAGCAGGTAGACCAGGACGATCGGGCTGATCAGGCCCTGCAGGACCTGGGTGCCGATCAGCAGCTGGATGACGTCGACCGGGGTCATGGCCACCGTGGCTCCGAGCACGATCTGGGCGGTGAACAGGCCCAGGAACAGCGGGGCGTCGCGGAAGCTGCGGGAGACGGAGCGTTCCACGCCCGCTGCCTCTCCTATGGCGTAGCTGGCGGAGAGCGGGACGACGGCCCCTGCCAGGGCTGAGACGCCGATCAGACCGAGGGCGAAGAGCAGTTCGGCGTTCTGGCCGACGACCGGTTTGAGGGCTTCGGCGGCCTGGGCGGCAGAGCCCAGCGGGCCGGTGCCGCCGATGGCGGAGGCGGTGGCGGTGGCGGTGGCGGTGGCGGTGGCGGTGGCGGTGGCGATGATGATCGTCAGGCTGATGACACAGGCGAAGACCGCACCGAGGATGGCGTCGGCGCGGATCAGCGGGTAGTCGGCGGGCTTGGCGCCGCGGTCGACGACGCCCGCTGCGGCGTAGAACTGCATGTACGGGCTGACCGTCGTACCGATCAACGCGACCGCCAGCAGGATGAAGTCCTTGCTCGGCTCCATGTGCGGGACCACCAGGTGGTGGCCGACGGCGCCCCAGTCGGGGTGGCCGAGGATCATCGCGATCGGGTAGGCGAAGAACGCGCCCCGGCCGACCTTCCCAACCCCATGACCGGCCCTTGACCTGCACGCTACGGAACGGAGACCGAGTCGGTCGTCTCTATCTCCGGCTCCCCCTCCACCGCCGCGCGGGCGCGGTTGCGGAGGCAGGTCTGCGAGGATTTCGCAATGACCAGCATCGACGACGCCGCCCGCCGGACGCTTGTCCGCCGCGGCTTCGCCCTGGAGTACACCACCCTCAGCTGGAACGTGATCGGCATCGTCGTGCTCGCCGTCGCCGCCTTGTCGGCGCGGTCCGTGGCGCTGGCCGGGTTCGGTCTGGACTCCCTGATCGAGATCGGCGCCTCCACCGTGGTGATCTGGGAGCTGTCCGGCACCGGCGAGGACCGCCAGCGCCGTGCGCTGAAGCTGATCGGTGTCGGCTTCGGGCTCCTGGCGGCGTACCTGCTGGTGCAGTCCACCTGGGTGCTGGCAACCGGCTTCCGGCCCCACCACTCACCGCTGGGCATCGGCTGGACCGCAGTGACGGCCGCGGTGATGTTCGCGCTCGCCGCCGGCAAGGCACGCACCGGCGCCGCCCTGGACAACCCGGTGCTGAAGACCGAGGGTCGGGTCACCCTGATCGACGGCCTGCTGGCCGCCGCCGTGCTGCTCGGGCTCCTGCTGAATTCCCTGGCCGGCCTGTGGTGGGCCGACCCTGCCGCCGGATACGTCCTGGTCTACTACGCGCTGCGCGAGGTCAAGGAGATCTTCTCCGGCGAGCACTGACGGCCTGGACCGGCCGACGGCACGCTTCACGACCGACGCTGCCGGTGAACAGCGCCACCGCGCCTCACCCCCGCTTTACCGTCCCCTGGCACACTGTCCGGACCCGGACCGGTGAAGGAGAATCCCGCATGTCGATGGTCGGCAACCTGCGCAAGGTCACCAGCCTGACCCGGCGCAGCCGCCGCCGCGTGGACCTCAGCCACCCTGCCCGCTCCCCGCTCGGCTCCTCCGTCGTCAACTGCGTCCTCTACCGCGACGGCGTCCGCCAGCCCGCCACGGAAACGGTCGAGGAAGCCGTCCGGCAGGTACGCAAGCACGGCCACGACTTCGTGTGGCTGGGCCTGCACGAGCCCACCGAGACCGAGTTCGCCCGCGTCGCCGAGCTGTTCGACCTGCACCCGCTCGCCGTCGAGGACGCCGTACAGGCCCACCAGCGGCCCAAGCTGGAGCAGTACGGCGACGTCCTGTTCGCGGTCTTCAAGACCGTCACCTACGTCGAGCACGAGCAGCTGACCGCCACCAGCGAGGTCGTCGACACCGGCGAGATCATGGTCTTCACCGGCCCGATCATGGTCTTCACCGGCCCCGACTTCGTCGTCACCGTCCGCCACGGCCGCCACGGCTCGCTCGGCCCCCTGCGCGAGGAACTGGAAGCCGATCCCGAGCAACTGGCCAAAGGCCCCTCGGCCGTACTGCACGCCATCGCCGACCACGTCGTCGACGACTACGTCACCGTCACCGACGCCGTCCAGGAAGACATCGACGAGGTCGAGACCGAGGTCTTCTCCCCGAAAGGGGGTCAGACCGCGGACGCCGGCCGCATCTACCAGCTCAAGCGCGAACTCCTCGAACTGAAGCGAGCCGTGGTCCCCCTCGCCCGCCCGCTGGAGACGCTCTCCACCACGCCACTTCGCGCCGTCGACGCCGGCATACGGGCCTACTTCCGCGACGTCGCCGACCACCAGGCCCGCGTAACGGACCAGATCACAGGCTTCGACGCCCTGATCGACTCCATCCTCCAGGCCCACCTCGCACAGGTCGCCGTCGCCCAGAACGACGACGCCCGCAAGATCACCGCCTGGGCCGCGATCATCGCCGTACCCACCATGGTGTGCGGCGTCTACGGCATGAACTTCGACCACATGCCCGAACTCCGCTGGCGCTTCGGCTACCCCCTCGTCCTCGGCGTCATCGCCGTCGCCTGACTCCTCCTCCACCGCGGCTTCAAGCGCAACGGATGGCTGTGAGACAGGGCGAGTTGAGCGGCCCGTGACCCGCTGGTTCTGCAAGCAGAGCGGCTACGTCGACGCGCCAGAGATTTGCCCGAACATCCTCTGCGAACTGGCTTCGCAGATCAGCCGAGCCGCTAACCTGTGCGCAGCGGCCCGACAGGGCGTGCGCAGACAGCCAGAGGCCCCTATCCCTTGACGGGGCGGGGCCTTTGTCGTCCCCAAAGGGTCTGCGGTGCTCACCGCTTCGACGACCGCAGCTGAGCTCAGCCGACTCCCCCGCCCGCGTTCCCAGGGGCTTGTGAAGGCCCCTCATGGGAACGTCATGGGAACGGAAGGCCATGTAAAGACAGGGAACGATCGGACGGGGACGCAAGACCGCACCCCGCTGACCAGCAGGAACGGCGAATCCAGGGAAAGGCCATCACAGACAGGGCAAGCTATAGACCCTCTCCTAAAGCGGGTGTCGCAGGTTCGAATCCTGCCGGGGGCACAGCGCACTACTGCTCTGACCTGCATCGGAGCATCAGAAAGGCCCCTCGGAGTCACTCTCCGAGGGGCCTTTTGACCTTCCATGGGAACGCGCCGTCGGCGAGGCAGAGCTTGGCGCCCACTCTGACCGAGCTCCCACATCACCGAACTGACCCGAGGTGCAGATGCCTGAGGCCCGGGTGGAAGGCCTGCGGATCATCGCTGAAGAGAAGGCGTGGCTCGCCGAACGCCCAGGCCGGAACGTGATGTTCTCTCTGACTCGATACAGAAAGCCGGGATTGTGGCCGCACCGGTCGGCTTCATTGGGCCGGACCGAGTACCTCGTCGGCGCTGCGCGGCTCTGTGCGCGGCTGCTGATTGAGCTTGTGGCGCGCGATGGAGGATCGCCGGTAGACCTCCTTGCGGGCCCGCATGATGTTTCCCAGGGGCGCGTGCTCGGCGGTGACCCGCCAGGGCGTGAAGGACAGTGCGTCCATCTTCTCGAGATTCTCCGGCTCGGAGATGTCCTGCTGCGGTAGCCGTAGCTTGGCCACGGTGACGGACGGGGAGAGTTGCTCGGGCCACTCCACGGTGGTGTCCTCCACCGGCATGCGCTCCAGGTCGGTGCAGAGCTGGACCTGGATGTCGAAGGCGTAGGGCCGCTCCTGCAGCTCGGCCTGCAGGGCCGGTCGAAAGACCTCCACTCCCGAGGTCGGGTCGATGGTGCGTCGGACCACCGCGGCGGCGGAGGACAGGTCGGGGGTGATGCGCACCTTGGCGATGTAGTCCCCATGTCGGACCGCGCCCATGGTCCAGTAGCTCGACAGCAGCAGGTTTGCCGGAGGGGTCTTTGCCAGGCGCAGGAAGGCCAGGAACTCGTCCCACGCCCAGTTGTCCTGGTCCAGCGTTCCCTTTCCGGTCACGAATTCGGCGTAGAAACGATGTGCGCCGGGCCGGCCCTTAGAGAAGTAGGACGGGGCGTTCAGGAACAGTTCCTGGATGAACAGGTAGTGCTCGACTGTGTTGCAGAAGAAGACCGGTCCGTTGATGTTGGCGTAGTCGAAGGTGCCTGTGTCCGGTTCGTCTTCCAGCAGGGTGGGGCCGGGGATGCCGAACATCTTCAGCGCCAGTCCGGTGGCGGCGCCCAGTCGCGCGTCGGCTCCGGCGTGGGGCGAGCCGTTGGAGAAGCGGATGAGGGCGTCGTGGGTTCCCGGGGTCGCGTAGATGCCTTGGGCGTACTCGGGGGGCAGCCCGTCCAAGATCTCCACGTCCCCCCGGACCAGCCCGTAGCCCTTGGCGTGAGCGTCTCGGAGGGCCCGGCCGGTGCCACCGGCCTCGACCGACTCGGCGATATAGCTCTCGGTCTTTTCGATCACCGTCTGCACGTTCTGGTCGAAGTGCGGATCGTCATCTTCGACATCCGGCGTGTAGCGGACGAACTGTGCTGCCATGACCTCGACCTCTCCTCGGAGAGCGTGACCGGACCTCAGGGTGTGGGAATCGCCGTCAGCCCTCCAGTTCCGCGAGCCAGCGCAGGGCACGCAGGCCCGGCACGAAGCAGTACTCACCGCCGCGGGTGACCACGAAGCTGGGCAGGTTCTGCAGACGGCGCCGGACCGGCTTCTCGGGGATGGTGACGCTGCCGGTTCCGCCGTGATGCCCGGCCACCGGGTCCTTCTCGCCGGGGTAGCCGATGAAGTTGCCGTCGTTGACCCACTCGGCCTTGATGAACTCGAACTGCCGTTCCAGATGGGCCCCGAGGAAGACTCCGACCAGACCCCGGTCGGCGCCGTCGTCCTCCAGCACACCCTCGGGCAGCGGCGGCCCGTAGGTAGTGCCGCGGCGGATGAGGCGGTGCATCCGTGCGTCGCCGATGATGGTGGAATCGCGGGGGTTGGTGCGCCGGATGTGCGCACCGGCGGGGCACCGGTACCCTCGGTCGTCGTTCTCCCGGTACAGGAAGTTGTTGACGCGGTGTGGATCGGCCGCCAGCTCCGGATCATCGTGCTCCGGCGTCAGCGTCAGCGGCGCCCCGCTGGGCCAGCGCCCGACCATCTTCGCCGCCAACAGGGCCTCCTCCTCGGCGCTGGAGCTGTTCGCGCGCAGGTACCGGCGCCAGGCCGCCACGTTGGTGTGGATCTTGCGAACGGCCGCGTAGGTCCCGTTGCGTCCCAGCACGTCCGGGCTGGGCATGGGCGGCGGGTTCCCGGTTTCGTCGGGGTAGCCGAGGATGAACTCGCCTGCCTTGAGAGGCGCTTCCTGCGGGTTGGAGCCGGGCAGTCCGACACCCTCGATGTTCGGATGGCTGATGCCGTCACGGAAACCGAAGGTGGTGCGGCCGGTCGGGAGCTGGTGGACGTCCTGCTGCCAGATCACCCGGACACCGGGTGTGTCCTCGTAGGCGACACGGGCCCGCTCCAGCTCCTTGTCCAGCTGCGCCGCATCGGACGAGAGGGCACTCAACGCGATGTGGACATCGCCCGTTCCGAACGGTGCCTCCCAGTGGGCCGGCGCACTCTCGCCCACGTCGCCGATCAGCTCCGCCCGAGCGGCCATGCCCTCACGAAACGCCTGCGGAAAGCTGTCCAGCGACTCCTGGGGCACACCCAGAGCTCTCAGCCCCTGGTAGGTGAACGCCACAGCGACCCAGGCATCCTGGCTCCGGTCCGCGCTGGGCAGACCACTCGAGGTGACCGGGAGCAGCCGCCGCAGCAGGGCGCGCCCTGCCTGGCGGTCATCGACGTGCAGGAAGATGAACTTTCCCTCGTAGGGCACGGGCCGTGGACGCAGGGCCCCGCTCTGGACGTCGTCGATCTCGATGCGCACGTCGGCCGCACTGCTGCTGTCCGCGGTGTTCATGGTCGCCCTGTGCCTCCACATCGGTCTCTGCCTGGGCAGCCCTCCAATGGCTGACAGGCACCAGCCGACGCGGTTCACCGATGGTGGGTCGGCTCTGAGGGTTGGTTGTGTCCGGGTTCTAGGCCGAGGCTTCTTCCAGCAGCTTCTGGAAGGCAGGCGTGGCCACCAACTCCGCGTTGGCCGGGTTGTCCAGCGCCGCGCGGAACTCGGGGGTGTCCAGCACCGCTTGGAACGCCTCGCTCACGCGCTGGTCCTTCCAGACCTGCTGAACGGTCAGATCGGGATAGGAACTGACGAAGACTCCCGCAGGCGCCTGGTGGGAGATGAACCAGTCCTTCACCCCCGGATCTTTGACGCCGGGGAACCCTTCGGTGTGTGAGAAGACCTTGTCGAAGCGGTCCCCGACTTCCGTCTGGGCGAAGTCATCGATGTAGGTGTCCCAGGAGCCGTCGAAGACGCTGGCGAACATGTGCCGGGTGTCGTTGTCGAAGATCACGTGCCGTGCGTCGTGCAGGGTGCCGATCTGGCGCAAGGCCGCATGGACCCTCTCGTCATTCGTCGCGTCGGCGAGCATGGCGAGATCCTCCCGCAGCGCATCCGCATGGCCCGGCTTGATCTCGGTGAAGACGGTGAACTCGTTGCAGACCCCGTCCGACCTGCCCGGGCGCTCGGGGTGAGCTGATTGGGTTGCACCTGTCGTCGCAGTCATCGTGAGATTCTCCTGCCACGGATCGGTGTGAGGGTCGCCCAGCGCTCGGACATGCGGCGCCATCGCCCTCACATATCAATCCTCACTGCGGATGCGCTGCCTCGCATCTTCGCCCCTGCACCTGGGCTCACCTGGGCGGATCCTCGGCAAGCTCCAGCACCGCGAGGTGATCACTTCATGATTCCCCCACCAGCGCCGATCACGTTTCCTGCCGCGTCGGCACCACGGGTGCGGCAGGCCCATGCGGGGGGCCTCGCGTCCGGAGAACCTCCCGAGGACAGATCTGGCCCGGCACAGGAAGATGGAATGGGGAGTGCCGGGGACGTCGTCACCTTCTGGGGCTGCCACTGCCGCCAAGTACTTGCTCCATCGGATCGCCACCCTCACGCCCACAGGAGGCAACCATGGGCGCAGTTCTCGGCGACATACTGGGTTTCGCGGCCGCCGTCGCGATCAGCCCCCTCCCGATCATCGCCCTCATCCTCATACTCGCCACGCCTCGGGGACGGCTCAACGGCCCCCTCTTCACCATCGGCTGGATCCTGGGACTCTCGGCGCTGGGCGCGGTGATGCTGGCGATCGCTTCCCCCGCAAGTGCCTCCGCCCACAACCACCCGGCCACCTGGGTGGGAGCCCTCAAGCTCGCTCTGGGCGTGTTCCTCGTCCTCTTCGGCGCCCGGCTGTGGCGCCGGCGCCCGAAGGATCCCTCGCAAGCCCAGCTGCCGAAGTGGATGGGCGCGATCGACCGCCTCACGCCGGTCAAGGTCTTCGGACTCGGACTGGCCTTGGCCGCGCTCAACGCCAAGAACGCACCGCTGACCATCGCCGCGGCCGCCTCCATCGGCTCAGCCGGACTGCCGGTCGGGCAACAGATCGCATCGCTGGCAATCTTCGTCCTGATCGCCACCCTCGGCCTGCTGGCCCCGCTGGGAGTTTTTCTCATCGGGGGAGAGCGAGCCAAGACCACGCTCAGCAACTGGAAAGAGTGGGCAGCTCAGCACAATGTCGCCGTGATGGCCGTCCTGTTCTTCGTTCTCGGGTTGAAACTCCTCGGAGACGGCATCTCCATCCTCACCTCCTGAGAGGTTCGGCCACGCGCGACACCGAGGATGCCGGCGAGCCCGGCCATGCCGTCGTCTCAGTTTCCGTTCATTCACACTGTCCGGTGCGGTCATCGTGCTGATCTCCTTCAAAGACTTGGTCGTCTTGAAAGATCAGCCGGTGGCCATTCGCCTAGGCGGGCCTCATCCCGACGCCGGAACAAACCCCCGGATCCGGTCGAGCCCGTACACCATTTATCTGCATCCCAAGAGCAGACCGCTGCCACCACCGCCATCGCGGCGCTCGGGCCACGCTCAGACAGCCCCGGCCTGCAACTCGAACCAAATGGTCTTGCCGGTGGCTGTCCGAATGCTGCCCCAAGCGTCCGCGAGCAGGTCGAGGAGTTCGGTGCCGCGGCCGCCTTCCGCGTCCGGGTCGACGACGCCGCGTACGGGGCCGGCGGACTCGGTGTCCTCGACCTCGCACAGCAGGCGGGAGTCTCGCAGCCGCAGGTTGACCCGGAGCGGCCCCCGTGTGTGACGCAAGGCGTTGGTGACCAGTTCGCTGACCAGAAGTTCGGCGGTGTCGGCCAGGTCGCCCAGAGCCCACTCGTTCAGCTGCGCGGTCACCAGACGCCGGGCTCGGCGCACCGAGGTCAGCTCCCGCTGCAGGGGCCAGGAGGCGTCCCAGGCGGTGGCACGGCCGCGCGGCGCGTCCAGCGGACGCAGCGGCGCGAGCATGCGGGACCACATGGCCCGCTGCCTGCCAGCCCACGAGCGTACGGCGGCACGAGAGGACCGGCCTCCCCGGCGAGAGCCGATGGGGTAACCGATGGCCCGGGTGGCCATGGGGATCAGTCCCTTCTGGGTTGGCGGCGGACGGTCCGCCGGTGAACGCGCCGGGCATGCACCAGGCCTTACCTGTAGCAGTCGCTACAGGTAAACTGTAGATGAAGCGACTGCTACAGTAAAGACCTCGCCAAAAGTGTGATAACGGACAGCTGAGAGTCGCGGCCCTCACGCACCCAGGAGCCTCCATGCCTCGCCCGCCCGACCCAGCCAAGCGACGTGACCTACTCGACCGGGTCCGCGAGTACGTGATGCGCAACGGCCTCGCGGACCTCTCCCTGCGCCCGCTGGCCGAGGCCCTGGGAACCAGCGACCGCATGCTCCTGTACTACTTCGGCAGCAAGGAACGGATGGTCGCCGAGGCCCTCGAGATCTACGAGCGCCGGCCCCTCCGGCGCGCCCGTGAGCTACTGGAGACCGTCGGCCCGCCCACGAGCCCTGCGGGCCTGCGCCGCTTCGTGGAGGAGGTATGGCAGCAATTCCGCGACCCCGACGTCCGCGCCACGCTCCCTCTCTACCTCGAGATCATGAGCGCCAGCGTGCTTCACCCGGACCGCTACGGGCCCGTCATGCACGAGATCGTCACCGAATGGACGACCCTGCTCACCTCCGCCTTCCGCGACCTCGGCATGAGCACCGACCGAGCCCGGACCCAGGCCACTCTCCTGACCGACGCCACCGTCGGCCTCCTGATCGCCCCGCTGGCAGACAGCCACTGGGACCGTGCCGACAAGGCCTTCCACGCCCTCCTCGACAGCCTGGAACCCGCATGGCACACCACGGCATCACGTCCCCGCCGGCAAGCAGACTGACGGGCAGCGCCCCCGCCGCAGGCCTAGGACGACGACATCACCGACTACGTTCGGACGTGGCATACGCACTGGCCGCAGCGGTCGAACGCGAAACCGGACCTCAGGCCCACTAGCACGCCGTTGGCGGCGCCCTTCATCACATCGCATTCGAGCGCGTCACCGTACCGTGCGTGCGCCGCCGACTTGGTCATCGGTGGTGCCGTTCATCCGGTCGGCCGGGGTCCCACGCGCAACCGGCCTGTCAGCACGAGGGCCAACTCCGCTGTGCTATTCCTGCCGGACGAACCTGCCCAGGCCAGTCCGTTGCCGTGCCACACCGTCCGTTTCACCTCCAGGCCTGCGCGGAGAGCCCCTCGGACAACGCGGGTCTGCTGTCAACGCCAAGCCGGCACCCGACGCGGTATGACGGCCCCTGGCCGATCGCCAGCCCTTACGCGAGTTTCTGGCCTGTATTCCTCAGTGCACGGTCACCGAGGTGGTGCAGGAGTTCCAGTGCAAGGGACACGGCGAGGCGGTGTTCGGTGACCGGGCGTCCAAGGAGTGTTTCGGCGCGGGCGATCCGGTGCAGCACGGTGTTGCGGTGGGTGTGCAGGCGTTCGGCTGTTCGCGGGGCATTGCCGCCTTCGTCGAGGTAGACGCGCAGGGTGGTGCGGAGGGCCGCTTGCGCCGGGTCGTTGCCGCACAGGGAGCCCAGGGTGGAGAAGATGAACTCTTCCATGCGCTGCTCGTCCTGGCTGGCAAGGGCGACGGCTTCGATGTCGCGGTAGGCGGTGAGTTGTTCTCCGTCGGGGTTGCCGACGAGGAGCCGTTGTGCGGCGAGCGCGGCAGCGTGGCTGCGCCTGAACCCGGTGACTCCTTCGCGTGGCGGCCCGAGGGCTGCGCGAACCATGGGGGTGTCGCGGGCCATGGCGTTGCGCAGTGCCTGCAGGTCCGGTTCGTGGCGGACGGCGATCCAGGCCCACAGCGTGCGGGTGCCGGCGGGCAGGGTCAGGGGCGGGCGGGTATGGGCCGCGGTGGCGAGGATTCCGGCAGCCTGCTCGAGCATGCCGTGTACCTCGCCCGGGGGGCCGGACCAGAGCACCATGGCGATATGCCGTCCGGTGAGGTCGTAGTGGAGTCGTTGGCCGGCTCGGTCGGCGCTGATAGGGGCTCCGTCGAGGAGGAGCCGAATCGTCTCGGCTCTGCGGGCCAGCGCGCCGGAGAGCAGGTCCCGGCGTTCTTGCTGCATGCGCGTGATGACGGCGTCCAGCGCGCCGTCGACGTATTCGTACATCAGGGCCGAGGACACCTGGAGCAGCTCGACCAGGTCGCCGCGCGCCGGGACGGCAGCGGACGCGACGTCCATCCACCGCCGCCAGGCGACGTTCTGGCCACGGCGGTAGGACTGCACCAGGGCATCGAGTTCGGCGCCGCGCCGCACCAGGGAGCGGGCCAGATCGAGGGTTTCCGGGGGTGCGTCCCGGGAGATCGGTTCGCCGGGGCGCCGCTGCATGGCGGTCAGCCAGCGCAGTACGTTCGCCCGGCTGCTGGCCCGGCTCTCCGCGGCGAGTGACGGGTCCTCGGCGAGGACCGGGGCCACCTCGAAGATCGCCGCGTCGATGTCCATGAGGAGGGCGTCGACCTCGTCGAGGAGCTGCCCGGCGACCTGTTTGATCAAGGGTGCGACGTCTGAGGCAGTCGACTCCATGGGATCACGCTAGCCAGCGTTGTGGCGCCGGCACAACGGATGTTTCTCATACTGGGCGGCTGCACATCCTCCGTGGTTGCCGGCGAGGCATACGGTGTGGCCGCACCGACCAGAGGAGCCAGCCCGCGGGTCGATGGTGACGACCGTTGGCGCGGCTGCTCGCCGCCGCATCCTCCCGCAGCACTGTCCACGTTTTCGGCCGGTACGCGCCCCGATAGGCCGCCGGCCCCCTCGCCGCAGCACTGACAACGGCGCGGGCCGCCCTCACCGCATCCCTCGGAGGCTGACCATGACGACCTTCGCGACCTCCCGCGACCACAATCAGTCGCCGGAGGACGACGCCTACGACTACGACGTCGTCGTGGTCGGCTCCGGCTTCGGCGGGGCGGTGTCCGCCCTGCGGCTGAGCGAGAAGGGCTACCGCGTCGCGGTCCTGGAGGCCGGCCGCCGGTTCACCACCGCCGACCTGCCGAAGAACTCTTGGGACCTGCGCAACTACGTATGGGCGCCCGCCCTCGGCCTCTACGGCATCCAGCGCATCCATCTGCTGCGCAACGTGCTCATCCTGGCCGGCGCAGGCGTCGGGGGCGGCTCCCTCAACTACGCCAACACCCTGTACGTGCCGCCGAAGGCGTTCTTCACCGATCACCAGTGGGGGCACATCACCGACTGGGAGCAGGAACTGGCGCCGTACTACGACCAGGCGCAGCGAATGCTCGGCGTGCGGCTCAACCCGACCATCACCCGCTCCGACACGCACCTGCAGGCGGTCGCAGAGACTATGGGTGTGGGTGACAGCTTCCACATGACGCCGGTCGGCGTCTTCTTCGGCGACGGCAACGACGCGGACGGCTGCCGCCGGGCTCAGCCGGGCGACGAGGCCCAGGACCCCTACTTCGGCGGTGCGGGGCCCGCCCGCCGGGCCTGCATCGAGTGCGGCGAGTGCATGACCGGCTGCCGCCACGGGGCCAAGAACATGCTCACCGAGAACTACCTGCACCTCGCCGAACGCAACGGCGTGGAGATCCACCCGCTCACCACCGTCACCCGCATCAGCGAACAGGACGCCGGCCACCTCATCGAGACCCGCCGCTCCGGCTCCCGCAGACGGGGCAAGCGCAGCCTCACCGCCCGCCACGTGGTCGTCGCCGCCGGCACCTACGGCACCCAGAGGCTCCTGCACACCCTCAAGGCCCGGGGAGACCTGCCGCACCTCTCCGACCGGCTGGGCCACCTCACCCGCACCAACTCCGAGGCCGTGGTCACCGCACAGACCACCGACCGCCGCTACGGGCAGCGTGCCGACTTCACCAAGGGGGTGGCGATCACTTCGTCCATCCACCCGGACGAGCACACCCACATCGAGCCGGTCCGCTACGGCAAGGGCTCCAACGCCATGGGCCTGCTGGCAGTGCTACAGGCGCCCGGGGGCGGCCGCGGCCCGCGCTGGCTGCGCTTCCTCACCACCTGCACCCGGCACCCCGTTCTCCTCGCCCGCTCGCTGAGCAAGCGCCGCTGGTCGGAGCGGACCATCATCGCCCTGGTCATGCAGTCCCTGGACAACTCCCTCACCGTCTCCCCGAAGAAGATGCGCCGGGGCACGGCCAAGCTGACCTCCCGCCAGGGACACGGGGCCCCCAACCCGAACTGGATCCCCGCCGCCGAAGAGGCGGCCCGCCTGCTCGCCCGCGAGATCAACGGCTTCCCGGGCAGCTCGGTCGGCGAGATCTTCGACGTCCCGCTGACCGCGCACTTCATCGGCGGCTGCCCCATTGGTGGCAGTCCCGACACCGGCGTCATCGACCCCTACCAGCGTCTCTACGGGCACCCCGGCATCAGCGTCGTCGACGGCTCTGCCATCTCCGCCAACCTGGGGGTCAACCCCTCCCTGACGATCACCGCCCAGGCCGAACGGGCCATGTCCCTGTGGCCCAACAAGGGCGAGGCCGACCCGCGTCCCGCCCAGGGCGAGCCGTACCGGCCCACCCCGCCGGTCAAACCGATTCGTCCCGCCGTGCCCGAGTCCGCCTTCGCGGCCCTGCGCCTTCCGTTCCTGCCTGTTCCCACCGTCCGGCCGAAGGCGGCAAAGGCCCGGGGCGCGGAGGAGGCCACGCGGTGACTCGGCGGTGTGGACAACGTCCTGAGGTGACCCGGTGCCGAGGTTGTCCCGGAGGCGATGTGGTGACTCATCGGGGCTCAGTCTCAGGCTTCCCGGTTCCGATCCGCAGGCCCGTCGGACGGGCGAGGACCGGGGGACCGTATCCTCGATCCGTGGTCGGCATGCAGGCGCGGAAGGCTGGGCGCGGGCCGGGACGGCCGCGCGACGAGCGGGTGACGGGCGCTGCCCTGGGGGCGGTGATCGAGCTGGTGACGGAGCAGGGCATCGCGGCCGTCACGATGGACGCCGTCGCCGCGCGTGCCGGGGTGAGCAAGCCGGCCATCTACCGGCGCTGGCCGACGAAGCAGGCGCTGATCATCGCCGCTGCCGAGATGCGCATAGGTGAGCTGTCGGTGGCGGATCTGGGGGATGTGCGGGCGGAGTTGCGAGAGGTGCTCACCGCACGGCTGGCGGCCTACCGGCAGCCGGGTACCGATCGGTTGCTGGCGGAGTTGATCGGTGCGGCCGCGGAGGCCGGCGGTGCGCGGGGGGCGTACGCCGAGTTCGTCGACCGGATGATGGGCGAGACGCGCAAGATCCTGGAGCGCGGGATCGTCCGTGGCGAGGTCAGCCCCGACATTGACGTTCGCTCCGCGGCCACGCTGGTGGCGGCGCCGCTGGTCTACCGCCTCCTTGCGGAGCGCGAACTGCCCGATGAGCACCTGGTGGACGACCTGGTCGACCTCGTCGTCCGTGCTGTGGGCCGCCCGGCCTGATTCCGGGCCCCTTCGAAAAAGTTGCCGACAGGCCCTTGTTCACCCACACCCCAATATCGATACTGCCCGTAACGATTTTTCGATGCGCCCGCCATGGAGGCCCGCATGTCTGCCCCTGCCACACCCCGACCCACCGTCGACAAGCCGCTGATGCACTACGGCCCGCGCACGCTCGAGCGCACCGCGCCGGGCATGCCCGCACGCGCATACCAGCGGCTGCGGATCTCCCCGCTCACCCCGCACATCGGCGCGGAGATCGGCGGTGTCGACCTGTCGCAGCCGATCGGCGAGGAGCTCGCAGAGGAGCTCAAGCAGGCCCTGCTGGAATGGAAGGTGATCTTCTTCCGCGACCAGCACGCCTTCGACCCGGACGCGCAGCACGCCCTCGCCGGGATCTGGGGCGAGCCGGAGCCGAACCCGTTCTTCCCGAAGGGCGACACCGTCGGCGTATCCCGTCTGGCCAAGGACGCCATGACCGTCGGCGGCGAGAACATCTGGCACAGCGACCACTCCTTCATGGCCGCCCCTGCGCTCGGCTCCGTCCTGCGAGGGGTGGAGATCCCGCCTGCCGGCGGCGACACGATGTGGGCGGACATGGGAGCCGCGTACGACAACCTCAGCGACGCCATGAAGGAGCGCATCGAGGGCCTCACCGCGGTGCACGACTGGGTGCCCAGCTGGGGTGCGCTGATGACGCCGGATCAGGTGGAGGCGCTGCGTGTCTCTCTGCCGCCGGTCGAGCACCCGGTGGTCGTCCGGCACCCGCGCACGGGACGCCGACTGCTGTACGTCAACGAGCCGTTCACCGTGCGGATCGTAGGTCTGTCCGAGGAGGAGAGCCGCGAGCTGCTCGACGAGCTGGTGCTGCAGGCCCGCGTTCCCGAGTACCAGGTCCGCTTCCGCTGGCAGGCCGACTCGGTCGCGATCTGGGACAACATCGCCACCCAACACTACGCGATCAACGACTACTTCCCGCAGCGCCGGGTGATGGAGCGCATCGCGATCGCCGGCGTCCCGCTCTCCTGACCTCCCATCAACGACCCTCCCTGCTCTCCAGCAGCATTCACCGCGGAGCCAGCATGACCGACACCGATGTCGCACCCGTCCAGCCCGTCCGGAAGAGACCGGGTGAGTCCAAGCGCCGTGCGTGGACTGTCACCTTGCTCCTCGTGGTCTTCATGATGGTCAATTTCGCCGACAAGTCCGTCCTCGGACTGGCGGCCGACCCGATCCGTCACGACCTCGGACTGTCGGCCACCGACTTCGGGCTGGCGAACAGCGCCTTCTTCCTGCTGTTCTCCATCTCTGGCGCAGCGGTGGGGCTGTTGGCCGACCACGTCCCGCCCCGATGGCTCCTGCTGATCATGGCCCTCCTGTGGTCGGTCGCGCAGACGCCGATGGCGCTGGGAGGCGGCATGGCCATGCTGGTCGCTTCACGGATCGTCCTGGGAGCAGCGGAGGGACCGGCCTTCCCGGTCGCCCAACACAGTGCCCTGGCCTGGTTCCCCGACCATCGCCGCAACCTCCCCGGTGCCCTGATCACCGTCGGCACCGCTTCGGGTGTCGTGATCGCGGCACCGGGACTGACGTGGGTGATCCATCACCACGGCTGGCGTTCGGCCTTCGGTGTGGTTGCGGCGGTCGGCGTGCTGTGGGCAGTGGTGTGGGCCTTCGTCGGCCGGGAAGGCAACCACGCGAGCCACGGCCCGGGCAGTACTGCGGGCGTCCTTCCCTGCTCCGGCGCCGTCGTCCCCTACCGCCGCATCCTGCGTACCCGTACCTGGATCGGTACAACGGTGGCCTACTTCGGGACCTACTGGTGCCTGGCCCTGCTGCTGGTGTGGGTGCCCTCGTACCTGCACGACAGCCTGGGGTACCCCACCACTACCGCGGCCAGCTTGATCGCCATGCTCTGGGCGGTCGGCGCGGCCGCTGTCCTCGGGCAGGCCGGGCTGACCGGCTGGCTGCTGCGGCGCGGTGTGAGCAGCCGGTGGGCCCGCGCCCGCGTCGGCGGTATCACCCTGATCGGCGGGGCGCTGAGCTGCCTGGCCCTGCCGGTGGCCCAGCCCGGGCCCGTCACCGTACTGCTGCTGGTCATCACCTTCGGCCTGTGCGGCGTGATGACGAACATCGCGGTCACCTCAATCGCCGAGCTTGCCCCGGAACAGCGTCGCGGCGGCGCCCTGGGAGTGATGAACGCCGTGGTGACCACGGCAGGTCTCATCGCTCCCGTCCTGACCGGCCACCTGGTCGACACCCAGGGGGCGGACGGCTACCGGCATGCCTTGCTGCTGTCGGGTGTCCTGCTCCTGCTTAGTGGCGTGGCCGCCGTGGCCCTCGTCGACCCCGTTCGGGACGCGCGCCGACTGGCCGCATGACCCCGTTCCCCCATCCGTCCGCCCGCCAAGGAGTCACGTGAAGAGCACCGCCCTCGACACCACCGCCCTCGATCGAGCCGTCAGTGAACTGCGCCGTAACGCCGCATCCTGGTCCGCCACCCCGCTCACCGAGCGCATAGGCCTGCTGGAACGGCTCATGCCGCTGATCCGGGACGTCGCCGCCGACATGGTCGAGGCCGCCGCCCGGGCCAAGGGGTACGCTCCCGACTCCCCCTGGGCGGCGGAGGACTGGGCCGGCGGACCCTGGGCCCTGGCCCAGAACACCAGCGCCCAGTTGCATGTCCTTCGCCGGATCGCCGCAGGCAAGGACCCGGTCCCGGCACGGGCCGTACGGCAGGGGGGCGGCCGTACCGTGGTCGGCGTCTTCCCCGCCACCGGGTGGGACCGGGTGCTGCTCAGCGGATACTGCGCCGAGGTGTGGATGCGTGACGGCATCACGCCCGAGCAGGCCCTGACCCAGGCGGCAGGGGAGTACCGGGGCGCAACGCGCCGGCCCGGTGTCGCGCTGGTGCTCGGGGCCGGGAACGTTGCCTCCATCACCGCGCTCGACATCCTGCACAAGCTGTACGCCGAGGGCCAGGTCGTCGTCGCCAAGATGAACCCGGTCAACGCCTATCTGCGCCCCTGCTTCGAGCAGGTCTTCGCCGAGTTCGTCGCACGCGGCTGGGTCCGTTTCGTCGACGGCGGCGCCGCCGAGGGCGCCTACCTCACCGGCCACGACGGCGTGGACTCCCTGCATGTGACCGGCAGTGACCGCACCCACGACGCCATCGTGTGGGGCACCGACGAACACGCCGAGCAGCGCCGCCGTGACGACAGGCCGCTCGTCGACAAGCCGTTCACCAGCGAACTGGGCGGCGTCAGCCCGTGCATCGTGGTCCCCGGACCGTGGAGCGACGCGGACTTCCGCTTCCAGGCGGAGCACATCGTCACCAGCAAGATGAACAACTCGGGCCACAACTGCATCGCCAGCCAGGTCCTGGTGCTGCCGCGCGACTGGGCCGGCGCCGAACGGCTGCTGGACGAGATCCGCACCGTGCTGCGCGCCCTGCCCTCGCGCACCGACTACTACCCCGGAGCCGAGCAGCGCCTTGCGGCCGTCCGCACCGCACATCCCGCCGCAGAGGTCCTCGGGGACGACAGCCGGATCCTGGTGCCGGACATCACCCGCTACGACGGCACGCTCGTCACCGACGAGGTGTTCGCCAGCGCCCTCGGCGTGGTCCGGTTGCCCGGCGACACCCCGGCCGAATTCCTCCGCGAGGCGGTCGACTTCGCCAACGACCGCCTTCCCGGCACGCTAGGCGCCACCCTCCTCGTCCACCCCGCGACCGAGCGGTCGGCGGCGGTCGCGGTACGGGCAGCTGTCGCGGCGTTGCGCTACGGGACCCTGGGCGTCAACTGCTGGTCCGGGGTGGGCTTCCTGCTCGGCTACACGCCCTGGGGTGCGTTCCCCGGACACACCCGCCAGGACATCGGCAGCGGCACCGGCTTCGTCCACAACGCCTTCATGCTCGAGGGCGTCGAGAAGACCGTGGTACGCGCACCGTTCGCCCCCGCCCCGCGTGGTCTGCTCACCGGCTCCCCGTCGCTGTCCCCGCGTCCGCCCTACTTCGTCACGAACCGTACCGGCCGCACCACGCTCGAGCGCGTCACCGGCTTCACCACCGCCCCCCGCATCGCCCAGCTGCCCGCCATCTTCGCCTCCGCGCTCCGCGGCTGATCAGGAACGAATGCCCTCATGAACCTCAATGACTTCCTTGCCCGTGCCGCCGACGACCACGGCGACCGCCTCGCGGTCGAGCTCGGCGACCGGGGGCTCACCTACGCAGAGCTCAACGCCCTCGCCGGCCGTACCGCCGCATTCCTCGTCGCCCACGGTGTCGCCCCCGGTGACCGGGTGGGGCTGATGCTGCCCAACCTGCCGGAGTTTCCCGTCCTCTACTACGGGATCGTGCGCGCCGGTGGGGTCGTCGTGCCGATGAACCCGTTGCTCAAGCCGCGCGAGATCGCGCACTACGTACGCGACTCCGGCATGGCGCTGTTCCTCGCCTGGGACAGCGTGGCGGACCAGGCCCGGGCCGGCGCCGAGGGCACCGGGACCCCGGTCGTGCCGATCGTGCCCAGCGCACTGGAGGACCTGATCGAGGCGCATCCGGACCCGGCCCCGTCCACACCCAGGCAGGACGACGACCTCGCCGTCATCCTCTACACCTCCGGCACCACAGGTGTGCCCAAGGGCGCGATGCTCACCCACGCCAACCTGGCACGCAACGCCGAGATCACCGCGCGCACCCTGGCCCGTTTCACCCCCGACGACGTCGTGATGGGCTGCCTGCCGCTGTTCCACGCCTTCGGCCAGGCGTGCGCCATGAACGCCGCCGTGGTGGCGGGCGCCAGGCTCACCCTGCTCGCCCGCTTCGACGCCGCCGAGGCACTGCGCACCATCGAGGAGCAAGGGGTCACGGTCTTCGAGGGCGTACCGACCATGTACTCCGCCATGCTCGCCGAGCGCCTGACCGACCCCCACGAGCACGACATGAGCTCACTGCGCCTGTGCGTCTCCGGCGGCGCTTCCCTCCCGGTCGAGGTCCTGCACGTCTTCGAGACCGTCTTCGCATGCACCGTCCTGGAGGGCTTCGGCATGTCCGAGACCTCCCCGGTGGCCTCGTTCAACCACCCGGACCGGCCCCGCAAGCCCGGCTCCGTCGGCACCCCCATCGAGGGCGTCGAGATGTGCGTCCTCAACCCGCAGGACGGCGTCGGCGAACTGTGCGTACGCGGCCACAACGTGATGGCCGGCTACTGGGGGCGCCCCGACGCGACCGCGGAGACCGTCGTGGACGGCTGGCTGCGCACGGGAGACCTGGCCCGCGTCGACGACGACGGCTACTACTACATCGTCGACCGCAAGAAGGACCTGATCATCCGCGGTGGCTTCAACGTCTACCCGCGCGAGATCGAGGAGGTCCTCTACGAGCACCCAGGCGTGGCCGAAGCCGCCGTGATCGGCGTCCCGCACGCCACCCTCGGCGAGGAGGTCGCCGCGGTGGTCGCCCTGCGACCCGGCACCGAGTCGTGCGGCAACGAACTGCGGGAGTTCGTCCGCCAGCGCGTCGCGCCGTACAAGTACCCCCGCGAGATCAGGGTCGTCGACGCCCTGCCCAAGGGACCCACCGGCAAGATCCTCAAGAGGCAGATCACCCTCCCGGAAACCCACTGATCCCCAGCCGCACCGCCACGTCCTCTCGCATGTGATCCCCCACGCCCGACCTTCCTGCGCCGCCCAACACCGTACGGAGATCGCCATGACCCACCTGCACTCCGCCCGCCTTCATCATCGTCGACGGCCTTACCGCCCAGGTGTGTCCTTCGCCCTGGTCAACGGATCGGCGTTCGCCGTGCACGTGCTGCTGGCCTGCTCCGCAGCCGAGTTGTTGGGCACCCGCGTCTGGCGAGAGACCAGCATCGGCGAGCTGGCCCTGCTCCTCCAGGGCTCCCTGCTGGTGTGGACGGCGGCGCGGTACGACCGCCGCGCGGACCGAGGCCCGGCCCCCCACGCGGACGGGGAGGAAAGCAGATGAGTCCGCAGATCCTGCTCGCCGCGCCCGGCGCCCTGGACAGTCACACGCAGAGGTTCGTCCTGGTGGGCTTTCTGACGTTCATCGTCCCCATCCTGCTGATCTGCACCCTCAGCGGCCCCGAGAGGGACCGGATCAACGACTTCTACACAGGAGGACGCGGGCTGAAGCCCCTGCGCGGGGCCCTCGTCCTTACCGGCGTCTATCTGCCCACCGCCGCGGTGCTCGGCACCACGGGAAGCGTCGCCCTGTTCGGCTACGACGGTCTCTTCATCACCCTGTGCACCGTACTGTCGCTCGGCGTGCTCCTCCTGCTGGCACGCCCCCTGCGCGAGCACGCCGGCTACACCCTGGGCGACACGTTCGCCCTGCGGGCTCCAGGGCCGGGGGCGAGGATCGCAACCGCCGTCGTGACCTTGAGCGTGTGCGTCCCCGTTCTGGTGGTGCAGCTCTCCGGCGCGGGCGTGACCACCACGGCGCTGCTGGGAATGACCGGGCCCGGCGCCGAGAAGACCGCCATCGTCATGATCGGCGCACTGGTCGTCTGCGCCACGGCGTTCAGCGGCATGCGGGGCACGATCGTCATTCAGGTGATCAAAACGGTGGTGCTGCTCGGCGCGGCCCTGACGGTGCAGAGAGCTCCGTGAATGATCAACGTCGTTCCCCTCCCCGAGCTGGCGACCAGCGTCGCATCGCGGCCTCCTGAAGAATCCGGGTGCGGCCACTTCAGCCAGCCCCGCACCGTCTCACGACCCGAAGATCACTTGCAGAACGATGCCGACGAGGGCCAGCCCGGGGAGCGCGGCGATTGCCAGACACAAGCAGGATGCCGCCTTCGCAAGCCGCGTTCCGTGCTCCCGCAAGACCGCGAAAGCTGTCAACGCGACGCCCACCACGACAGCGGAATAGAAAAGCGCGGCCATGGCTCACCTCCCCAATCCGCGAGCGAGACTCTATCCCGTCTATTACTCCTCCGCGCCAGCCCCTGCTCTCCGTCGGCCAGGCGGTGTCTGCGCGTGGACATCGGCCGAACACCCGCGACAGCATGCCCGTTCGGGAGGCACGCCACGGGAAGCGCCGGCAGCGCTCAGCAAACACGCGATCTAAGATCAGGCCACCGGTACGAAGGGGGCGGCGATGAACAGCCGAGCATGGAAGTGGGCGCTCATTTCGGCCCCTATGGCGCTGTCGGTCTCCGCGTGCATGGGATGGGGCGGGTATCCGCACGCGAAGGACGTCCACGGCTCTCAGCTCATAGGCACCTGGCGCGCCCGGAAATGCGACACCACGTTGACCTTGAGGCCGGACGGATCGGCCTCCGCCACCGGCATCCCTACCGACATGGACCTGAACGGCAAGATCACGCAGCGGCACAGCGGGGATGGCACCTGGGGGATCTACGAGTCCGGTGCTGAGCAAGAACTCGATGTGACCATAGGGGACGAAGAAACCCCGTTCGATCTCTACCAGGACAAGAGGCGCTTGGTGGTGGGGCTGACCGTAGGGGACCCCGACAATATGAACTGGTGCATCCTGACCAGGCACTCACAAAAGGCAGCCGATACCCCAACCGCTGTACAGCAATGAGGTACAGCAACCAGCACAACTTGGTGACCGTTACCGGCCCCTGCTCCTCGGCTGGCCAGGCGGGCAGACCTCGGCAATCGTGCCACCTTTGGTTCTCATCGAGGGGCGAGCAACGTGCCGGACTTCAGGTCGTCCCTGAGCCGCGCGAGGACACTCGTTCAGCATGATGGGCAGTGGTGGTCAGCCCGGCACCCTGGGAGCCGCCTTTGGGCCACGTTTCTCGTCCAGCAGTGGCCTCTTGGCTGCATCAGTGCGCCCGCTATGTCCTCAAGCACCGATGACCACAGAGCTACGGATCAGAAGGTGCCCGTGCCCCTGCCGTGCCCAATCGACCGGTATCTGACGGGGAACCACGGTGGTTGACGGACAGTGCACACGAGAACGGCCCCCGACCGATTTACCTGGTCAGGGGCCGTTCACCTGCGGTGGGTGTGGGATTTGAACCCACGGTGACTCGCGCCACGACGGTTTTCAAGACCGCCTACCGGGTTGACTCGCCCATTGAAACTCACGCCCAAAGCCGTTACGCCGACCTACGTTGTTGCCCTGTCCCTTTTCACCTTCCAAAACGGCTTCGTCGCAGGCGTGTGCCAGTCGTCGGGATCGAGCAGCCGCAACCCGTTGACGCCGTCGGGGGTTCCGATGCCGGTGGGGGCGTCGTAGCCCGGGCCTGCGGAGAAGGAACCCGCACTGCCGGTGGTGATGTCATGGAAGTCCTGCGGGTGGGCGTAGGGGTAGCTGTTGGGGAATGTGCCGGGTGTGGGGTTGCCGGCCAGGGCGTACATGCCGGCGACCAGGGGGGCGGCGATGCTGGTGCCGTCGGCGACGAGCCAGCCGGTGGAGCCGTCAAGGGGGACTGTGTCGTACACAGCGAAGCCTGCGGCGACTGCGGAGACGTCGGCGATGGTGCGGCTGTTGGGGCAGATGGTGTCGTGCTGGAAGGGCGGCTTGGGCTCGTACAGAGAGCATCCGCACCCGGTACCTGGCCAGGCACTCTCCGTCCAGCCGCGCTGGTTGTTCGCTCGGGTCAGCGTGGTACCGCCCACGGCGGTGACATAGGGGGATGCGGGCGGATACTGCGTGACGCCTCCGTTGTCGCCCGAGCCGAAGGTGAAGGCAATGCCGGGGTGGTTGAAGTGGAAGTCGAAGTTCGTCTCGAACGAGGCTTCGGGGAAGACCCAGCTGTTGGAGATGAACTTCGCGCCCTGTGCGACGGCCTGGTCGACCCCCGCGAACATGTCGGAGGCGAAGGCGCTGTCGTTCTCGACGACCAGGATGCGGCAGTTCGGGCACGCGGCGCTCACCGCGTCCACGTCGATGGACTCCTCGAACGCCCAGCCGGGGTCGGTGGTGGATGGCGGGGTGGTTCCGCCGCTCTGGTTGATCACACGGAGGCAGCCGTTGGTCTTGGTGCACACCGGCAGGTGGAACTGGCGGCGGTAGACGCCCAGGTCGCTCTCCAGATTGGGATCATGGTGGGCGATGGTGATCGCCACGGTACGTTGCTGACCGCGTAGGCCGAGCAGCTCGTAGGCGCTGCGGATGTCATCGGCGCCGAGGCCGGGTGGCTTGGCGCCTGGTGGGAGGGACGGGAGAAATTGCAGCCCTGTGCGGAGCCTCGCCAGGCAGGCTGCCTGACTGAAAGTAGAAGTCTGAGGGCAGACGCGCTGGGAAGCCGGCTGGGGATCCCTGGCCGACGGACGGGCGTGTGCGGTCGCCGGCGCGGCCGCTAGGCCCGTCAGAGTCAGCACCGCGGCCGCCAGCGCCCGGATCGCACGGACACCGTGCATGGCACTCCTCCGGGGCGGACGGAACCCCTTCCTGTGGCAGCGTGTCGCCGCCGGACATTCGAGGCCGCGGCGCTACCCGTCCCGTCGCGGTGTCACCACCGGTCCGCGTATCCCGTCACGGCTTCTGCCGCGGGATCCACTGTCGTGGGGCGGGCACCGCAAAGGGTTCGAACGACACTTGACGGCCCGGCGAATGACGCATTGATCCACCCGTACGGCAGATGGCGATACACGCACGTCCGGCAGGCGTCTGCGGCGGCGGGAGGTGAAGGTCGAAGGCCACGACCCGGCAGCTTCCGGGGCCGTCTCTGGGCCGTACGCGGGCAGCCAACGACGACAGACGATGACAGATGGCGACGGCTTTCGCCCTGACCGGAGGCGGCGCGTCGGGCACCAGCTCAGGCGTTCATCCCCGAAGCCATGTTGAGGAACATCAGTTGATACCCGTGCCACACCCGTGCCAGATCCAGCGGGGAGCCACGGGGAACGGCGGTGGCCGACGGATGGCTGGCCGTTGGTCCGCCCAGGTGGACAGTTCGCAGGTCAGAGCGGCACTCGCCTCACCACGCTCCTAAAGCGGGTGTCGCAGGTTCGAATCCTGCCGGGGGCACCATGCCTGACCAGGCACGATGCGCCAGAAAGGGCCCTCGGGAGTGATCTCCGAGGGGCTTTTTGGCCTTGCATGGGAACGAATAGGAACGCGCCGTCAGGCAAGAGCCTCCCTGGGCGCTGGGCGTCTCGCCCGGTTTCGTCCCCCCTCGGCCGCCGCTGGCACACCCCGTCCACGACGCGCCATCGAGCCCGACAAGAACCCCCGCGGTCGCGAGCTCCGACTTGGGGTTTCCCTACCGCTCGCGACTGCCCCCTCCGGCGCCCCTCACAGCCCGCTCAGCCGAAGCGCCCGTTGACATAGTCCGCAGTGCGCTGGTCCTGCGGGTTGTGGAACATCGCGTCGGTGGGGCCGTGTTCGACGATGCCGCCCGGGACTCCCTGCTCGGCGAGGAAGAACGCGCACTCGTCGGAGACGCGCGCGGCCTGCTGCATGTTGTGGGTCACGATGACGACGGTGACCTCCTGCGACAGGCTCCGGATCGTCTCCTCCACGCGCCGCGTGGATGTCGGGTCCAGTGCAGAGCAGGGCTCGTCCATCAGCAGCACGCGCGGGCGTACGGCGAGGGCGCGTGCGATGCACAGGCGCTGCTGCTGGCCGCCCGAGAGCGCGCCACCGGGCCGGCGGAGGCGGTCGCGGACCTCCTTCCACAGGCCCGCGCGGGTCAGGGACTCCTCGACCAGGGCGTCTTTGGCCGAGCGGCCGGCCTTGAGGCCCGTCAGTCTGAGTCCCGCCAGCACGTTGTCGTAGATCGACATCGCCGGGAAGGGGTTGGGTTTCTGGAACACCATGCCGATGTCCCGGCGGGCCGCGGTGAGTCTGCGCCCAGGGGCGTAGATGTCGGTGCCGTCCAGGAGCACCTCGCCGGCGAAGGCGGCGCCGCTCACCAGCTCGTGCATCCGGTTGAGGGTGCGCAGGAAGGTGGACTTGCCGCAGCCGGACGGGCCGATCAGGGCCGTGACCTGGCCGGCCCGCATGGTCAGGGAGACCCGGTCGAGCACCTTGTGGCTGCCGAACCAGGCGGACACGTGGCGGGCGTCCAGTTCGGCCGGGCCCGCGCCGGGCGTCGGGCCGTGGGTCTGGACGGTGGGCAACTCGGCGGCGGCGTCCTCGGCGGCGGCGTCCTCGACGGTGGTGCCCTCGCTCGTGACGACGGGCAGGGGCCTGGTCTTCTCGGCCTCTTCGGTGGTGGCGGTAGTGGCGGTAGTGGTGTCGGTCATGTTCCAAACCTCGGTCCTGGAGGGGTCAGAGCAGATTGGGGAGGAGCCGGGTGACCTGTTCCGCCACCTCGAGGCCGATGGCGCCGACCGGTCCGGTGAACGCGATCCAGGTATGGCGGCGACCCCAGCGGAACCAGGCCCAGACCGCTGCCAGGGAGGAGGAGGCCAGCGCCTGGAGCCAGAGCACCAACTGCCACCAGATGACGGAGCCGCCGCGGAGCGGGAGTTCACTCGGCGGCAGGGACTCCGGGGCGATCTTCAGGGCCGGGGTGTCGGCCGCCTTGCCGACCAGGTCGGCGTCCAGCCGCAACACGCCCGTGGGGAGGTAGGGCGTGCCGGTCGCGGTCATCAGCACGACACGGCCCTTCCCCGCGGCCGGCCAGGCGGGGGCGCGGTCGCCCGCACGCCGAATGCCGAGGACCCGGAAGGTGAAGCGGCCCTGGCCCGTGGTGATGCGGAAGGTGTCGCCGGGGGCCAGTTCGTCCAGGTGCCCGAACGGTCCACCGTAGGCGGCTGCCCGGCCCATGAGCACGGCGGTGCCGGCCTGGCCGGGCAGCGGGGTGTCCCGGCGGTGGCCGGGGCCCTTGGCCAGTACGTCGGAGTCGGTGCCCTCGAAGACCACCTCGTGGACGTGCAACCCGGGGATCTCCAGCAGCATCAGCGGTGTGCCGGGGGCGAGCAACCGCCCGCTCTGGTCGGTCTGCGACACGGCCACCGTGCCGGCGGCCAGCTCGCCGCGCAGCCGGTCGAAGCCGGCCGACTGGGCCGCGCGGTGCTGCAGTGGGCTGAGCAGGACCAGCTGCGCGCAGATGCCGAGCAGCAGCACGCTCAGCGTGAGCAACGCACCGGCGGTCACATGGGACAGCGCCGGGCGGCGCTTCCCAGCCTTGGTGCCAGTGCTGCCGGTGCTGGTGTTACCGGTGCCTTTGCTGCCCTTGCCTGCGGAGGCCGGACGCGTGCCGGAGGCCGGACGGGCCGTCCCGTTGTCGATCGTGGCGGTCACCTGCGGAACCTCCCGCCCAGTCGGCGAGTCGTACGTCGCACGAAGGCCGGCGCCGCGGAGAGTGCGGTGGCCGCGCCCCGGGGACGCCAGCCCGCCGCGAACGGCGCGATCAGCCCGGTGAGCGCACCGGCTCCCGCGCCGATGGGAAGAGCGAGGCGCAGCGGGACCGGCGGGTCGGCCGGGGTGCGGCCACCGGCGGTGGCGATCAGGTCGGGCGCGGTGGAGCCGTGCCCGGCGGTGGAGCCGCGCTTGGAGGACGCATTGGTGCCCGTCGCGGTCCCAGTGGTGGAACCCGTGCCGCTGCCCGCTTCGCCGGAACCCGCTCCACCCGTACCACCCGTGCCGCCTGCCCCACCGCCGGTCCTGGACGTGGGCGAACCGTCGTCCGCCGGGCCGCCCTTGTAGGTCTCCAGCCGCTTCGCCGCCGCGAGCGTCCTGCCCCGCATCGCGCTGTTCAACGGCGCGTAGCCGAGCGGCAGGTCGCCGGGCTCGATGCCGGGCCGCTGGCCCTTGTCCGCGGCGTAGCGCAGCAGCGCGGCGTAGCTCTTTCGCTCGGCCGCCTCGAGCTGACCAGGCCGGGCCACGGCGTTGACCAGCATGGACAGGGGGTACGCGGTCGCCCCGGACGCGGTGACCGGGGCGACGGCAGGGCTGCCGGTGGCGGAGGCAGCCGCGGCAGTCAGTGAGTCAGAGGTCGGTGCGACGTACCTGCCCGCGGAGTTGAGCAGGGCAGCGGTCTGCAGGCCGTAACGGGCCGCCGCTGCCGTGTCGGTGACGACGAGCTGGAAGCGCTGGCCGACGTTCTGCGGGCCGGGGGACTTCCACAGCGGGGGGTTGGCGGTCGCGTCCCAGCTGGACTTCCACAGCCGGTCGCCGCGGCGCGCATGCACGGCAGCCAGGAGCATGTCGTCCACGTAGGGGTGGAAGTCGTTCATGCCCTGCTGGATGGTGGCCTGGGCGGAACCTGGCGGAATGGTGGTCCACGGGTCGGACTTGGGGTAGTCGTCCCGCGTGGCGTCGAAGGCGGTGCCGACGGGGTTCAGGTCGGCGTTGGTGCCGTAGTACGGGTTGACCCGCATGCCGTCCTCGTCGGGCACGCCCGCCAGGAACCGCCGGGCGTCCTTGTCGGCGAGCACGTAGTTCCACAGCTGCCGGGCCGCGTCGGTGTGGCCGAGCGCGACCTCGAGGTCCGTATCGGTGCTCGGGTTCTCGGCGATGGCCTGGTTCGCGTAGCCCGGGTTGAGCGCCAGGAACTCCGGGTCGGACAGCAGGCCGGGCGGGTTGTGCAGGGCCCAGCCGTAGCCCTTGGCGGCGGTCAGTGTCTCGGTGCCGTTCGAGTAGACGGTCTTGACCGCGCCCCAGGGGGAGTTGCGGTAGGACTCGGTGAGCAGCTTGGCGATCAGTCGGGGGTTGAGCCTCATCGAGGTGAACCTGGTTCCGGCCAGCGCCTGCTGGGCGTCGGTGGCCTTGGAGCTCGGTTGCCGTTCGATGTTGAAGCCGATGGCCACGCCGGAGAGCGCGACCGGGGCGTACGTCACCGTGCCCGGGGGCGCGGTGGTGCCGTCGTCCGAGCCGAGGGGCTGGGTGACGAAGCCGAGGGTGCGCGCGCCGGAGGTGATCCGGGCGCGGGTGTCGGCGTCACCGAGCTGGGTGAAGCCGTAGACGGTGCCGTTGCCGTTGCCGCAGAGCGTGGCCTGCCAGCTGGTCATCGCCTCGGCGACGAGCTCGCTGCCGGTGGTGTCCTGCTCCTTGGCGCCGATCGTGCAGGAGGCGCCGACGGGGTTGAAGTCGAGCTTGACGGCGATGCGGTTCTTCCAGTTGGTCGAGGACACCGGGGAGCCGGCGTTGACCTGGGTCTGGTCCTCGTAGGGCCTGCCGTCGAGGTCGAGGTGGCCCTGCGGGACGATCACCAGCCAGCAGGGGCGGCCGGTGACGGTGCCGTCGGCGTGGGTGATGGGGGCCCCGCAGCCCAGCTGCGGCGCCTCGTTCACGGTCTGGGTCTCGAAGATCTCCGAGCCGGTGCCGTCCGCCCCGGTGCGGGCGAAGTCGATCTCGTTGGTGGTGTTGTGGTTGAAGAACCTGTTGTTCTGCGTGCCGCTGGTGACGACGGTGCCGTCGACCGCCTTGAACGGCACCTCGCCGAGGCCGTACGGCATCGTGGAGCCGAAGGTGTCGTCCTGCCCGTAGTTGCCGGGCTTGGCGCGGTAGACGACGGCGCGGGTGTCGTCGTAGCCGTTGCCGGGCCAGTTGGCGCGTTCGGTGGTGGGCGAGGCCCCGAACTCGCACTGGGTGCGCGGGGGGCCTGGGTTCTCCGAAACGACGTTGTCGGCGTCGCCCCAGCACTGCATGATCTGGACGAAGTCGGTCTTGAAGTCGGTGCCCGCGAACGTGGTGGGCGTGCCCCTGGTCCAGGAGACGGTGACGGCCCGGTCGGTCAGTCCCTCGGTCTGGCTCACGGTGAACTTCATGTCCGCGAACTCGCCGCGCCCGGAGACGGTCACGGCGGAGCCGGTGGCCGCGGACGGGTCGGACGGGGCCGCGGCGCCCGCGGCAGGCGCCACCGCCACGGAGAGCAGCGCGCCCGCGAGGGCGCCCGCGGTCGCGCCCACGGCCGCGCGGATGAGCTGACGTGTCCTCACTTCCGCTCCCCCCTGGTGTTGCGGGCCGAGAGCACGTGCGCGGTCACGGCGGGGACCAGGACCACGACGAGGAGGGTGAGAGCGGCCAGCGTCATCAGGGTCTGTCTGCCGCTCCAGCCGTCGTCGGCGGCCAGGGAGACGGGTGAGGCCAGCACCGTGGTGCCGGTGCCGCCCGTGGCGGCGGAGCCGACGACCTGACCGGTGTCGGGGTCGATGGTGGTGCCCGCCTTTCCGGCGGTGCCGGCGCCCCCGGCAGTGCCGGCACCGCCTGCGGTGTCCGCTCCCCCGCTGGTGCCTGCTCCCCCGGTGGCTCCGCCGGAGCCGCCGACGGACTGGCCGGTCGAGTCCGTGGAGCCGGCGCCCCCGGACCGCTTCCTGGCACCGCCGGAGCCGGTGGCGCACTGCCGGCTCGCGCCCTTTTTGTCGCAGGCCGGCGGCATGGGGGCGGTGGTGGCCAGACGGTTGGTGCCGTCCGGGCTGAAGGTCGGGTTGTGGCAGCCATTGATGTTGATGCTCTTGGTGACCACGCCGGGAATCTTGCGGATCTGGTCGAACCCGGCCTTCACCAGGTTGATCGGCAGCGGGGAGTAGCCCAGGTCGGGCGCCTGCTGCTGGCCCTGGCACATGAAGTAGTACGAGTACGCGCCGAGCGTCGTCCCCTTGGCCTTGGTGAAGGTCCCCTGCACCTTGAGCGGCAGGATCATGTAGGCGTAGCTGGAGAGCACGTAGGAGCGCGGATCGGTGTCGGTGTAGACGCCGTCCAGGTTCTGGGTGAGGTAGTCCGCGGAGCTCTTGTTCGTGTTGATCTTCGCCTTGAGCAGGGACACCGCGACGTTCGGCGCCGTCGGCTCCGTGTAGTACCCGGCCCTGTTCAGCAACTTGGCGACGGGGAAATGCGCGTTGAGGGCGTAGGAGTAGTTGACGTACCCGATGGAGCCCTCGCCGTAGCCCTGGGAGACGTAGCCGGCCACGCCGAGGTCGCCGGACTGGGCGATCATGCCGGTGACGGTCGGATAGTACGAGGTCTCCCCGCAGGCGTTGCTGCGGCCGACCCTGGCGCAATACGCCTTCCACAGCGCGCTCTGCCGTTTCGACAGCCAGAGCGTGAACTGCGCCGAGGCGCCCGAGCCGTCCGAGCGGACGACGGGCACGATGGCCCGGTGCGGCAGCTTCAGATTCGGGTTGTCCGCCTTGATCGAAGGGTCGTCCCAGTACCGCACGGTCGCGGTGAAGATCTTGGCCAGGGTGTCCTGGCCGAGGCGGAGGTTGTTGACCCGCTGCCCGTTGATGGTCAGGTGGTACATGAACGCGGTGCCGCCCGCCACGATAGGCATGTACGCGTACGATCCGGCCACCGGCCGCTCCGGAGCGGAGCCGTCCGTCGGATGGGTCTGGAAGGGGATGTCCGAGACCGCGAAGTCCGTGGTGCCGGCCAGGAACTGCTGGCGGCCGTAGGAGGAGCCCTGCGGGTTGTAGGAAACCTGCATGCCGTACTGCTTGACGTCGCGGCGCCACTGGTCGACAGCGTTGAAGGCCCAGCTGGAGCCGGCCCCGCTGATGGGGGTGTAGCTCGCGGCGGCCGCGGGCGCGGCGGCGCCCAGCAGCAGCGCCGGAGCCAGCACGAGGGCCGCGGCGGCGAACCGCAGCCGTGAACGTATCCGACGGAGCATCAGTCCACCTCGGTGGGAGCGGGGTTCGGGGGAGTCTTGTCGGTGGCGTCCGCAAGGTCGGCCGACGGGGCGGGTGCCGTCCCGGCACTCTCGAAACGGTCCAGGTCGCGCTGCGAGCGGCGGTCCGCGCGGCGGGCCTGGCGGGGGCTCAGCCGGCCGGGTCCGCGTCCGCCGAGCGTGCGGGCGAGCGTGAAGAGGAGCAGGACGAGCGTCAACAGCACCAGCGCGGTGCCGAAGGCGCGCGTGACCATGGCCGACTGGGGCGACCTGACGAAGGTGAACACCGCGAGCGGCAGGGACATCATCGGGCCGTGCGTGGGGTTGACGTTGAGCGCGGCCGTCGCGCCGGCCGTGAGCAGGACCGGGGAGGTCTCGCCGATGCCGCGCGCGGTGCCGAGGATGACGGCGGTGGCCAGGCCGGGGCGCGCGGACGGCAGGATCACGTGCCACACCGTGCGCCAGCGCGGCGCGCCCAGGGCCTCCGCGGCCTCCGTCAGCGTGCCCGGCACCAGGCGCAGCACCACGTCCGAAGCCCGGATGACGATCGGGAGCATCATCACGCTCAGCGCCAGCCCCGCCGCCAGGCCCGACTTCTCGAAGCCGAGCATCAGGATCCAGCTCGCGTAGATGAACAGTCCGGCCACGATCGAGGGCAGCGCGGTCATCGCCTCGACGATGGTGCGCACGAACCGGGAGAACTTGCCGGGCACCTGGCCTAGGTAGACGGCGCAGGCGATGCCCAGCGGAATGCTCACCGCGAGCGCGATGGCGATCTGGATCAGGGTGCCGGCGACGGCGTGCTGGACGCCGCCGACGGTGATCGGGTCCAGCGGCCCCGCCGCCTGCATGTCCTGCGCGTAGAAGCTGCCGTGCGGCAACGCGTGCCAGCCGCGGAGCACGGTGAAGCCGACGACCAGCACCAGCGCGCAGAACAGCAGGACAGCAACAGAGCTCAGGACGACGGTCAGCAGCCGGTCGCGCACGACGGGCCCGGCCTTGGACCCGTCGGCAGAGGCATCCATCCACACCAGGATCGCGTAGACCAGCAGGAAGATCAGATGGGCTACGACGACGAAGCCGAGCGCCCCCGACAGGGGCGCCAGCCGGCCGAAGAGCAGGAAGGCCAGGCTGAGGCCGGTCGCGGCGGCGCCGCCGAGGGCGAGTGCGTCCTCCCGGCGCAGTCGGCCCACGCGACGGTGCTCCTCCGGCTCCTCCAGCGGCTCGGGGCGCGGCACGAGGGTGGTGGTTCCGGTCGCCGGAGCCGAGGGCTTGTCGGCCGGGGGTTCGTCGAGAGTGGTCGTCATGGGCTCATGCCTCGCTCTGCGCACCGGACCGCGACCGGGCCACGATCGACGATGCGGTGAAGTTGACCACCAGGGTCATCAGGAACAGGGCCAGCCCGACCGCCATCAGGGCGGAGACGCCGAACTCGGAGGAGTCGCCGTAGTGCAGGGCGATCAGGGAGGAGACCGAGTTCGCACCGGTCTGCAGGATGTGCGGCTGGATCTCGAAGACGGGGGAGATGACCAGGTACACCGCGATGGTCTCGCCCAGGGCGCGGCCCAGCCCGAGCATGGTGCCGCCGATGATGCCGCCGGCCCCGTACGGCAGGACCACGGTGCGGATCACGCCCGCCCGGGTCGAGCCGAGCGCGTAGGCGCCCTCCCGTTCGCCCACCGGCGCACGGCTGAACACCTCGCACATCACCGAGCACTGGATCGGCGCCACCATCAGCGCGACCACGATGCCCGCGATGAAGGTCGAGGCGGTGTACACGCTGGCGGACGCCAGCGGGTCGTCCTGCCGTACCCCGTCCACGTGCAGGAACGGAATCCAGCCGCACCAGGTGGACAGCCAGCGGGACAGGCCGATCGCCCTGCTCTGCAGGAAGAACAGGCCCCACAGGCCGTAGACCACCGACGGCACCGCGGCCATCAGGTCCACCAGCGCGATGAGCGTGCGCCGCAGCCGCTCGGGCGCGATCTCCGAGATGTACAGCGCGGTGCCGAGCGCCAGCGGCACCGACAGCACGACAGCGACGGCTGCGATCAGCACGGTGCCGGTGAGCACGGCGGCGATGCCGAAATTGTGCGCGTCCGGTTCCCACCGCTCGGTGGTCAAGAAGGAGAAACCGGCGACGCGCAGCGCCTGGAGAGCGCGCAGCAGCTGGAACAGGCCGACGGCCGCCATGATGGCGAGCACGGCCAGCCCGGAGGTGCGCAGCACGCCCCGGAAGAGACGGTCACCGATGCCCGGTGCGGCGGACAGCCGCCGTGGGGTGTCCTCACCCGGTGCGGTCGACGGGAGGCCCAAGGTCCCCGTACTCCTCTCTGTGCTGCGGTACGCGCCCGGGGCTGGAGCCGGCATGACGTCGGCTCCAGCCCTTTCAGGCACTGTGGTGATGGTTCGTCAGTTTCACTGGCTGACAGTTCAGTAGCTGGAGATGGTGATGCTCTTGGACTTGGCGTTCACGTAGCTGCTGCCGCCGTAGCGGACACTGAGCGTGTGCTTGCCCTTGGAGAGCGTGGCGATGGTGATCGAGACCTTGCCGCCCGAGAGGGTGCCGTTGCCGACCAGGGTCGTGCCGTTGTAGATCTTGACCTTGCCGGTCGGGACGATGCCGGTGGCGCTCACCTTGACGCCGATCACAGCGTGCTTGGTGTGGCTGATCTGGGCCGGGGCGGTGACGGTCAGGGTCGGGGTGGCCTTGACGACGGTGAACGAGGCATTGTGGCGGGAGGAGGCGTGAGTGCTGTCACCGCCGTAGCGGATGTTCAGCGTCTTGTCGCCCACCGCGCCGAGCTTGGTGGTGGCGACCTTGACGGTGGCCTTGCCGAGCGAGTTCAGGGTGGCGTAACTCACCTTGGTGGTGCCGTAGTAGGCGGAGACGGTGCCGGTCGGCACGCCGCCGGTGTGGTTGACGGTCACCGCGATCGACTCGGTGGTGCCGTAAGCGGGCTTCGCCACCGCGGGCGTCGCGGTCACGGTCGTCGCCGAGCGCACGATCACGGTTTTCGTGGTGGCGGCGCTGTCGCCGTTGATGTTGGAGGCGTAGACGGTGACGGTGTACGAGCCGGGCGTCAGGCCGGTCAGGCTCGCGCTGGTGGTGGAGGCGGGCCCGTCCTTGTACGCGTAGCCGCCCACGGCCGTGCCGTTGCTGTCCTGCACGGTGACGCGGTAGTCGCTCACCTCGGCACTCACGGCGGCCGGGGCCCAGGACAGCTTCAGCGCACCGGCGGCGCCACCCGTCGCGGTCACGGACGGGGCTGCCGGGACCGCCAGGGAGAGGTGGCTGTCCTCCAGACCGCCCCGCTTGACGTGCTTGTTGGTCGGATCGGCGACACCGTTGTAGCTGACGTTCAGGAAGCCGAACTTCGCGATCACGGCCTGGGCCGTGTCGGAGGCCAGCGCCGCCTTGTGATCGCCGTCGGTCACGAAGACGTCGTAGAGGGGCTTGTTGAAGAAGACGCTGGTCGGGTCGATGGCCCGGGTGGCGACCACGTTGGAGACGTCACGGCCGAAGGTGGTGTCGGCGAAGAAGTCGGGGTTGGAGGAAAGGGTGCCGTCGGCGTTCTTGATGACCGGCGGGGTGTAGGTGCCCGTGTTCTCCTCGTCCAACGCGCCGACGAACGCGCCTCCCTCGACGGCGGTCGCGCTGCGGTCCTCTCCGACACCGTTGCGCTGGGCGACGAAGCTGGCGATGGAGAGCGGGACGAGATCACCGTCGTTCTTGATGACGTCGTTCAGGCGGTTCTGCTGGACCGGCGTGCCGTTGTAGTCCAGCGTGTCGACGTTGCTGCCCAGCTGGTCGTCGGTGACACCGATGGCCTTCTGGAAGAAGGTGCGGGTGCCGGCACCCGAGTTGGGGATGAACGGGTGGATCTTCACCCCGTCTATCTCCGTCAGCGCGCCGGTGTAGATGTCGTGCAGCTGCTGCTTCGTCAGCTGGGCGAGCGCAGTGCCCTTGGCGGCGTAGCCCACCGCGTCACGGGCGTACGGGATCGCGGTCAGCGCGTTGCCGGCGACGGCGGGCGTGCTGGTGTTGCGGGCGAAATCGATCTGGTCCTTGATGTTGACCGTGCCGTCGTTCGTGCTGGCGGAGACGGCGTAGTTGCCGCCCGCGACCGAGTCGCTGACGGCGACGCGGCCGGCGTTGGCGCCGTTGGGACGCAGGAACTTCGGCCCGGTCGTCCGGGTCTGGATCTGTGAGGTCGTGGAGCCGGTGCCCGGCTCGGTCGCGTTGTAGGAGGCGATCGAGTAGCCGTCCGCGGTGACGGCGGTCGAGGCGTAGCTGGTGCCGTTGACGCTCTCACCCGCGAGCGCGTTGAAGACGTCCTGGGTGACGTCCGAGCCGACACCGACCAGCTGGTGCGCGACGATACCGGCGCCGGGATCGGCGTACGCGGCGCCGGAGGTCAGGGTGAGACCCGAGGCGAGAGTGGCGACTACGACAGCGGTCGCGACGGCGGAGGTGCGCTTCATGCGCATGGTTGAACTCCTCGTGAGGCGGCCCACGCTCATGCGGCATCCGCGCAGGGGACAGCGCGCGGGTGCGTTGGACGCGGGTACGGGAAAGCGAATTACCGCAGGGCTGAATGACCGGGAGCCGAACGACCGCGGGCAGCAGGTCCGTGGGCCGAACGTCCGGAAGAAGGAATCGCCTGGGCGCGCCCGCGCGCGTGGGGGTCACGGCCGGGAGGAGTGAGCGCGCGTGTGAGAGTCGGTCAGACTCAGCGGCACGCCAGGGCGCAGCCGGGGCAACAGGCCGCGCTGCGTACACGCATCAGGTCTACGGCGCGACGTCGCGTCAACGCCGGAGTAGATGTCCGAATCACGGCGGGAACAGTATCAGCGACCTTCACGGGATCAATACAAGTCGGGCATCGTCTCATCTACTGATACGGAGTTGGGCAGTAATGATGAACTTATCCAGATTCATCCTGGACATTTTTGAGACAGGTCCTTCTCCACGGCCGCCCCCGAGAGCAGCCGCCGCGCCCGCCCCTTCCTACGCCGCTCCGAGAAGAAGCACACGAAGGTCACCGACCGGAGAGGAGACCGAGATACTCACAGCCCAGTTCCACGCCGTAATCCCTGTCCCACCCGAGGTCGGAGCAGTGTCCGCCAAGACTCCAGGAGATGGCGCGCCCCCCGGCCCGTAGAACTTTGTCGCCCCCAAAAGGTCTGCGGTGCGATGCTCGCTGCTTCGCCTTCGGTAGCTGGCATCAGACGACTCCCGCACCCCCGTTCTGGCTTTGTCCATGAGAACGGAGAACGGACAGCAGACGTTCACGGCTACGGGAGGCGTCAGAGCACACCGAGGATTCGAACGCGGCTTGAGTTTCGACCCGAGAGGCGGCCACCGGGGCTTGGCAGCCGGTGTGGCCCGGCCGACACCCGTCCGAACATGGTCGCGACGTTCCCGCCAACCAGGTCGCCCGTTCCGGGTCCGCCACTGGCGACGGGGCACCGTCCGCCACGGACGGCGCCCCGTCGTCGCAGGTCTCGCTCCGGCGTCCTGCTCCTAGTGGTCGGAGCGGCGGTCGTCCCGTTCGTGCTCACGCCCCGGGCACAGGTCGAGCGTGGTGCACAGCATGATCTCCTGGCAGGGGCCTGCTGCCGGCTCCGCGTCCGCCTCGCCGTCGGCATGGGGCACGAACCGCCACTGTGACGCCTTGGCGTGCCGTGTCCCGTCCGCCCTCTCGACGTGGGCGTGCAGCGTGCGGGCCTCGGGGTCGTTCGTCTCCACCAGCACTTCGTCCGCGCGGAGCGGGAAGTGGTCGTGCAGCAGGCACAGGCCGAAACGGTTCAGATTCCCGTGCTTGGCCAGTACCGCGACCAGGTCCTCGACGAACTCGGCGTCCTGGGGTCCCAGCCCTTCGGCCTCCTCGAACCGAGGAAGCGGCTTGCGCGGAACGCCCACCTGGGTGTCGGTCATGAGTCCTCCGTCAATCGGCTGACGGTCACCAGCTTCCATTGTCGGGCGCCGAACCAGGCTCTGCAAATGCCACTGGCACGCCCAAGGGGGTATGTGTCAGGGGTTCGACGTGTGTCTGTGCATGACAGATACGACGTTTTGTCTAGATTCGCCGGGGACAGGGAGAGGTGTCGGCCCTATGGCGATGACTCGATGGTGGCGGCTGCTGTTACTCGTGGTTCTGGTGTCATGCGTGTGGACGTGCGATCCGGCGTCGGCGCAACAGCGGCGGGACCCCGGTGCCGGCTGCCAGTCAGAACGCCTCAAGGACAGCAGCGTCGAGGCCACCTTGCGATTGCGGCACCACAAGCAGTCGCACCCCTGGGTCGTTTCCGACATGACGGTGCGGGTGCCGAGAAGTTGGCCGCTCGCCAAGCAGCTGACGTTCAGCGTGCATTCCCTGCAGTACCGCCTGGCCATGCGGTGCCTGCTGCTCGGCGACGAGACTCCCGGGTCGCGCAACGAATGGCATCCCCGCGATCCCGTGGTGAGGGCCACCGACTCCTCGGTCGAGGTGCGCTACGTCGCGTACAACTGGATCACCACGGACAAGCCCTTCCCCGTGGGCCCCTGGGAAATCGTCCCCACAGGGAGAACGTGGATGGTCTACCTGTGGCCGCCGACACTTCAGACCGTCCGGTGGAAGCGGATCGAGGCCGATCTGGGCGACCTCGGCTTCAGCGACCTCGTGGAACGGGCATCGTCCTCCACGGAGAACGGGCTGGTGTGGAAGAACAGGCTGCCCCAAGAGGTCCAGGTGGAGGTCGATCCGCCCTGGCAGCGCCGACTGTCGGCGACGCTCACCCAGTCGCTCTGGCCCACCGCGGGCATCGCCTCGTGGTGGGTGTGCGCCTCGATCCTGATCGCCGTGGCCGCGCTCCGTGCCCGGCGCACCGGAACAGCCGCCGCGCACGGGACGCCGCCCCAACCACCGGTGGGGGACGTGGCCCAGCACCCGGCGGCGGATGTCCCCGACACCGGCACCGACACCGAGCCCGGCACCGGACACAGCACGAGCTTCACGCGAACGCTGCTGGAGTGGGCCGTACTCAGCGGGGCGGTCGCCCTGGCGCTGCTGCTGCTCACACAGCAGGGAGTCACACCCCGGTCGTACGCCGTCCTCTGCATCTACGCGGGCCTGGCCCTGGTGCTCGTCGCCCGCCCCTGGGTCCTCGGCGCGCCACCGACCGCACCTGGCGCCGGCCGTGACGAGCCGGCCCGGTCCGGCGGCGTCCGCGGCAGCCGGCGTCGTCAGGCTCGCGCCGTCACGGCAACCACGTGTGCGGTCGCGGGGATCGGCCTGCTGGTGATCGTGGCCCACAGTGTCTTCGATCTTCCGGAGAACCTGAAGCCGGGGACGACAACCGCCCTGGGCCGCACCGGGCTTGTCCTGGTCGGCCTGGCGACCGTGTGGCTGTGGCTGGCCGCGATGCTCGCCTGGGCCTGGCGATTCGCGCACGAAGGAGGATTGCTGCGCGAGCGCTGGACCCGGCAGTGGGACAGGGTCCCGGCGCAGTGCGTGGCCGTCGTCGGATGTCTACTGGCGGCCGTCGCCGGGATTCTGCTCGCGTTCGCGTGGAAGGCGAACGCGAAACAATGGGAGCGCGTCAACTGGCTCGCCGAGCAGTACGACCCTGCCGAGTACAACGCGTACCAGAGCAAGCTGCTGGGGAACTTCTTCTTCAGCGACCTGAAATGGATCTTCGCCTACAGCTGGGTACTGACCGGCATCGCCCTGCTGGCGCTGCTGGGTTACCGCAACAGGCCGGCCCGGACACAGGACCGCCGTCGATTCGAGCGGTTCTCCCCCGGGCCGAGCAAGCTGGATATCCTGCTGACCGTCTCCTTTTTCGCCTTCTTCGTCGGACAGCGGGCGGCGAAGTTCGCGGGTACCAGCGCCCTGTACGGCGTCTGGCTGGTGCTGAACATCGCCGCCGTGTACGTCGTCCTCGGCGTCGGGCGCCGCTGGTCCGTGTTGAGCCGGATGGGCGAGAGTTTCTATACGAAGAGGCTGGGCACCGAGCCGCACCGGCACGAACTGCTGGAGAAAGCCCGCCACTACCTCAACGTCAACCACCAGATGCGCCTGCTGGACCACGGTCATGCCGGCGGGGTGACCTACGAGGGGCTGGAAAAAGAGCTGGAAGACCTGCGCAATTGGCTGGTCACCGCGTGCGATGGAGCCGATCCGCCGGAGCAGATCTCGGTGCTGGACATCGCCCTGGCCTGGGGACCGGACGGGCGCTGGTGGTCCAATGCGGTCCGCGCGGCGCGTCTGGCATTCCGGTTCGGACTCCCGGCCACCGGGCTGCTGCTCTACTACCAGGCACAGGAGCCCTACGGGCGAGCGCAGATTCTGTTCACCCCCGTCGGCATTCCTGAACTCGTCGCCGACCTGATCCTCTATCAGATGGCATGGGCGGCGGCCGGCTTCACGCTCGGGGCTCTGTGGCGTCTGCTGCCGGGACGCCGGAGCCAGGCACGGACGTGGCTCCTCACCGCCGCCTACGGCGCCCCCGTAGTACTGGCCGCCGCGTTCCTCCATGTCATCGACACGGATCCCCGCCAGCTGCTCCTGTACGCCGCGCTCCTCCTGTGCGTCCTGACGCTCACCAGCATCTGGATGGACCTGGCGACCTTCCGCAAGGACTGGCAGTACCTGCCCAGCCGTTTCGCCCTGCTGCTGTTCGTCTACCAGCTGCGCGGCCTGTCCGTTCAGATCGCCTGGGTCCTCGTCCAGGCGGGGGCCATCGCGGCGATCTGGGCCAATCTGACGCACTGAGGGGTCCAACCACCGACAGGGCCCAGGAGTCAGCGCACCCGGGCCCGGCAGGTCAGGCGTAGGCGGCGATGTCCTTGACCACGGCGAATCCCAGACCGTACGCGCTCATCCCGCGCCCGTACGCCCCAGGTGCACGCCGGCCTCCGTCGTGCCGGCCTCGTGTTGTAGCGGGTAGGTTCTCCGTTTCGGAGCGCGCCGGGTGACGGGGGCAACCACGTGAACGAGGACGAGATCAGGCGTGCCGTGGCGCGGGGGCTGACATCCAGCACTGACATCAACGGCTGTGAACAGCCGCAGCCCCAGGCAGGCAACGGCAACTGTCCGAACGCCCGATACTGCCCAGCAGCCCTGCCCCTTTCAGCACCTGCATCGAATTCCCAAAGCGCGTGCCGCAAGTTCGAATCCTGCCCAGGGCGCAAGCGTGACCAGGGGAAACGCCTCGGGCCGGGACGGTCCGGGGCGTGTAGGCGGCTCCAGCGGTTCCCGTGGCGACGTGTCGTCCGAGTGTCGTCAGCCCGAGGACCCGTGCGGAGCGCCCGAGTTGGGCAGGAGTCGCGCGCCGAGACGGTCCGAGTTCGGCCGGCGCACGTCGTGGGCCCAGCGGAGCCTCTCGAACACCCAGATGAGGCGGGCCGCCGGGTCGAGTTGGCCCGGCAGCACGCCGTGGCGCGCGGCTGTGGGGTCGGCGTGATGCGAGTTGTGCCAGCTCTCGCCGAAGGACAGCAGTGCGAGTGGCCAGAAGTTGGTGGCCTTGTCCCGGCTGGCGAAGGGACGCCTGCCTGCGACGTGGCAGATCGAGTTCACCGACCAGGTGACATGGTGCAGCAGCGCCATCCGGATCACGCCGGCCCAGAAGAACCCGGTCAGCGCACCCGTCCAAGTGCCGGTGCCGAACCCGCCGACCAACGCCGGGGCCAGGAGCGAGATGGCGGTCAGTGGTCCGAAGAGTTGGCCGATGAGCCGTAGATCGGGATCGGCGGCGATGTCGGGAGCGAACCTGGCCCGGTTGCTCAGTTCACGCTTCAGCATCCACCCGATGTGCGCGTGGAGAAGTCCCTTGAGCAGCGCGCGTGTGTCGGTGCCATAGCGCCAGGGCGAGTGCGGGTCACCCTCGCGGTCGGCGAAGGCGTGGTGGCGCCGGTGGTTCGCCACCCACTGGACCGGCGAGCCCTCGACCCCCAGCGAACCCGCGACGGCCAGGGCGATCCGCAGGCCCCGCCGTGCCTTGAACGAGCGGTGCGTGAAGAGACGGTGATAGCCGACCGTGAGACCGGCCAGGGAAACGAGGTAGGAAACCACGGCCATGCCGAGGTCCAGCGCGGACAGGCCCCATCCCCACGCGAACGGCACCACGGCGATCAGGGAGATCGGCGGGGCGACGACGAAGATCCACATCGCCACTCCCGCCGCGGCCGTCTGGGGGGCGTCGAGCAGCGGCTTGACCCCGGCATCGGCTTGATGTTCGGCAGTGGTGTGTTCGGTACGGTCGACGTCACTCGGGTTCATCGGTTCCTCACCATCGCTCAGCCTTTTCGGAGCCGGTGCCGGACCGACCTGGATCACGCGCCCGTGTGCTTTCGAGCGCGTTCGGCGGTCCGGGGCCCACGATCGCACTGGGCGGCATCCGCGCAGGTCGTCGCCGATGTCCAGGGCATGAACGTCGCGGAACTGGAACTCTGTGGGCTTCTGGCAGGCGCCTTGGCCTCGTAGGGGGAAGACCGGGTGTGGGTAGTCGGGGGACAGGGAATCCCGGTGAGACGAGTGCTGCGGTCCCTGCGTCACACGCCCGGACTGCCCGAGACTCCACCGGCACGAGCGGACCGCAGCCGGCACCGTTACAGGAGCCTCGCCCTGAGTGTGGGTCAGATCGTCGCCCGCCTGCGCCGTCGCCCCAAGCGGGGCCGCAGGCTCACCAGGACGGCGGCGATCGCCGCCCACAGTGCGAGGGTGGTCAACGGCTGCACCGCCTGGGCGCCGTGGAAGTAGCTCAGGTCGGTCACGGCGCGGACGGCCGCGCCCGGGGGCAGCAGGGCGGAGACGGCACGGGCGGCGGAGGGCAGGAGGTCCGGGCCGATGGCCGCTCCGCTGGTGGAGTTGCCGACCGTGAGCAGCAAGAGGGTGGCGACGGGTACGCCGACCGGGCCGAGGTAGGTGCCCAGCAGCTTGGTCGTGAACGCGGCCGCCGCGGCGAGCAGGGACAGGGCGAAGGCCAGCGGCATCACCGGCGCGGGCACCGCCCCGAGGACGGGTCCGGCGATGACGGTGGCGATGATGCCGATGGCCACGGAGACGCCGGACAGCAGCCAGAACCGGTGGCGCAGGTGCAGATGGTTCGCGAGGCCCAGGGCGTTCTGGGCGAGGACGAAGCCGGCCAGCGTGACACCGAACGCCACGTAGAACCCGGCCAGTCCACGGGCGTCGAAACGGGCGAGCGGGACGACGTCCACCGTGGTCAGGCGCTGGCCCGACCCGTGGGCATAGGCACCGATCAGGCTCTTCACGGCCGTCGTCGTCGACTGCCCGTTGGCCCCGCCGACCTGCAGGCGCAACCGGTCGGAGGCCGGGCCGCGGCTGAGCGCGGCCACGACGTCGCGGCGCTCCACCTCGGCGCGCCCGGTGGCGGCGTCGGCGACACGATGGACATCGACGGTGTCACCGAGGACCTGGCGTATCTCGCCCGAAAGCTTCTGCCCGGAGACAGCCACCGGCACCCGGTGCGGCTGGGGGTTGCGCTGCAGACCGACGTAGCAGCCGACGAAGGCCGCCACGACGACCAGGGCGATCACGGCCGGCTGGAGCCAGAGCCGGACCGGTGGCGCGGTGATAGTGGCGGAGGTGGCGGTTGTGCTTGCGCTTGCGGGGGTGGTAGCGGTGGCGGTGGTGGTCAGGTCGGCTTCGGCGGCCGGGCCGAGGCGAGTGGCCATGAAGTGTCTCCCGTGGGGGCGCGCCCTTGGAGAAGGGGAGAAGGGCGCCCGAAATAGATGATGTAGGTAATCTAAATAGCACCGTACGATAGATGTCGTCCGACATCCAAAAGGGAGGTGCCCAATGGGTCGCGTCTCACAGGCGCAGGCGCAGGCGAACCGTCGGCGGGTCGTGGAGCGGGCCTCGCGGCTGTTCCGCGAGCAGGGCACGGGCGTGAGCGTCGCGGATCTGATGAAGGCGGCCGGCCTGACGCACGGCGGCTTCTACAAGCAGTTCGACTCCAAGGAGGCGCTGATCGACGAGGCGGTCACCCACGCGTTCGGCGAACTGGCCGAGTTCCACGCCATCACACTCGAAGAGCACCATGGGCACAGCGCCGAGGCCCAGCAGTCCCTGATCGACGGGTACTTGTCCGTCCGGCACCGGGACGACCCCGCCTCGGGCTGCCCCGTCGCCGCGCTCGCCACCGACATGGCCCGGGACAGCGGCGACGACGGGGCGCACCGCACCTACGCCGAAGGGGTACGGGACTTCACCCGGTGGCTCGCCACCGACGACGAGGACGGCATCGCCCGGCTGTGCACCATGCTCGGCGCCCTTCTCCTGGCCCGCGCCACCAAGGACTCCCCGCTGTCCGAGCAGGTCCTCTCCGCCGCCCGCGCCGCACTGTCCGCCGCCCCGCAACAGGTGTCCGACATCCACTAGAGAAGGGCCGGCTCGGGAGGGTCCGGGGGCGCCGTCGGCCCCGTGTGTCCCGGTGACGCGGGCAGGGCCCTCCCGCCCGTTGGGTCCCGGCCTGACTGGGTCTATCGTCGGAATCATGGGGCCAGGAAGAGGAGGACGGCCGGTGATGCCGCAGGACGAGGCCGTGATCGGCTGCACGGGGAAGGTACTCATCGGAACGCGCGGTTCCACGGGCCCCGGCGAAGTCCTGGTGCGCGTCAGAGGCGGTTCCGAGACCTTCCTCGCCTGGTCGGAAGCCCCCCTGCCCGTGGGCACGACAGTGCTCGTGATCGAATCACGTGGATGCCGCGAGGTCGGCGTCATCGAGTGGGTGGACCCATTGGACGCGCTGGGCGGAGACCCCGCCGGCGCCGACTGAGGAGTACAGGCATGTTCGGATACCGCGTCCCCGCTCCCGACGAGGCGATGTTGATCTCGGGGGGCAGGCGGGGACTGGGGGGCGCGCCATTCCGAGTGGTCACGGGGCACGGGAAGTTCGTGCTGCCCGTGTTCCGCAAGGTCCGGTTCCTCACCCTCTCCATGTGTGAGTCCGAGGTCACCGAGACCTGTGTGACCAGGCAGGGCATCGCGTTGCACGTCCGTGCGGTCATCGCCTTCAAGGTCGGCAACGACCACGAGAGCATCATCAACGCGGGCCAGCGGTTCCTCTCCGACCAGGAGCAGATGTCGGTGCTCACCGGCCGGATCTTCGCCGGTCACCTGCGGGCCATCATCGGCTCGATGACGGTCGAGGAGATCGTCACCGAGCGGCAGAAGCTCGCCGCGGAGGTCCTGGACACCTCCAAGACCGAGATGGCGAAGATCGGTCTGATCGTCGACTCGCTGCAGATCCAGTCGATCGACGACGGCGACACCGGTTACATCGACGCGATGTCCGCACCGCACAAGGCGGCCATCCAGCGGCAGGCGCAGATCGCCCAGGCGCAGGCCACCCAGGCCTCGGTCGAGGCGGAGCAGGTCGCCGCCCGCAACCAGGCCGAGTACGCCCGGCAGACCGCCATCGTCAAGGCCGAGTACTCGGCCGAGGTGGACCGCGCCCAGGCGCAGGCAGCGCAGGCCGGACCGCTGGCGCAGGCGCACGCCCAGCAGGAGGTGCTCGCCGCCCAGACGGAGCTGGCCCAGCGCCAGGCCAAGCTGCGCCAGCAGCAGCTGGTGGCCGAGGTGGTGAAGCCCGCCGAGGCCGAGGCCGAGCGGGTCCGGATCCTCGCGGCCGCCGAGGCGCAGCGGATGAAGATCCAGGCGGAGGCGGCCGCCTCGTACGACCGGGTCGCGCTCGACCGGATGCTGATCGACCAGCTCCCGCAGATCGTCAAGGAGGCCGCGGGCGGCCTCGCGGGCGCCAACGTCAACGTCCTCAACGGTGCGGACGGCCTCGGCGAGATCGCCGCCGGTCTGGTGTCCCAGGGTCTGACGATCCTCGACTCGGTCCGGCAGAACCTGAACGGCGGCCAGGACACCGACGGCCACCGCCCCGGGGAGAGCGAGGGCAACGGCCTGCTCCAGCTGCCCACCAGCAAGGGCAGGAAGTCGAACGACGGTCCGGTGGACATCGAATAGTCGACATCGCCCAGGGGCGGCGACCAGGTGCACTCACTTGGTCGACACCGCGCCTGACCAGGCACGGAGCATCAGAAGGGCCCCTCGGAGTTGATCTCCGAGGGGCCCTTTCCCAGCGGGCGAACGGACGGCGCGTCCTGACGGGCCGGACGCCGACTACGCGCCGGCCGCGTAGACGGCGCCGATCACGATCATCATGACCGTCCCCGAGATGGCGATCCACGCCATCGCACCCTTGCCGGCCTTCGTCGTCGGGTCCTCGACCCACCGGTAGTAGTCCCGGGTGATCGTGCCGCGCACCGGAGCCAGCATCAGTGGGAACATGACCAGGACCGCCGCGTAGAGATAGAGGGTCTCGGGCAGCGTGTTGTGCTGAGCCAGGCCCCGCACGCCCAGACCGACCATGCCGATGACCGGCATCCAGAACTGCTTCTTCCGGTATTTCGGAATCTGGATGATCCACTGCATCGCGGCGAGGTTGACGATCGTCGCACCCGCCGCGACGAGGATCCAGACGCTGGTGGACAGCGACAAGAACATGGGCAGTCCTAGAAGAGTGAGTCCCAACCGTCGGAAATGGCGTCTCCGATGCCTGACACGGCGTCACCGGCCGAGTCCCACGCCGTCGTTGCGTAGGTGACCGCCGGACCCACCATCTCATGGCCGATCCGCGTGGCGATCACTGTGCCGCTCTTCAGGCCCTCCGCACCCCACTCGATGACATGGGACAGGCCCTTGACCTTGATCTTGCCCAGGACGAAGCCGCCGGTGAGGGCACCGAGCGCCAGACCCGCCACGGAGCCGAAGAACGCGTCGGAGGTGAATCCGTCGGTGAAGCCGGTGATGACGGCCGAGCCGATACCGGTGACCCATGAGATGGTTCCGAACACGCCGGCGGCCGCCTCGCCGAAGGGCGGCGGAATGAGCAGGCTGAACGCGGCCGCGGTTCCGGAGACGGCACTGACCGCGTTCAGCAGCTGCGCGAAGTCCCGCCAGTCGTCCTTGCTGCCCCAGCCGTCGGCGCTGTCGACCTTGTCGTTGTCGCTGCTGTCGGCGGGGTCGACGCCGTTCTGCTTGTTCTGCTTCGCCGTCTCCGCCGCCTTGCGCGCGGCCTCGGCGAGCTCCTGCTGACGCTTCGCCACCGCCGTCGCGCGGGCCTCGGTGGCGGCCTTGGCGGCGGCCGCGGCGTCCTTGCCCGCCGCGTCGGCGGAGGCGCGCGCCGCGTTCGCCGACGCCTGCGCCTGGCCGGCGGACGCCACAGCGGCAGCGGCGGAGGCCACGGCCTGGTTCGCCGAGTAGTTCGCCTGCCGTGCCGCGGTGCGCGCGGACGCTGCGGCGGTCTTCGCCTTGTCCGCGGACGCCTGCGCGTCCTTGGCGGACTGCTCGGCGTCGGCCGCGTTGGCGTCGGCCTGCTTGGCGTAGATGTCGGCCTGCTTGGAGGACGCCTTCGCCTTGTCGGCCCACTTCGCCGCCTCCGTCGACGCCTTGCGCGCGTCGGCCGCGGCCTTCGACGCCTCGTAGGCGTCCTTCTGCGCGTCCTGGGCGATCTTCGCGGCGCGTGCGATGGACGCCCGGACGGCCGCGACGTGCGTGGCGGCGTCGTAGTCGAGCTGCGCCGTGCGGTGGCACACGGTGGTGACGAAGTCGCGGCGCATCCACGTCGGGCCCTCCAGGGCCACCTGGGCGGCGGCCTTGGTGTAGGGGCCGGCCGTGTTGAGGATGGCGAAGGCGGCGACTTCGTCGTCCTGCTTGATGTTGTCGGCGTACGTGGTGAAGAAGCCGTGCAGGGCCTGGGGCGAGCCGTCGTCCAGCGCGGCCTGCGCCGACGCCGAGACCGCCTTGCCGGGGTTGCCGTTGAGGATCTTCAGGAGGGCGACGCGGTTGTCCTCCGCGGCGGCCGCCTTGATCCCGGTGGTCAGGAAGGTGCCGACGGCGCCCTCGTCGGTGGCGGCCAGTGCCTCCTGGGCGGCGTTCGCGACGAGCTCGGTGGACACCTTCGCCACCGCCAGGACCGTTTCCCGGTCGTCCTGGTTCTGCGCGATCTGCCGGTCGGCGGCGACCCAGGCCAGGACGTCCTCGTCGGCTCCGGCCAGGGCATGGTCGGCGGCGTCCCGGCTCCAGGTGCCGATCGTGGTGGAGATCAGGTTCATCGCGGCCTGGCGCCCGACGGAGACGGCCTGCGCGCTGTCCCCGGCGGCGTAGGCCTTCTCGGCCTTGGCGATGAGGTCCTTGGTCGCGGTGTCCAGGGCGTCGGACTGGGTGGTGGCCCGGCGGGCCTTCTCCCGGTCCTCCGCCTCCGCGCGGGCCATCTCCCGGGCCTCGACGAGGGACTGCTCGGTGTCCTCGGCCAGCTTCTGCGCCTCGGAGTCGCGGGCGGCCTTCTCTACGGCCTCGGCGTCCTGGACGGCCTTCACCGCTGCCTCGGCGGCCGTGACCGACTCGCTCGCCCACTTGGTGGCCGTGGCGGCGAACTCGGCCGCCTTGACGGCGCCGTCCGCCGCGGCCTTGGCCGCCTTCGCCGCGTTCTCGGCATGGGTGGCGGCGGAGTTGGCCGCGTCGCGGGCGGCACGGGCCGCCGTCGCGGCGGTGTTGGCCAGGGACTGGGCGGTGTTCGCGGCGCTGGTGGCGCGGGCCGCCTGCGCGTCGGCCTCGGCGGCGGCGGCCTTGGCCTCGGCCGCCTCGGACTGGGCGGCACCCGAGGCCGCGGCGGCGGTGGCGGCGGCCTGGGCCGCGGCGGCGGAGTCGCGGGCGGCGCCGGCGGCGGCCGAACCGGCCGCCGCCGCCTGGTTGGAGGCGGTCGCCGCCGCGTCGGCGGCCTTGGCGGCCGTACGGGCCTTGGCCGCGGCCTTGTTCGCCCCTTCGGCGGCCAGGCGGGCAGCCTTGGCCTTGGAGGCGTCCTTCGCCGCGTCGAGGGCGGCCGAGTAGGCGGCGGACGCGGCCCGTCCGGCGGTCGCCGCGGCCTGGGCCGCGGCGGTGGCGGCGTACGAGGCGCGGCGGGCGGCGGAGTGCGCGGCCGCGGACGCCTGGATGGCGGTGCGGGACGCGGCGGCGGCGCCCTGCGCGGCGGACGCGGCCTTGCGGGCCGCCTTGCCGGACTTGGCGACGTCGTCGCGGGCCGCGTCGGCCTCCGCGGCGGCCTTCAGGGCCGCTTCCTTCGCCTTGGCGGCGGCCTCCTTCGCCTTGCCGGAGGCGGCGACGGCCCGGTCGGAGGTGAGCTGGGCCCGCTTGCCCTCGCGTTCCACGATCGCCACCAGCTGCTCGATGGTGGCGGTCTCCCGGTCCCGGGCGCGCGCGATGTACTGACCGGTGTTCAGGAACCAGTGGATCGCGGAGGGGCTGCCGTCGTCCAGGGCGCGCTGGGCGTACTTCTTCACCTCCGGGGAGGCGGTGGCGAGAATGGTGAAGACCTCGGCCCGCTCGTCCTCGCGCCGGGCGCTGATCTGGCTGTTCAGCAGGAAGTCGGTCAGGGCGTCGTCGGTGCCGGAGTCGAGGGCCTTCTGCGCCTCGCGCTTCACCCCGGTCCCGCCGCTGTTCATGACGGTCAGGGTGGTGACGCGGAGGTCCTCCAGCTGGGCGGCCCGGTAGCCGCCGGTCAGGAAGGCGTGGACGGCGTCGTCACCGGCGTCGAGCGCCGCGGCGGCGTCCCGGGCCGTGCCCTTGCCGGTGGCGGGCAGCGCCTTGAGGAGGGCGAAGCGGTTGTCCTCGGCGGTGGCGCTCGCCAGACCCTCGGCCAGGAAGCGGTCGATGTCGGCGGCGGAGCCGGTCAGTGCCTGGGTCGCCGCGCTCTTGACGGACCGTCCGCCGATCTTCCACGCGGTGACGACCTTCGCGCGGGCGGTGTCCGGGAGTTGAGGAAGCCGCGGCAGGTCCGAGGACCCGGCGGTGGCGGAGGCGGAGCCGACGGCGGCCAGGGCACGGGAGGGAGCTGCGAGCGAGACCGCGGTCGCCGCGGTGGCGGCGCCGGCGACGGTGAGAACGCGGCGCCGGCTCCAGTACGTGGTGTTCAAGAATCCCCCATGGATCTGCACCCGACGGCGGCACGCCCTGGTCAGTGGCGGGCCATCGGGTGCGTCAGCTGAACATGCGCGGATCGAGGCCGGTGCGAGGCGGGCTGGTCAGGCCCTGGAGCACGCGGCGGACGCTGCCGCACGGATCGGCGACAGGTGATGACGCGGTGTCGAACTTAAGTTACTCACGTGAAAATTGACCAGTCATCAGGTGCTGATGAGGCCCGTGAGAAACGACACATGACCCTTTTGCCCTGATCCACCCGGGCAGGGGTGGACATTTCAGTGGCGCGGGACAAGTGCGCCTGTTTGAATGCACCGTCCTCTGTGGCCGTCTGACCCACGGTCACACGCCGGATGCCCTCCCGGCATCCCTCAGGCGTCTCACGGACTCAACCCGCCCTGTTTCTCAAGGGAATTCAGGGAATTCAGGGAACTCTCTCAGGGGGAACATCCATGAATCTCGCACGGCGAATCATCGCCACAGGTGCGGTCGCCGCGGCCTGCGCCGGCGCGGTCGCCCTCGCGTCCGTCTCCTCGCCCTCCTCCGCCACCGCCCACCACGCCGGCAATCGCCACGCCTCCGCCGACCGCGCGACCACGGTCGTCGACGGCGCACCCGGTTACGCGGTCGAGGACTACAACTACCCCGGCGCGGACGCCATCAAGGCGCAGAAGGGCATCGTGCTCAAGCGCGGCGACGGGCACATCACGCTCGTCGACTGCGCCTCCGGCACCGGCCTGATGGAGGTGTACTCCCGCAAGAGCGAGAAGAGCTGCTTCCGCGCCACGGGCCCCTCCGGCTACCTCAGCCTCGAAATCCCCTCCGTCTACGGCGTCAAGGGCGAGGCGGACCACGAGGCGGACGTGAAGCTCACCACCGACGGCGCGACCCAGAGCATCGACGTCGGCAAGGGCGAGTGGAAGGCGGCCGGTGAGGCCGCCGACCCGGACGGACGTGCCTTCGTCCTGGTCGAGATCCGCACCAGCAAGTAGCCGACACACGGGGAAGACGACACACCACCATGACCACAACCCGCAGGCGCGGCACCGCGCTCGCAGCCCTCGTGACCGCCGCCGTCATCGGCGCTCCCGCCCTCGGCGCGCACGCCGTGACCGGCAAGCCCGAGACCGACACCGCTCACGCCTTCACCGCCCGCCTCGACATCGGCGCCGGCACCAAGGCGTGTTCCGCGACCCTGATCGCCCCCCAGTGGCTGGCCACCGCCGCCTCCTGCTTCGCGGACGACCCCGCCGCCTCGGTCAAGATCCCGGCCGGGGCACCGAAGCTGAGGACGACGGCCACCATCGGCCGCACCGACCTGACCACCACTGCCGGCGTCGTCCGCGACGTGGTGCAGCTCGTCCCCCGGGACGACCGCGACCTGGTCCTGGCCCGGCTCTCCGCCCCCGTCGCCGACATCGGCCTGCCCGGCATCGCCACCGCGGCGCCCGCCAAGGACGCGGCCGTCTCGGTCACCGGCTACGGCCGCACCAAGGACGAGTGGGTGCCGCTGAAGCTCCACGGCGAGTCGTTCCAGGTCGACCAGGTCAACAGCACCGACTTCGCCGTCCACGGCACCTCCGGCGCGGCCATCTGTGCCGGCGACTCGGGCGCGCCCGTGTTCACCTCCGCCGGCCTGCTCGGCATCGCCTCCCGCTCCGACCAGGGCGGCTGCCTCGGCACCGACCCGGCGCAGACCTCCACCAACGGTGTCGTCACCCGTACCGACGACATCGCCGCCTGGGTCAAGTCCACCGTCGAGTCGGCCCCGTTCGCCGACTTCAACGGCGACGGCGTCGAGGACACCGCCGTGGGTGACCCCAAGGCCACCGTCGGCCAGTACACCGAGGCCGGTGCCGTCCACGTCGTCTACGGCGGCGGCAAGGGCACCGCCCAGCTCGACCAGAGCCTGGACTCCGTGCCCGGCGACGCGGAGACGGGCGACCGCTTCGGCTACGCCCTGGCCACCGTCGACTACAACAAGGACGGCTACACCGACCTCGCCGTCTCCAGCCCGTACGACGACGCCGGCTCCATCGCGGACGTCGGCATGGTCTCCGTCATCTACGGCTCCCCGGCCGGCCTGGGCAAGGGGCGCGCACCCGACAACTACGCGCAGGGCGAGGGCACCGGCGCCCTGAAGGACGCCGGGAAGGAGAAGGGCGACCTGCTCGGCTATGCCCTCGCCGCCGGGGTCACCCGCGACAACGAGCCGTACCTCGTGATCGGCGACCCGGGCGAGGACGTCGGCTCCGTCACCGACGCGGGCTCGGTGGTGTACGTGCACGGCAGCACCAACCTCTTCCTCTCCCAGGGCGCAGGCCTGCCCGGCTCCCCCGAGGCCGGGGACAAGGTGGGCACCGCGGTGGCGGCGGACAAGACCAACATCGTCGTCGGTATGCCGGGCGCGAACATCGGCGGCAAGCCCGGCGCGGGCTCCGTCGCCGTCCTGACCCACAACCTGGGCCCGAACTTCAAGCCGGTCGTGCGCGCGCACCTGGACCAGGACAGCGACAAGATCACCGGCGGCGCGGAGAAGGGAGACGCGTTCGGCCAGTCCGTCGCGATCATCCCGAAGGGCACGAACAACGACTCGGTCATCGCCGTGGGCGTGCCGGGTGAGTCGATCGTCGCGGCCAACGGCACGACGAACGTGGCCAACGCGGGCGCCGTCTACACGTTCGACTTCCCGGCCAGGAGCGACTGGTCGCAGCTGAAGGTCATCCACCAGGACCAGCCGAACGTGGACGGCTCGATCGAGACCGGTGACCGCTTCGGGGAGACCGTCGCCGCCATCAACCTCGCCCCCGAAAAGGCCTCGCCGTCCTGGGCAGACATGCAGCTCGCGGTCGGCGTTCCGGGCGAGTCCCAGGGCACCGCGGCCGGCGCGGGCGCCGTGCAGACCTTCTCCCTGCTGACCGCACCCGGCGACCACAGCGACGTCCTGCGCGCCGGCTACAACAAGGTGCCGGGCGCACCGGGCGCGAACCAGCACATGGGCCAGGTGATCGCCCTGTCGCCGACGCACGTCTACATCGGCATGCCGAACGGGCCGCAGGCCGGCGGCGCGGTCTACGAGGTGCCGTGGAACAACCTCGCCTCGTACACCACGAACGCCGACACGGACGGGGACGTCACGGTGCTCCGGCCGGGCACGGGCGGCATCCCGACCGGCGGCAAGGCCTTCGGATCGGCCGTCCGGTGACCCGCTGACCCGCACGACGACGGGTCGTACGATCTCCCCGCTCACGCGCGTGCCGCGTGAGCGGGGAAGTCCCGCCGAGCGGAGAAGGCGTGGGTCTTCCGGTCGAAGATCCACGCCGTGCGCGTGCCACCGGTCGCGCCGCGGCGAGTTCTCTTGATCACACAGGGGGCCGTTGCTAAGCCTTGGGCACTCGACTCCAGGGAGCACGTTGTGCATCAAGAGCCCCCGCTTCCCATTCCCCCACGTTCACGAGTCCGGGCATTCGTCTGCGGCGTCGCGGCCGTCGCCCTCGTGACACTCACCGCCGCGGCAAGTCCCCCCGACCCGGCCCCCCGGACCGCCGTGGACCCGGCAGCCGTGGTCCGCCAGTGGAACGCCATCGCCACCGACACGATCAAGACCAGCCTCGGCCCACGCCCCTCCGGGCAGGCGGTGATCTGGGAGGGATTCGTCTCCGTCGCCGTGTACAACGCCGTGGTGGGGATCGAGGGCGGCTACGCCCTGTACAAGTGGAACGAGCACGGTCCGGCCACGGCATCCTCCGCGGCGGCCGCCGCCACCGCGGCCCATGACGTGCTGGTCGCCTACTTCCCCGCCTTCCAGCAGCAGCTCGACACCGCCTACGCCGACTCGCTCGCCGCTCTTCCGGCCGGTCAGGCCACGGACCAAGGCGTGGACTACGGAAAGCGCGCCGCCGCCCGCATCATCGAACTCAGGGAAGGGGACGGCCGGTTCGCGAACCTTCCGTTCACCGCTTCCCCGGCACCGGGAGTCTGGCGGCCCACCCCGCCCGCGTTCCAGCCCTTCATCGACACCTGGCTCGCCACGCTCCGCCCGCTCCTGCTCACCTCCCCGCAGCAGTTCCGCCCCGGCGGGCCACGCGCCCTCTCCTCGGCCGCTTACGCCAAGGACTTCCTGGAACTGAAGACCATGGGCGCGAAGACCGGCTCGGGCAGGAGCCCGCAGCAGACCGAGACCGCCCTCTTCTTCAGCGGCAACCTGGTCGCACAGGTCCAGGCAGCCGTACGGGACCACGCCGCCCGCCACCAGCTCGGCACCGCCGAGACGGCCCGGCTGTTCGCCGCGGTGAACGCGTCGGCGACCGACGCCGTCGTCGCCGCGTGGGACGCCAAGTTCCACTACGGCTCCTGGCGGCCGATCACCGCCATCCGCCTGGCCGACACCGACGGCAACCCCGCGACCACGGCGGACCCGGCCTGGGAGCCGCTGCTCGTCACCCCACCGCACCCCGACTACATCGCCGGCCACACGACCGTCGCCGCCGCCGTGGCACGTGCCCTGACCGACGTCCTCGGCACCTCGCACATCGATCTCAACGTCCCCTCCGAGGTCACCGGCACCACGCGGTACTACGATTCCGCCGACGCCCTCAACCGGGACATGGTCGACGCCCGTGTGTGGGGCGGCGTCCACTCCCGCACGGCGGACGTGGACGGCTGCCGGGCCGGCGCCCGCGTGGCCGCCTGGGCGCTGGACCACTACTTCCAGCCGGTCGGCGACGACGACACCCAGCGGTCACTGCCGGCACGAACGGCCCAGGGCGGGCGCGCCGAGCCATTGTGCGACGAAGACACCGACTGAGCCACAGAGCCGATGAAAGGGACGTCGATACGGGTGGCGTCCCCGAAGACCTGCGACGGCCCCGGACCGATCTCGGTCCGGGGCCGTCGAGGCGGGCGGGAGTGCCGGCGGGGGTGGCCTGGGCAGCGGGTCGACGAACTTCTCCAGCGGAGGGGTGTTCGGCGTCCCCGCGGGGTCCTCGCACCCTGCCGGCGGGTACGCCGTCGCCGCGTACGCCCGCGTTTCCGGACCGCCCTGCGGAAGCAGGCCGCGGCCCCCGCGGCACCGGCCCCGAGGAATTTCCTTCGCTCCATCATCGTCTCCAGCCTCCCGTCGCCTCACATAACGTGAAAGGGATACAGGGCTGGTTCAGAACGCTGCCGCAGCGCGCCGGTCCGGTCCGGGAAAGCCGCCCCGGGCCGCCGACTAGCGGACGTCGACGAAGTCGCCCGTGGCCTTTACGGCGTTGGTCGTCATGGTGGGCCTGAACTCGTACCGCCAGTAGCGGTCGGCGGTCGCGGTGACCTTGGCGGTGGCGACGCCGTGGGTGTCGGTGAGGGTGTAGCCCATGGACTCGTAGTAGCTGACGCCCGGCGTGCGGAACTCCAGGTAGGCGCGCTGGTTCGTGTAACCGCGGTAGTCGTGGGTGTCCCAGTTGGCGCGGGTGAGCTTGCCCGTGACGGTGAGCGTCCTGCCCTTGGCGACCGGCTCGGGAGAGGCGTTGGCTGTCAGCTTGGCGTTGCGCTTCATGAAGAAGGAGGTGTAGCCGTCCGTCTGCACGTAGTCCCCGTCGTTGGCCTTGACGTCGATCGCGACCTTCCAGATGCCGGCCAGCGCGTTCTTCAGGTCACGGCGGGGGTCGATCGTGTAGTGCTTGGTGCAGACCGTGGTGGTCCCGTTGGCGGTGCACACCGGCGCGGCCTCGCTGGGCTTGAGCACCGCGTCGGCCTTGCTGAGGCTGCTCCCGTGGTAGAGCGTGAAGTCCGCGACCTTGACGCCCGAGTCGTCACCGGCCATCAGCTGGACGGTGATCTTCCTTGAGTCGGTGGTGCCCAGCACGACGTCGTTTCCCGCGCCGCCCCCGCCGGTGATCCGGAAGGTGCCGACATCGATGTTGCCCACCACTTCGGTCGCCTGCGCACCCGGTGCGAGGAGTGCGGCTACGGCAAGGGAACCGAGCAGGGCGGAGCCGATCGTCAATGTGCGCATGGAGCCCCCCAGGGCGTTTCGGACCCGCCCCCCGACGGGCCGCCGATGAATGGACGCAGTGTACGCACCGGTGATCGCTCGGGAATGGGGGGCCATATCCGTGAGTGCGTGAAATAGGACAAGCGTTGTAAAGTGATCATGGCGTCCGAGGCCCTGACCAGGCCGGCGGAACGCGCGTCACCGCGGAGCGTGGTGACAGCTCACGGGGGAGTAATTATTGTGCCGGTTTCCCGGTATTTCTTGCGCATCGTCATGCATGAGCACAGCGACAAGCGTCGGATCCCTCTTCGGAAATTCTGACCCGAGGTCACTCAGCGGACGCCCCGGAATTCTTCGCGGGCGCTCTTGGGATACCTGTCCGAGAAAGGGCAAGGGAATGTTTGCCGCTGTCTTCGGTGATGACACGGGGTTCCTCGTCGGACTCACCGTCGTCGCTGTCCTCGTAGGAGTGATCGCGTGGGACGTCGCCCGGCGGCGCCGGGTCGCCCACGCGTTCTGGTGGTTGCCGCTGGCGTTCTGCCTGACCGGCGTGCTCGGGGCGACCCTCGCCCTGCGCGGGGGTGAGTCGGGGCGGGCCGAGTGTGTGATCAACCATGAGATCACCGACGCCGGCACCGGTGAGGTCTACGCCGATGAGAGCGGCCGCTGTTCGGCGGCGATGGCGTCGGCCACGAGTTCGGGTTCGTCGACCTGGACGAAGTGGCCGGCGTCGATGAGCAGGCGCAGTTCGCTGTTCGGGAACAGGTCGGCGAACTCCCGCGCCACCCGGGCGTTGAGGTAGCGGTCCCGGGCCCCGAAGACGACGCGCACGGGCGGTTCGAACGCGCGCAGTTCGGGCAGGCGCCGTCTGCGGCTCAGTACCGCCGCGAGGAGCTCGTCGTTCAGCCGCCAGAACGCCGGCCGCGCGGCGGGAAACTGTGCGTAGAGCCGCGCCACGTACGGCTCGCGCACGCTGGAGTCCCTGATGAACCGGCCCACCTGCCAGGTGTACAGGCGCCGGTCCAGAGCCGGTCGGCGCCGCACGACGGCCCGCGCCGCCGTGCGCACCAGCGGTGTGGAGTAGAGGGCGATGGCGGGCGGGCGCCGCAGTGCCGGGGTCCAGTGGTAGTAGGTGTTCAGCAGGACGAGCCGCTCCACACGGTCCGGGTGGGCCAGCGCCCAGTCGATCGCGGGCGGGCCGGAGGCATCGTGCGCCACCAGCACCAGCCGGTGGGCGCCCAGCTGTTCCGTCACCGCTTCCACCACGGCGGACAGGTCGCCCACCTGGTTGGCCACCGTGTAGGGGTGGTCGCGCGGCTTGTCCGACTCCCCCCAGCCCAGGAAGTCGAACCGCACCGCGGGCACCCGGCCCGCCAGGTGCGGCAGCAGCCGGTCGTAGAGGTGGGTGCTGTCGGGGAAGCCGTGCATCAGGACCGCGGGTGTGCCGGTTCCCGGCAGGACTTCGGCGTGCAGGCGGTAGGGGCCGCGCGCCACCGCCAGGGGCTTGACGATCGGGTCCATGACACCCTCCCTCGTCCGCCTCGTCACACCACTCATTCAAGTCCTGCCGCCGCCGTCCCGCGACCGTCGAGACGGTGAGCACCTCCAGCACGGCCGAACTCCACGGTCACCGTCAGGTTCCCGAGTCACCGAAAAGTGCGTTCTTCCATGTCATCGCACGCTCTCCTACGGTTTCCGAGTAACCGCTGGAGAGCGACCGCCCCCGCATCACGCGGAAGCGAGGCGCGGGCTCTCGTGACGAGGAGGCAGGCCTCATGGCCATCACCCTGGTGAACCCCGAAGGACTTCCGAAGGTCGACATCTACCGGCAGGTGTCGATCGCGACCGGGTCGAGGCTGGTCCACATCGCCGGCCAGGTCGCCCGCGACGCCGACGGCGGCCACGTCGGCGAGGGCGACCTGGCCGCCCAGACCGAGCGGTGCTACCTCAACATCGGCACCGCCCTGGCCGGGATCGGCGGCTCCTTCGACGACGTGGCGAAGCTGACCGCCTACATCGTCGACTGGACCCCCGACAAGATGCCCCTGCTCATGGAGGGCGTCGCCCGCGCCTGCGCGCAGCTGGGGGTCACCCCGGTACCGCCGCTCACCGGTGTGGGCGTATCCGCGCTGGCCGAGCCCGACCTGCTGGTGGAGGTCGAGGCCACCGCGGTCCTCGACTGAACCACCGCGGTCCCCGGCCCGTCAGCCGTCGAAGCGGCGGCGGGAGTCCTCGATGTGGCCGAGGTACCGGTGGGTCCAGTCGCACATCCCGTCGATGGTCACGCGCAGGGCCCGGCCCGGCTCGGTGAGGGTGTACTCGACCCTCGGCGGCACGGTGGGGTACACGGTCCGCTCGACGAGGCCGTTGCGCTCCAGCATGCGCAGGTTCTGGGTCAGCATCTTGTGGCTGATGCCCTCCACCTCGTTCCGCAACTCGCTGAAGCGCAGGGTGCGTTCACCGAGGAACTCGATGATCAGGAGCGCCCACTTGTTGGCGACGTCCGAGAAGATCTCCCGTCCCAGCGAGTCCGCACGCGCGAGGTCCGCGTCGTCGGGCAAGCCCGTGAGCTGCCTGGTCCCCATGAGGCTCCCTCATCGCCGAAGAGCGTACGTCCCTGTCCGCGGCCACTCTCCATCGGTTCCCGAGTAACCGCAAGAGAGTCAGGCCCGGCACCGATCGTCGCCGCCTACCCCTGGCTGTTGCGGAACCCGATGACCACGGCACCCCACCAGCACACCTGGGACACCAGGGCCGTGGCCGTCCCCCAGCCGAGGAACCGCGGCGCGAGCACGGCGGCGGTGGCCCGTTGCGCCATACGCCTGTTCAGCAGCCCGGCCTGCAGGCCGTTGAGGGTGAGGACGAGCACCAGCACCGACTTCACGCGTGTGAGAGGGGAGTCGAGGTCCGGCTGGAGCATCACGCCGCTGGCCACGAGGCCGGCGAGGCCGGTCCAGATCGGGACGTGGAGGTGCGCCGTGCTGCCGAGGGCGTCACGCAGGGCGCACCGGCCCGTCAGGAACAGGAGCGCGTAGTAGTCCGCCATCAGGACGGCTCCGAAGCCGAGCACGAGCGAGGCCAGGTGGACGAAGAGCGCCACGGTGTGCAGGGCGGGGTCCACCCGCAGGTGCAGGGATATCCAGGCGCAGGCGGAGAGTCCCAGGCAGGCGGCGAGCGCGGCGGCGGCGACCGTCCACCACGTGTCGAACAGGCCCAGCCGCCGGACGGGCCCTGCCTGAGGGGACACGGAGGGCTCCGAGGGCAGCACGGACACGGACGACTCCTAGAACAGGCTCAGCAAGACTTAGGTAAGGCTCACCTAAACATCGGTTTTCAGTCAAGGCCGAAATCGCTCGGATATTTACCGAACTCACGTACAACCCTTACCTGTCGCAAGGTGTCTCTTGATCGACTCCCGTACGACGTCATCGATTCACCGGAGCCCGCTTTGCGCAAGCGCACCCTTCTGCTGGCCGCCACGCTCACCACCGGCTTGCTCACCGCCCTGCCCGCCACGTCGGCCACCGCCGCCCCCTCCGGCCTGTCCGGTGACTTCAACGGGGACGGCTACCGTGACGTCGCGATCGGTGCCATGAACGCCGACGTCGGCTCGGTCCCCAGCGCCGGTGCCGTGGTCGTGCTGTACGGCTCGGCCTCCGGGGTCTCCTCGGCCAAGAAGACCGTCATCACCCAGAACTCCGCCGGGATCCCGGGTACCGCCGAGACCGGCGACAGCTTCGGCAGCAGCCTCGCCACCGGTGACCTGAACGGCGACCGCTACGCGGACCTGGTGGTCGGCGCCCAGTACGAGGGCATCGGCGGCCGCGAAGGCATCGGCAACGTCACCGTCGTCTGGGGCGGAGCCTCCGGCCTGTCCGGCGGCGCCAACCTGCCCGAGCCGCCCTTGTCCTCACTGAGCACGTGGGGCGGCTACTCCTCCGGCGTCGCCACCGGCGACTTCGACGGCGACGGCAAGACGGACGTGACTGTCACAGGCCAGAGCCACACGCACCTCTACCGCGGGCCGTTCAGCCGCACCGGCGCCCCGCTGGGCCACTACGGCGTCGGGGAGCTGGGCTCGACGTACGAGGTGGCGGCGGGCGACCTGACCGGCGACGGCAGGGCCGAGCGGGTCTACCCGTACGCCGTCGACGGCGACGCCGGCGGCGCGATCGCGTACTTCCGCCACGACCCCGGCGGCGCGGACCACCCCGAGACGGATTACGCCCTCGTGAACCTGCCGAAGGCCGACGGGCAGATCGCCACGGTCGCCGACGTCAACGGCGACAAGTACGGGGACCTCGTGCTCGGCGACTACCAGGACCCGCACGCCGGCCGCACCGGCGCCCACAAGGGCGGCCAGATCGCGGTCTGGTACGGCGGCCCGAACGGCCCCGACCCGGAGCAGACGCCCACCGTCATCCACCAGGACACCGCCGGCGTGCCCGGCACCGGCGAAACCGACGACCTCTTCGGCTCCGCGATCGGCGCGGGCGACGTCAACGGCGACGGCTACGCCGACGTCGCCGTCGGCGCCTGGGGCGAGGACCTCGGCACGGTGAAGGACGCCGGCTCCGTCACCCTCCTGTTCGGCTCGGCCTCCGGTCTGACCGGCAAGGGCGCCAAGTCCTACTCGCAGGACACCGCGGGCGTCCCCGGCTCCTCGGAGACCCGGGACGCCTTCGGCATGACGGTCCGTCTGATCGACCTCGACAAGAACGGCAAGGCCGACCTCGTCACCGGCGCCGGCTACGAGAACGGCTACGGCGCGGTCACCGTCCTGCGCGGCACCGCCTCCGGCCTGACCGGCACGGGCGCGAAGTTCCTCTCCGCCCGCGACGTCTCCCTCAAGGGCGGTGCCAACTTCGGCTGGGCCATCGCGCATTGACGCGTACCGCGATCGCCCCCTCCAACTCGCCCACAGCCGCACCGACATGACCCGGGGCCGTCTTTCTTTACGCACTCCTGACGCCGCCGGGCGCATCCACGCGCCGCCGCGCGGTGTCCTCTCCGTTGTCTCAGTAGCACCGGAGAATGGAGTGCCATGGAGGGCACCGTCGTAGCAGTCGTGCTCGTGGCCGTACTGGCCCTGCTCGTACTGCGCAGTGGGATGCGGGTGGTCAACCAGATCGAGCGCGGCGTCGTGTTCCGGTGGGGCAAGGCGCTGCCGTCGTACCGGCACCCTGGCATCACGTTCCTCATCCCGTTCGCCGACCGGATGCGGAAGGTGAACGTGCAGGTGGTCACCATGCCGGTGCCCACCCAGGAGGGCATCACCAAGGACAACGTGTCCGTGAAGGTCGACGCCGTCGTCTACTTCCGGGTGACCGACCCGGTGCGGGCCGCCATCGAGGTGCAGGACTACCACTTCGCCGTCGGACAGGTCGCCCAGTCCTCGCTGCGGTCCATCATCGGCAAGAGCGACCTCGACGACCTGCTCACCGACCGGGAGCGGCTGCACGAGGGCCTGGCGCTGATGATCGACAGCCCGGCCACCGAGTGGGGCATCCACATCGACCGCGTCGAGATCAAGGACGTACAGCTCCCGGAGTCCCTGAAGCGGTCCATGTCCCGGCAGGCCGAGGCGGAGCGCGAGCGGCGGGCCCGGGTCATCACCGCGGACGGCGAGTTCCAGGCCGCCCAGCAGCTCGCCAACGCCTCCCGGATCATGTCGGACACCCCGGAGGCCATGCAGCTGCGTCTGCTCCAGACGGTGGTGGAGGTCGCCGCCGAGAAGAACTCCACCCTCGTGATGCCGTTCCCGGTGGAGCTGCTGCGCTACTTCGACCGGGCGACCAAGCGGATCGACCAGGAGGTCGAAAAGAACGAGCGGGAGATGGGCGGGCCGGACGGGCTCAAGGCCGGGATCGAGCAGATCGCAGCCGTCGCCGACAAATTCGGGCCGGCCGCGGAGCTCAGCGCCCCGAGGGAGCCGGCACCGGAGCCGTCCGCTCCCGTCGAGCAGCAGTAGCCAGCGTCAGCGTCACGGCGAGTGACGCGAGCGCCATGAACGCCATCGCACGGGCGGGCGAGGTGGCCTGGGCCACCGAACCCGCCAGCGCGGCGCTCACGCCCTGCAGGGTCAGCATGCCCGCCGAGTGCAGGCCCAGGGCGTGGCCGCCGAGTCCGTCCGGCGTCAGGGCCATCAGCCGCTCCTGCTGGACCAGGCTCGCGCCGAAGCCGACGGAGGCGAGGGCGGCGCAGGCCGCGGCGACCGGGACCGCGGGGTGCAGGACGAACAGGAGATACGGCGCGGCCAGCAGCACGAGCAGCGGCGTCGCCAGCCGGGCGCGCACCGCGACCGGCACCAGCCGGCCGACGGTCAGGTCACCGGCCAGCATGCCCAGGGCCGCGCAGGCGAACAGCGTGCCGGCGGCGCCGGGGTCGTACGACACGAACAGGGACTCGCAGCCGACGACCAGGCCGTTGGGGATCCACAGGCCCAGGTAGGTGAGTCGGCGCGGGCGGGCGGACCACAGGAGGGCGTTGGTGCGCCAGGTCACCGCGACCGAGGGGCGGCCGGAGGCCCGCGGCGGGCGGGCGGTGAGTCCGAGGCGCAGGACGAGGGCGGCGGCCAGGTACAGCGCGGCGGCCGGCAGCAGCGAGGCGCGCGGGGACAGGAGCGCGACCAGGACACCGCCCGTCGCGTACCCGGTGATCTGGGCGATCCCGCTCATCATGTTGAACACCGAACGCCCCAGCAGATAGCCGTCCTTGGCGAGGATCTCGTTCAGCAGCCCCCAGCGGACCCCGCCGCCCAGCGAGGCCACGAGCCCCAGGACGAGCACCACGCCGAACACCGCCCCGATCGGCAGGCCGGGCAGGGCCATGACGGCCGTGCCGGCGGCGAAGGCCAGGGAGATCCCGGTCAGCGCCGTACGCGGCGGGAGCCGGTCGGCGCCCGACAGGAGCAGGGTCGCGCCCAGCATCTGGACCAGCGAGGGGCCGAACATGCTCACCGCCGACAGCAGCGGCGAGTCGGTCGCCCGGAACACGAGGGTGCCGAGGGCGAGCCCGCCGACGGTCTGGGCGGCGGTGTGGGCGGCGGAAGCGGCGAAGAGCGGTGTGAACTCGGGGGTTCGGAAGAGGACTTGGTAACTGCGCATGCGCCGGAGTCTGAGGCGGCCGCGGAGTCGGCCGTTATTGTTTCGCGCAGGCGCGAAACGTCTTTCGCCCGGCCATGAACGTCAGGGGGCTCGCCGATGGGCTGGTGGCAGGTCAACGCCGACACGCTCGCCCGCAGCCGGTTCGTGCTCTCCCCGCTCGCCGAGACCTTCGCGTGCCTGAAGCTGCTGCACGCCGGCGAGGGCGCGCATCCCGGGGAGCTGGAGTGGCTGCGGACGCATCTGCCCGGCTACCGGGCACGGCTGGCGTCCGACCCCGTCACCGCGCTGCTGGTGCGCGCCGGGCTCGGACCGGACTGGATCGCCGACTTCCTCACGCCCACGCCCCGGGACGGCGAGTCCTTCGAACAGGGCGTGGCCCGGGTCCGCGCGAGCGCCGCCGCGGACGCCCGCGCCCATCTGCGGCTGTCCCTCGCCGGGCCGCTTCCGGCCGAGCTGGACCGGGACGACCTGCCCGAGCGGGCGGCCGCGCTGCTGGAGTACGTCTGGGCCGAGACCGTACGGCCGTACTGGGCCCGGCGCCGACGCGTTCTGGAGGCCGATGTGGTCGCGCGGACGGCGCAGGTGAGCCGGGGCGGCTGGGTGGAGGCGCTGGACTCGCTGCGGCCGGGGCGGACGCGCTGGCTCGGGGAGAACAGGCTGCAGGTGAACCGGCACGAGTACCCGCCGCGCGAGATCTCCGGAGCCGAACTGGTGTTCGTGCCGATTACGCCACAGCGCCACGGGTGGGTCTCCTGGGAGGACGGGGACCGGTACGCGGTGATCTACCCCTGCGCGGGCGTGCTGGCCGACGCCCACGGCAGGGCCGTACCGGCGAGCCTGGGGGCCCTGCTCGGAGCGGCGCGGGCCGGGGTGCTGGTGCTGCTCGACTCCCCCATGAGCACGACCCAGTTGACGGCGGTGACCGGGCAGGGGCTCGGGTCGGTCGGGCGGCATCTGAAGGTGCTGCTGGAGTCGGGACTGGTCGAGCGGCAGCGGGCGGGCCGTTCGGTGCTGTACACGCGGACGGCGGCGGGCGAGGTCCTGCTGGACGCCGGCAGGCGCGGGCACTCCGGTCACCCTCGCGACACTTACCGGAGCTAGCATCCGCTTATGACGACTACTGACAACACCGGCTCCGTACTCGACGTCGAGATCGGCGCCCTCACCGGCGGCTCCGCGGACCTGACGCAGTACGCGGGCAAGGCCGTCCTCATCGTGAACGTGGCCTCCAAGTGCGGCCTGACCCCGCAGTACACCGGCCTGGAGCGGCTGCAGGAGCGGTACGCCGCGCAGGGCTTCACCGTGCTGGGCGTGCCCTGCAACCAGTTCCTCGGCCAGGAGCCCGGCAGCGCCGAGGAGATCGCCGAGTTCTGCTCCGCGACCTACGGCGTGACCTTCCCGCTGACCGAGAAGGTCGAGGTCAACGGCGAGGGCCGGCACACGCTGTACGACCGCCTGGTCGGCTTCGCCGACGCCGAGGGCCACACCGGGGACATCCGCTGGAACTTCGAGAAGTTCCTGATCGGGCGGGACGGCAAGGTCGCCGCCCGCTTCTCGCCGCAGACCGAGCCGGAGTCGGCGGAGCTCGTGGCGGCGGTGGAGGCCCAGCTGGCCTAGGACCCGTCGACCTGGCCGGCTGTTGACCTTGCCCCTGGGGCAGGGCCGAGCGTCCTTGTCACCGGGCGGACGGCGCCCGGTGACGGAGGATGTGAGAGTGGACGAGGACCTGCTCACCATCGGCGCGTTCGCGGCACGGGCCCGGCTCTCGGCGAAGGCCCTGCGCCTGTACGACCGCCTGGGACTGCTGTCCCCGGCGCGCGTCGACGAGGCCAGCGGCTACCGCTACTACCGCGCCGATCAGGCGGAGCGGCCCCGTCTGGTGGCGCTGCTGCGGCAGCTGGACATGCCGCTCGCCCGGATCGCCGAGGTGGTCGGGACGGACGGCGGCGAGGCCGCCGACCTGCTCGCCGCGTACTGGGCGGACGTCGAGACCCGCGTGGCGGGGCAGCGCACACTCGCCGAGTACCTCCGTGGACGACTGTCGGGGAGGAGCTCCGAGATGTACGGCAAGTTCGTGGTCGAGACGGTCGAGGTACCCGAGCAGGTGGTGATCACCGAGACACGGCACACGCTGGCGGACGAGCTGCCGGCGTGGATCGGGGCGTCACTGGAACGGCTGGAGGAGGCGGCGCGCGAGTGCGGGGGCGTCACGGCGGCGCCGTTCGTGCTCTACCACGCCGAGGTGTCGATGGAGAGCGACGGCCCGGCGGAGTCCTGTGTGCCGGTCGCCGACGAGAAGGCGGCCCGGGACTGGGCGGCCCGGCACGGCCGGGCCTGGGAGACGAAGGTCCGCACCGAGCCGGCCGGGCGCCTGGCGTACACCCGGATCACCAAGGCCCAGGTCGCCCACCCACAGATCCTGGCCGCCTTCGAGGCGGTGGAGCAGTGGATGACCGAACAGGGCCTGGAGATGGCGGGCCCGTGCCGGGAGGTCTACTTCGCGGACTGGGAGGCGTCCGGCCCTGAGGACCCGGTGTGCGACGTGGCGTTCCCTGTGAAGTAGCGCCGGACCCGGATTCGCCGGGAGGGCGAACGCGGAGGCCCGAGGGGCTGTGCACGATCGCCCTCCCGACACCGGCTTTGTCGCCCCGGAGGCGAACCGAGCCCCCGAAAAAACGGGCCCTCTCGGCAAGGACGGCGGGCTGGTCGAGAGGGCACTGGGGTGGTGCGTGTGCAGTTGTTGTGTGGTTGTCCGGTCTCTGTCGGCGAGGGTCAGGGAGCCCCCTAGGCCTTGACCGATGCCACGAAGGCGTTCCACGCGTCGGCGGGGAAGGCCAGGACGGGACCGTCGGCGACCTTGGAGTCGCGGACGGCGAGTTCCACGGTGGCGGGCGACTTGACCTCCACACACGCTCCGTTACCGGCGGAATAGGAGGACTTCGTCCACGTCTCCGTGACGCCCTGAAGCAGTGCCATGTCCACTCCTGTTGCGAGTTGCTGTAGTGCGTTTCACGCCAACCTTGTCGACCGGTTGGCGTGATCGACGCTACTCGGCAACATCCCTTCCTGGAGCGGCCGTTCACTCAACCGGATGGCATATTCCAGGTGAGCCTTCCGGTGGAGCGTTCCTGCGGTGTAAGATCCGGCGCCTCACTCGCCGACCGCTCAGCGCGCGTACTCTTTGGCCGCATCGGCGATGAATTGACGGGATTGGTCCACATTGAGGGACTGTGCCCGCAAGTGCTCGTACATCACCGCGTACTTCTGGACGTCATGCGCCTTCTCCAGATAGAGGTCGCTGGTGACGCCCTCCAGGTACACCACGCTGGAGTCGGCCGCGTCGGCGAACTCCAGGATCGCGTACTGCCCGTTGAGCCCGGGATGCGCGCCCACCTCGAACGGCAGCACCTGCACGGTGACATGGGGCAGCTGGGACATCTCGATCAGATGCTCGAGTTGCTCACGCATGACCAGCCTGCTGCCCACCATCCGGCGCAGCGCGGCCTCGTCCAGCACCACCCACAGCCGGAGCGGGTTGTGCTCGGCGGTGATACGTTCCTGTCGCCGCATCCGCACCTGGACGCGCTTGTCGATGTCGTTCGTCGAGGTCTCCGGCAACGCGCCCTGCACCAGGGCCTCCGCGTACGCCCGGGTCTGCAACAGACCGGTGACGAGTTGGGGTTCGTACACGCGCAGCGACTCCGCGTCCGTCTCCAGGCCGATGTAGACGCTGTAGGGGATGTCCCCGAAGGCGTGCCACCAGCCCTGCTGCCGCGAGTCCCGGGCCATCTCCATCAGCGACTCGACGACCCGCTGGTCCTCGACCTCGTACACCCCGCACAGGTCGCGCACGTCGCGCTGGCTGATGCTCCTGCGGCCGTTCTCCAGACGACTGATCTTCGACTGCGAGACCAGCAGTCGTTCCGCCACTTCCTCGGCCGTCATGCCCTTGAGCTCGCGGAGCCTGCGCAGCTCCTGGCCCAGGCGGCGTCGCCTGACGGTGGGATTGACATTGGACGCCACGGGACGTGCACCTCCGGCTGCCTGCCTGTACTGGCACTTTGCGTATCTGCTGCTGAGCAGATTGCCACCAAGGTGCTTACTACCGCTGGGAAACAGTGGATATGCGGCGCGTACGCGTCAGTTCGGGCACAAGCAGCCGAGCGGGGCGGTGAGACGTTCGGTCTCACCACCCCGCTCGGACCAGCGGCTCCCGTACCGGGTCTGGGGACTGAGGGTGCGGCTGTCGTGCGTGTGCGCTGCCGTGGAACCGCGGCTCAGTGGACCACGGCACGCGCCATGGAGCTGCGGCGCGGCTGCATCGGAACGCCACGAGCGGGTTCCGGTGCGGGCCTGGCCGCCGGTCCGGCCGGGCGGCCGGCGGTGGCCGGGGTACGGCGCGGCTGGGCCGCCACACCGTTCTGGACGTCCATGACGGCGTGCGCCACGAGACCGCCCATCGGGTCGTGCCGGATCAGATCCCGCAACCGGGACCGTGAGGAGCGACCCTCATTGCCCGGGTACAGGTGCTTGCCGAGGCCGACCGCGTGCGCCAGGGCGGCGAGCGCCGCGGTCCGCGGGTCCGGCGGTACGCCGGTGCGGATCGCGGAATCCAGCCGGGCACGGATCTCCCGGCTGATCTCGGTGTCCGTCGCCTGGTAGCGAGTCGTCGGCAATACCCCGCACATCTGACCCGGCACGGCGGCGACCATGCCGCACCGCTCCAGATGCGAGAGGTAGGTCTGGCGGAGCCCGAGACGCGGCCCGCCGATCCAGTGGACAGCACGCACCGGAGCGCCGCGCCTTCGCAGCAACTCCAACGCGCAGTCCAGCGTCGGATCTCCTGTCGGCCGTGGCGCCACCACGGCGATACGATCCCCATCTGGGGCTATCCGTCCGGCCAGCGCCAGCTCCACTAGCTGTGCTCCGGCCAGACCGAGGTCGAGCGACTGCGGCTGTGCAGTGGTACCCGTGGCCGGGTCCAGTGCCAGCAGCAGAAGCTCCTCCGGAATTGTTCTGCGGCTCCTGCCCATCCATGCCTCCCCGCGTGGATGAATGACAGGGTGACCCCTCTCACATTCATCTGTCGAGGGTGCGTGACCGGTTCGTAAGGGAACCAGTAGGTATGTCGTTCTCGTCTACCCGGTTGGGTCAGGTCCGCACACAGGACACTGGTACATGGTTCGGACAGCGCCGGAACGACGTTTGTGCGAACGGCGGGTTCACGTTTCGATTGGGCGCACGAGTGGGCGTGTGGCGCACGGAGGAGGCATCGGTGGCGGGCGAGTCCCCCGACAGGTCGAAGCAGCGCGAGTCGTCGGCAGAACCGACGTCGGGGAGCGCGGGTTCGGTTCCCGAAGCACGCGACCCGCGTCTCGCGGTGGCCCGTGAGTCCGACTCCGGCGGCACCACGGACACGGCGACGAAGGTCCTCTCGGTACGGGAGGTGACGGCCGCCGCCGACACCGACTCCCCCGACCCGAAGGACGACGCCCGCCTGCGCGCCGCGGTGGCGGCGTGGGTGCGATCGGGCGAAGGCGGCGAGGAGTCCGACACGGACGAGGCGGGCGAGGCGGCCTCCAACGCCGAGGACGACACCGTCGATTCGAAGGCCGACGCAGAAGCAAACGGCACCTCGGAATCCACCGCTTCCCCGAAGTCGGCCGCAGAGCCGGAGGCCGACGCGAAGGCCGACGCCGCCCCGGAGACGGAAGAGAAGGACGACGCCGAGACGGCGGACGACGACTCCGCGAAGGCCGATGCGGACGCGAAGACCGACGCGGCCGACGACCCGGAGCCGAAGGCTGACGCCGCTCCAGACACGGACGCTGCGGCGAAGACTGACGCGACGGCAGACGAGGCCGCCACCCAAAAGACTGAAGCTGCCGAGGCCGAGGACGAGAACGGGCCCGAGGACCAGGCCCCGAACGCCGAAGCCGCCCCGGCCGACACCGACGAGGGCAGGGACGAGGCCGAGGCTGAGGCCGAGGACCCGGCCCCGAAGGCCGACGCCACCGCCGACGCGGACTCGACCTCGAAGGCCGAAGCCGCCCCGGCCGACGAGGGCAGGGGCGAGGCCGAGGCTGAGGCCGAGGACCAGGCCTCGAAGGCCGACGCCACCGCCGACGCGCCCCCCTCTTCGGAGAAGCGCGCCGAACCGAAGGACACCGCGACCCGCAAGCCGGCCGCGGACCCCCGTGCCGCCGACGGCGAGGACGACCCGCAGGGGCCGCCCGCGGCCGACGACGAGGCCCGCACGGGTGGTTCGGGTGGGAACACGGCGGCCGATGGCGGAGCCAAGGCCGTCGACCAGCCGACCGCCGTCTTCAAGGCCGTACGCCCCAAGCCCCAGGTCGACCAGCCGACGACCATGCTCAAGCTCGGCGACACCAAGAAGCCCCCGGCGCCGAAGCCCCCCGCGTCCACGCCGAAGGCACCCCCGTCCGACCCCGAGCGCACCAGCAAGTTCGTCGCCCTCAAGCCTCTTGACGACCAGGCGATCCGGAACAGGCCCGCCCCGGCCGCCGCCGACGCCACCGCCGCCATCCCCCAGGTCGGCCCCGAGCGCACCACCCAGCAGCCCCTGCCGCCCAAGCCGCCGCTGGACCTGCTGGCCGAGCTGACGAACACGCCCCCGCCGCCGGAGACCCCGGTCCGCACGCTCGTCCGCCGGGTCAAGATCTGGACCCCGGTGGCCGTGCTCCTGGCGATCGTCTTTGCGGTCGTACAGAACCTGCGCCCGCTCCCCGAGCCCACCCTCGACCTGACCGCGAAGGACAGCTTCACCTTCGACGGCGGCAAGGTCGACATCCCGTGGCCGGCCAAGGGCCAGGCCGCCCTCGACGTCCAGGGCATCGGCACGTTCGGCTCCTCCGGCGACCAGAAGCCCGTACCGATCGCGAGCGTCGCGAAGGTCATGACGGCGTATCTGATCCTGCGCGACCACCCGCTCAAGAGCGGCGAGGACGGTCCGAAGATCAAGATCGACAAGCCCGCCGAGGAGCAGTCCGACGCCGGCCAGGAGTCCACCGTCCCGGTCACCGCCGGCGACAGCATCTCCGAGCGCGAGGCCCTGCAGGCGATCCTGTTGCCCTCCGCCAACAACGTGGCCCGGCTGCTCGCCCGCTGGGACTCGGGTTCGGAGAAGGGGTTCGTGACGAAGATGAACGCCACCGCCAAGAAGCTCGGCATGACCAACACCACGTACACCGACCCCTCGGGTCTGACGGACTCGACGGTCAGCACGGCCGTGGACCAGGTCAAGCTGGCCAAGAAGGCGATGGAGCAGCCCGCGTTCCGCGAGGTCGCCGCGATGATGTCGTACGTCGACTACAAGGGCCACAAGCGCAACAACTACAACCGGCTGGTCGGCTACAACAACGTCGTCGGCATCAAGACCGGCACCACCACCTCCGCCCTCGGCAACCTCGTCTTCGCGGCGAAGCAGACGGTCGACGGCGAGACGCGCACCATCATCGGTGCCGCGATGCGCCAGCCCGCCGGCGGCTCCGACAACACCATCATCAGCGGTGTCCTGGAGGCGGGCGACAAGCTGATCCGGGCCGCGCAGGGCTCGCTGAAGTCGGCGAAGATCCTGAAGAAGGGCGATGTCGTCGGGTACGTGGACGACGGGCTCGGCGGCCGCACCCCGGTGGTCCTCACCAAGGACCTGCCGGCCGTCGGCTGGGCCGGGCTGAAGGTGACGCTCTCCTTCACCGCCGACAAGGTGCCGCACACCGCGAAGGCCGGCACCAAGGTGGGCACGCTCACCGTGGGTGACGGTTCGAGCGGTGCCGTGGGGGTTCCGGTGGCTCTGCAGAAGGACCTCGCCGAGCCCGGCTTCGCCGCGAAGCTGACCCGCATCACCTGACCCGGGGCGCATGGCATGTCACCGCACCCCGCCGCGGAGCCCCCACCCGGG